>CAZIMJ010000308.1:0-33324 GCA_964540205.1 uncultured Eubacteriales bacterium | reverse complement strand
CATCAATTTGCATCGGAAGCGGCCTGTGTGCAATATCTTTTTCGTTTGCGCTGGCCCGAGGGATTTATTTGTCCACGATGTGGCAGTAGGAAGGGTTGGTTTACGAAACGTAGTCTGGTTAAGTGTGCCGCTTGTGAGTATTAGGTTTCGGTAAAAGCTGGAACCATTTTTGACAGGTCTAGATTGCCTCTGACGATGTGGTTCCGAGCGATTTGGTGGGTAACCAGTCAAAAAAATGGTGCCAACGCGAAGGGACTTCAACGAGTTCTGGGACTGGGCAGCTATGAGACGGCCTGGACATGGTTGCATAAATTGCGGCGCGCTATGGTCAGGCCCGGACGAGATCGGCTCGCGGGTACGATCGAGATTGATGAGACTTATATTGGCGGGCAAAAGCCTGGGAAACGTGGTCGTGGAGCCGAGGGTAAGGCACTTGTGGTAATAGCGGCACAAATGGATGGAAACCACATTGGTCGGATTCGGCTTCAACGAGTAGCGGACGCTTCGGCTACAAGTTTGGAACCAGCTGTCGAGCAAGCTGTGGCACCGGGCAGTGTAATTCGTACCGATGGATGGAAGGGATACAACCAACTGAATCGTCTCGGCTACATACATGAAATAGTGCGTAAAGATGCCGATGTTGGAGCCAACCTACTGCCCTCCTGCAACAGAGTGGCGGCTTTGCTGAAGCGATGGTTGTTGGGAACCCATCAAGGCGCTGTTAGCCAACAGCATCTCGATTATTATCTTGATGAATACACGTTCAGGTTTAACCGTCGGACTTCTCGCTACCGAGGTAAGCTCTTCTACCGACTTATCCAGCAGGCAGTGGCGATAGAACCAGTACAGTACTCAGCCCTGGTTAAACATGCAAGAGGGCCAAAGCCTAAAAACCACAACATATAGTGGCTAGTGGAGTCAAGGGGATATCCCCAAAGTATTATTATCCTTGTCAGCAGTTTTACGTATGAATCAAGTGAAAGATGGATTGTGCGTTGACATGAGTAGAGAAAACTGCTAAGTTAACTCTTTAGTTCAAAAACTAGACTTATGAGTATAGCATCAATACTAGTCAGTCTTAGAAAGGTGATCGGGAATGAGAGATCTTCGTAAAGAAAGAAAACGCCATAGAGAACAGGAAAATAAACAGTTCATCTTGAATGCCGCAGAAAATGTGTTCGCCAAAAAAGGTTATGCTCTGGCAACGATGGACGATATTGCCGAAGCAGCCCAATTCTCCAAGGCGACTCTCTACCGCTATTTTAAAAGCAAACAAGAGATGTTTATGGAGATCATCCTGAATACTTTTGATGAAGCGTATAAAAATTCTATCAAGATACAAGAAAAGGACATGGATTCCAGTGAAAAACTGCGCGAGCTGATCCATTACATCCTCGGTTACTACCAGAGGAAGAGGAATTTATCGCGGATTTTCATCATGGAACAGTCTGCAATGAAAAAATTGTTAAAAATCGATGTGAGCAAACAAGGGTGGCATTCCAACCACCATCCTCAGGTTCCTCAAGTGTTAAGAAAAAAATTGGAAGAGATTTTTAATGTTATGGTGACTATCGTTGAAGAGGGCATCCGATCGGGGGAATTCCGTGACATGGACCCGAAAGAGGTATGCTATATACTGGGAGCTCTGCTCCGCGGATTTCATTTTAAAGGTCCTGTACATGAAAAAGAGTTACCATTGAATGAGAGCACTGATTTGATCCATGATTTTGTCCTTCATGGGATCATTAAGGCTAGGAAATAAGAAGAGGAGCGTGAACATGCGAAAAACGGGATATTTCCTTTTATGGATGATTATTTTTTTAGCTCCAGGGCGTCTTTTTTTCGCCCAAGACAAAGTGGTTTTGACTCTCGAGAAGAGCATCGAGCTGGCCCTCTCTCAGAATCCTTACCATTTGGCGTCTGAAGAACGTGTGGATGCGGCCGAGCATCATGTGAGAGAAGCCGCCGCAGGCTTTCTCCCCTCCCTCAACTCAACAGGAATCGCCACTCTCGATGAGAAGCTGTTCGAGCTGGAATTTCCATCGTTCATTCCTGGGCAGCCACCGGAGAAAGTGAAAATGGACTTCACAAGAGACTACCAGCTCGCATTGAACTTATCCCTCCCCCTTTACACAGGAGGGCGGTTGACTGCTGGTTACAAGAGTGCCAAGTATAACCTCAAATCCACACAGGAATCTGTTCGCCAATCTGAACACCTCACGGTTTTTAACACAAAAGCGACGTTTTACGGATGTCTGCTCGCCCATGAATTCGTAAGAGTTGCTGAACAGGCTGTAAAGGATGCCGAAGACCTCCACAAGAATGTGAAAAGCCAGTATGAGGTGGGTCTTGCATCTCAGTTTGACCTGTTGCGATCAGAAGTAAGAGTGGTCAACCTCAAGCCCCAGTTGATCAAGGCCAGTAACAATTTCGAGGTCATGAAGCTCAACTTGAAGACTCTGTTGGGGATGGACATTTCCATACCCATTGAGATCCAGGGGAACCTCTCTTACGAGTCCATCGAACCCGATATGGAAAAGAGCATTGAGTTGGCCATCCAGAACAGGCCCGAGATCCTTCAATTGGAGTACCAAAAAAGTATAGCGGAAGAAATGTCGAAAATGTCTAGGGCCGAGCGCCTTCCCACGCTGGCAATATCGGGCACATTCAATTTCTGGGCAGACCGGTTGGCGATCACAGGTGATACCTGGCAGGATTACTACGCCGTGAACCTCATCCTGACGTTGCCTATATTCAACGGCTTTGGCCCTGCCGCACGCCAGGCGCAAGCCAAGTCGGCCGTCAGAGAGATCGAGCTGACTTTGAAGGGATTGAAAGATGGGGTCAAGTTTGAGGTCAGTCAGGCCATTCTGAAGATCGAGGAAGCCAGGGAATCCTTGTTCTCCCAAGAAAAAAATGTCGAACAGGCTGAGGAGAGCCTAAGGATCGCCAACTTAAATTACACTGAGGGAATGATCACAGTGCTCGATGTGAGTTCCGCACAAACAGCCCTCAATCAGGCCAGAGTCAATTATTCCCAGGCTGTGTATGATTTTTTTGTGGCCGCGGCTGATTTTGAGAGGTCTTTGGGCGTCAAAAAAAGTGAGATAGATCCAGACATCTTAATGAAGCAAAAACAGGTCGCTTCAAACGGAGGGGTCAAATGACAAAGAAAAAACTAAAACATGTGGGATTAGCCATTGTCCTTCTTCTCTCTCTCCTCTGCTGCCGATCTCAAGAGCCAGAGGAAACTCAGGAAGAGAGTTTTGGTGCGGCTCTGGTGACTGTCTTTAAAGTCAGCAAACAGAGAATTTCAGAAAAGCTGGTCTTCACCGGAGTCATCGAGGCGTGGCAGACGATGAACATCATGCCTGAGGTCGGTGGAAGGATCGCGAAGATCTATGTCGAAGAGGGAGACAGGGTTCAAAAGGGACAGCTCCTCGCCGAAATGGACACACGGGCAGCGCGTCTTCAACTGGAACAAGCAGAGGCAGCTGTGGCTGTGGCCCAAGCCAATTACAATGATGCAGAAAAGAACATGGAGCGCATGGAACGGTTGATCAAAGAGAATGCCGTATCTGAGCAACAGTATGAGAAGATCAAGCTGGCTTTTGAGTCTGCAGAAGCGCAGCTCAACCAAGCACAAGCTGCCCTGAATCTGTCCAAATATAGCCTCGATGTGTCCATCATGGAAGCCCCATTCAGCGGTGTGGTGGCCTCGAAAAATGCCGAAATCGGCGATGTGATCAACCCGATGATGGGTGGTTTTTCTCCCAACAGCGGAGTTGTCACGCTGATGGATTTTTCGCGAGTCAAAATAGAGGTCGATGTCTCCCATCAGGATGTGATCCTCATCAAAAAGGGACAGTCAGCTTCCATGGCTGTATCGGCGTTCCAAGGACGCTCTTTTCCCGGGCGTGTATCGGTTGTGAACATGACCGCAGATCCCATGACCAAAAAGTTTCACGTGGAGGTTGCCGCGGAAAATCCCGATCTTCTTCTCAGGCCCAACACTTTCGGGGAGATTATGATCGAAGTGAGTTCTCATGAAGATGCACTGGTGGTCCCCCAGAATGCGATCCTGGAAAACAAATATGTCTTTGTCGTGAATGAAGACAACACGGTCAGAAGACAGGAGGTGAGTTTAGGTCTTGAGAATACGGATATGGTTGAGATCCTCAGCGGCATTCAATTCGGAGACAGGGTCGTCGTGGAAGGGAGTTATGGTCTAGACGATGGGACAAAAATCGAGATCAAAGAGGTTATCCAATGAAAATACCCGAGTTTTCCGTAAACAGAAAAGTCACGACAGCCATGCTAGCCATGATCTTGGTGGTCTTGGGTTCTCTCGCTTTTACAAGGCTGGGGCTGGACCTTTTCCCAGACCTTGAGTTCCCCACGGTGTCCGTGATCACGATCTACAGCGGGGCCTCTTCAGAGGACATCGAGAACACGATCACGAGGCCCCTGGAGCAGGTCATTAACTCTGTCAGCCGGGTGAAGAAGGTGAATTCGATAACATCCGAAGGGTATTCAGTCATCATGGTAGAATTCGAATGGGGGACAAACCTCGACTTTGCAGCACAGGACATCAGAGACCAAATCGGGCTTTATGAGAGTTATCTTCCCGATGATGTGGGTGACCCTCTCGTCGTGAAGTTTAGTTTTGCCATGTGGCCGGTTCTTTTTGGCGGCATCACAGCTGACCGGCCCACTGTTGAGTTAAAGGATATGATCGAGGACGAGGTGGCGCCGAGGTTGGAACGCATCGATGGCGTAGCCTCTGTGCAGGTGTACTCCACGGAAGTGAGGGAGATCCTTGTAGACATCGATAGGGGAGCTCTCGAAACCAGGAATCTTTCTCTAGATCAGGTTTTAGTCGCCCTTCGGATGGAGAATCTGAATTTGCCTGCGGGCCATATTGTCGAAAGACACGCAGACATCTTAGTGAGGACTATCGGAGAGTTCGAGAGCATCGATGATATCAGGAACACCGTAGTCGGAGCGACCCAAACAGGCCAACCCATCTACATGAGCGATGTGGCGGAAGTAAGCAACGGGCTGAAAGAAACCCGATATATTTCGCGAATACAGAAAAAAAAGGGAGTTATCTATATGGTCAGCAAGCGATCGGGAGCCAACACGGTCATAACAGCTGAAGCCGTAAAGAAAGAATTGGCGAGAATCCAAGAAACCCTCCCGTCTGATGTTCAGTTTTTCCCGTTCATGGACCAGTCGGATATGATCCAGCAGGTCATCCGGAGAACAGGAAATAATGCCCTCGTTGGAGGAGTTCTAGCGATCTTATTTATATTTGTCTTTCTGCGGAATTGGCGGCCGACACTGACGATCGGCTTAGCGATCCCCCTCTCTATCATTACGACTTTTATCGCCCTGTATGCAGCGGGTTATACACTGAACCTCCTGACTATGGGTGGATTAGCCTTGGGGGTCGGGATGCTTGTGGACAATGCAGTCGTGGTCATCGAGAATATTTTCCGTCACATCGAAGAGGGTGAGGAAAAGAACGAAGCGGCAAAAAAGGGAGCGTCTGAGGTGGGGATGGCCATCACGGCCTCAACTCTCACAACTATTGCTGTCTTTTTTCCCATGATCTTTGCCCAAGGGGTGACGGGAAAACTGACGCGTGGCCTGGCTTTGGCCATTGCCTTTTCCCTCTTTGCCTCGCTTTTTGTGGCCCTGACGATCGTTCCCCTGGTGGCTTCATTGCTGTTCAAAGCTAACGATAAACCAGGCAAAGAAGGTAATAAAAAGAGAACACAACAGTTCGTTACAGTCCGTGATTTCTACAGAAAAACTCTCACTAAGGCTTTGCAGAAGAGAAAACTTGTCCTCGCAGGCGTTTCAGGATTTTTCTTGCTCTCCTTCGTGCTGATGCCTTTCCTCGGGACCGAATTTATGCCCGCCATGGACCGGGATATGCTCATTCTCAAGGTAAAAATGCCGGTCGGGACCTCACTCGATGAAACAAACCGGGTAGTATCAATGGCTGAAGAATTATTGGATGCCCAGCCCGAGGTGAAGGTTATTTCAGCTCAGGTGGGTTCAGCAGCAGAGGAAGACCCGCAAGATACGGCAAGCGGATTCTCAAACTCGGGCACCCATGAAGGGATTCTCTGGGTAGGCCTTATCAAACAAACCGAGAGAGAACTTTCCGACCTCGAGATCATGGAGCGGGTCCGGGGCCGGCTACCCAAGCTCAAGAATGTCAAATTTGAGGCTCTGGATATGGGCACGATGATGACGGGCGGCTCCCAGTTTCCTGTGGAGATCAAGATATTCGGGAAAGACCTCGATCTCTTGAAGGATATCGCTGATGACATGGTCGGTAGGATCAATGATGTGGAAGGCCTCAGGGATGTGACTCATTCCATGTCTGAGGGAAAGCCAGAGTATCACATCCGCATCAACCGCGAGAAAGCTTCAAGGCTGGGATTGATGGTCAACCAACTGGCCAACACTGTGCAGACAGCGTCACTGGGAAAGATCGCGACGCGGTATAGAGAGGGGAATGAAGAGGTCGACATCAGAGTCCGTTTTGCTCGAAGGTACAGAGACACCCTCGAAGACATCAAAAACATTCCCATAGTCACACCCAATAACTCCACGATCCGCCTGGACCAGGTGGCAACGATCACAAGGGGTGAAGGACCGATCCAGATCACACGGGAGAACCAGGCGCGCCAGATCACAGTCTCGGCAAACATTGCGGGAAGAGACCTGGGCAGTGTCGTGCGCGATATCAAAACAAGGATCGTGGGGATCGAGAAGGGGCTGCCTTCCGGGTACTTTATAGAATTCGGAGGCCAGTATGCGGATATGCAGGATGCATTCATTATTATGGCTGGAGCATTCCTTCTCGCCACACTTCTGGTGTACATGATCATGGCCTCTCAGTTCGAATCCTTTAAGCACCCCTTGATCATTATGTTCACCATTCCCCTCGCTTTGATAGGTGTGGTTGTTGCATTGCTCATAACGGGAAAACCTGTGAGCCTTCCGATTCTCATCGGGTTTGTTATGCTCGGAGGGATCGCCGTGAACAACGGGATCGTGATGGTGGATTACATCAATCAATTGAAGCGAAGAGGTGTGGAGAAGAAAGAAGCCATACTTCAGGCGTCTTCAGTCCGACTGCGTCCTGTTTTGATCACAGCTCTGACCACAGTCCTGGGGATGCTGCCCATGGCTATTGACGTTTCGCAGGGATCTGAGATGAGGGCCCCCATGGCGATCACCGTTATCGGTGGGCTGATCGCAACAACGTTCCTCACTCTGTATGTGATCCCCATTATCTACAGCCTTTTCGACCGCGTTTCTTTCAAAGCCCATAAAGTATAGAGAAAATGTAGAGTAGAGAAAGTGTAGGGTCAGCACCCCGAGTTGACCGATAAGAATAAAATGATGTAGAGTCCCTTCCCCGAATGGACCGAAAATGGGGACTGGCTCGTTTTTCCGGCAGGAAAAAGGTGCCAGTCCCCATTTTAAGATGTTTCTATGTAGTGTGCGCTTCCTTACGGACCGTTCGGGGAACGGTCCCTATACTTCAGATTGATTCAAGAAGCTGAAATTACGTTTTATACCTTAAAAGCACTCCGATATCCCCGTACTTCCGCAGGCCGGAAGGAGGATTGATGTGCTTCACCTGACTTCCCTTCTCCATGGCAGCCTCGACCGCCTCATCGATAATATCCACCACTTTTTCAGTTTTGCGCTGGCAGGATGTGCAACGGAGCTCATCCTCGTACAGGAGACTGCACTTTGAGCAGATTCGACCCGGCTTTGAAAAATGGCGGGTCACCAGAAGTGTCTGAGCTTCCCCTCTGTTGAGCTTGCGCAAGGTGTTTTTTAATCCCGAGACCGCAAGCCCGCCCTTTTCAATCTCCGCAATGAAACTGCGGACGATGTCTTTCTTTTCCTGTTTTTTTAATTTTTGTTTCAGATCGAGGGATTCTTTGAGCACTCGGCTTGGAGAATCACTGGGTTTGGCCTTGATCCGGCCTTTCAGCCTTTTATTAAGGTATGGATGCAGGAGAGGCTCGATCTCCGAGGCGTATTCATCAGAACATCCAAGGAATAGCCAGTCGAATTTATTTTTATTATAGACGTCAAACGTGGTCTTGGCAGCTGTGCTGAAATAGCTATGCAGGCGTGAAGCGAGATGCCGTTCGATCCGCTTAGATTCATATCCTTCCCAGCCCCCCTCTTTCACCTTGCTGGGGACATCCCCTTTCAGGTTTTCGAGAAGGGCAATTTCTCCCATGTATATGTCGTACCATTTTGCCTCTTTGCGGTCTATGATGAGAGCGCAAATCCTGTGATACTCTCCCAGGAATGCCGAGAGAGGACGCACATAGGGATTTTGATCGAAGACGATCGTGTTTTTGGGTGAATTCACAAGGTTGAATTCCTGCCAGAAATTTTTTTTCGAACAGGAAAAAATGGCAAGTCCTACATAGTTGTAAGCGGTCAAGTTTCTCGCACAGAACTTTTTGATATTCTCTAAGTCTTGAGCGAGAGATTCTCTGTTCTCCTTGCTTAGGCTCATTTTTTCTAGATGCGTTTTGTTCCTGCTGATGAGATTTTTCAAGGAGAGTTGAATCTCTTTTTTTGTCAGTCGGTTTTTACTTGTGTCGAGATAGAATGATGTTGTCAACAAGCTGTTACTCTTGAATTTAGCCAGGTTTTCGATCTGTTCCCAACTTAGTAGCTTCATATGACCTCCTTAATTATCCTGAATTATTCATAAATTATGTCGACATCACTATGAATCTCTTTTCATATGTGCCGGTTACAATGGACATTCTGATGCAGGATATTTAACACATCTCCCATACATATTTCTCATTTTATGTCGGCATTCTTTACCCTTCGGGCGAGTCGATCTCACTACAAAACCTTCGTTGTAGCCCATTCGCAGTAGTTCACTACAGCTTCGTGGGCTACTTCCTTGCCTTTGCAGCAATCTCGACTCGAGAATAATCCATCTTTTATCTGGGTTATTTATAAAAAACTGCCGATATTTTTTCAAAATTTCACAAAATTTGTTCTTTTCTTCCAATTTTCCTTTCAGTTATTGTCGATAGGGTTCTTTGATGGTTTTTTTATCGATACTTTTTGTGAATAATCCAATATGCATAAACTTAGGGAAATAATGATTGATGAGTTTTGAGAAATGAGGATTTTGTCACTCGGTTTTTAAGATAAGAACTGAACCCTGATTTGTCAAGCCTTGCTGATGTGCGCAAGTGTCAAGAATAGACGTAAAACGAGTCTTTACCTTTTTTGAGTATGAGATTATAATAGCTATTCGCCGGAATCTACAGAGCTCCATTGAGTGCGGAAGTGGCGGAATTGGTAGACGCGTAAGCCTCAGGAGTTTATGGTCCTTAACGGCCGTGTGGGTTCGAGTCCCACCTTCCGCACCACAACCAACCTGGATTATTCATAAAAAATGTCGATTATGAATAGAAGGGACTTTGAAAACGGAATTGTCAATGTGATTTACAAGAAGAATAATGTAAACATCTAATATTGCTTTTGTTAAACAAAGTATCGACATTTTTTATGAATAATTCAGGCCAAAAAGAGACCGGCAGGAGACAGATGCCCTCTCCTAAGGACGTTCTTCTCATCGATCCATGGATATTCGATTTTACGGCCTATGATTTCTGGATGAGGCCCCTGGGACTTCTCTATGTCGGCGCCTTGCTGAGAGAATACACGAATAGCCATCTGCACTTTATCGATTGTCTGGATCGACACCATCCTCAACTGCCAAAAAAGGCAAAATCAAAGGGGGACGGACGAGGACCTTTTTTCAAGGAGGAAATGAGCAAACCTTCCGTGCTCCGCAATGTTCCCGTCCGATTTTGAATCGCTCAAAGACCTGATCAGGACGGATTCTGGAGCTCCAATCTCATAACTCCGCAACGAAGACGGCCCAAGCTTCGGCCCTTTCTGTAACCCAGGTGTTTGGACAAATATGTGTAAATTATTTTTAGAGAAATGGACCACGAGAAATGATAAAAACGTCAAATTGCGCTATAATATAAAGTAACTCGTTTGGTACTGACGGGTCCAATGGGCGATGATCTGCTGTGTTGCAGAATCACGATAGTATGGCATGAATATTGCGGTTGATTTCGAATGATGAAGTAAACATTCTTCGCTCGAAAAATCTCGTCATACGAGGACCAAGAGCAAACAAGGAGTTCGCTAGTGAAAAAGATTTTGATGGGTTCTTTTCTCATAACAGCAGTTGTTCTATTCCTTTGTGGGGATTCCGGCGACAGCAAAAACCTGCCGGAAAGACATAAGAAATGGCTTGAAGAAGAAGTTGTTTACGTCATCACGGCTTTAGAAAAAGAAGTCTTCCTCAAGCTGGAGTCAGACCGTGAAAGGGATCAATTCATCGAAGCCTTCTGGAAACAACGGGATCCGACTCCGGGCAGCCCTGAGAACGAGTTCAGGGCAGAGCACTACCGCAGGATCAATCATGTCAATCATTTTTATGGACGGACATCACCCAAGGCGGGTTGGAGAACGGACAGGGGCGAAATTTATATCATCCTGGGTGAGCCGAACGATGTCACGAGGTTTGAAGGAAAATCCACGGTCTACAACACCGAGGTTTGGTTCTACCAAGGGATGTCAAAATACGGCCTTCCTCCTGGGTTTAACATGGTCTTTTTCCAGGAAGGAGGGACAGGGGAATATAAGCTTTACAGTCCTCTTCAGCATGGCCCACAAGCCTTGATGACGTCTTACTGGGGTGACCAAGTAGACTACCTGGGAGCATATCAGAAGCTCAGGGAGCTTGAGCCTGCGCTGGCTGATGTCTCCTTATCCCTCATTCCCGGGGAGAGAAATCTTGCTTTAGATCGGCCTTCGATGAGTTCGGACATTCTGATCCAGAGAGTGTTCACGACGCCTTCCCGAGAGGTTAAAGAGAGGTATGCCCAGAAGTTTCTTGACTTGAAAGACGTCATCGAGGTGGAATACTCTGCGAATTACATAGACAGTGACGCTGTCATTGAGATCCTGAAGGACCCCTCCGGGATGTATTTTGTTCACTATGCCATCGAGCCGGAAAGGCTATCTGTCAATCAGTTTGAGAACAAGTATTATACCACCCTCAAGCTGAATGGGACCATCACAGACATGGAGGGAGAGCGGATCCACCAGTTTGAAAAGGATATTGTCTTTAACTTCGACCAGGAACAGATGAGGGATGTGAGCCACCGGCCTCTCAGCCTTAGGGATATGTTCCCTCTGATTCCCGGTAATTATAAGATGTCTGTGCTTGTGAAAAATGTCGTTTCCAAGGAGTTCACTTCCTTAGAGCGCGACCTTCTCATCCCTGGAGTTCAGGATGAGCTCCAGATGACCTCCTTCATCATGGGTTACGCGGTGGAAAAAAAGCCTCTGGCACCGGACAGGTTGAGACCTTTCCAGATTGGCACAAACCAGCTTTATTTCCAGGCAAACAGGACGTTTATCATGCAGGATAATCTTGTTTTGGCATTTCAGATACATGGGTTGAAACCCGCACAGATAGAAGGGGGTGAACTGAAGTACACCTTCCTTAAAAACGGCGAGCCATTCCGGACGGAAACAAAAGCGATCATCGACTATCCAGAATTGCCCAATTTTGTGGAGCAGTTCACTCTTCTCGACTTTTCTCCCGCTCATTACAGGATAGAACTTTCTCTGAATATCGATGGGCAGGAGGTCCTCTACGAAACGGATGAATTCGATGTGACCCACCAGGCAGCCATTGCCCGGCCGTGGATTTACTCCAAACTGATGCCAGGAGCGGAGAATCCTGTCTATTCTTACATCGTCGGCACTCAGCTTTTTAACAGTGGGAAGGTTCAGGAGGCACGGGCTTACATCGAAAATGCGTATCAAAAGAAACCGGATTCTGCCGAGTATGCCCTCAACCTGGCTCGACTCTACATGCTTTTGGATGAATACACAAAGATAGAATCCCTCCTTCTTCCCCTATTTGATAATCCTGATCCCCCTCTGTACGATGTCTTTTTTGTTCTGGGAAAGACTTATCAGGCTTTGGGTGAATTGAGTAAAGCCATCGAATTGTTTAATTCTGCCATCGATCATTATGGAATAAACACAAATATTCTAAACGCTGTGGGTGAATGCTATTTCCAGCTGGGGGAGATTGAGGAGGCGTTAGCTGCATGGGAGAAATCTCTTGAGATAAATCCTGACCAGCCCGAGCTTAAACAGAATCTCGAGGCGATAAAGGAGAAAAAGAATGATTGATTTTGTAGAAATTCGAAAAAAGGCAAGAACATTTCTTTTGCCTTTTATAACACTACTGCTCGTATCCTGGATGGTTGTGTTCTTCGGATCCTGCCGCTACTACAAATTGGAGCAGAAGCTGGATCCTTTGGATAAGGATTGGCACAACAGGGTTCGGTACATCATCACCAAGGAAGAATCGCATATTTTTCTCGACCTTCCTGATGAGGAAAGAGAGCAGTTCAAGGAGGAATTCTGGAAGCGCCGGGATCCCGATCCGAACACAGAAGAGAATGAGTTTCAGATGGAATACTTCAGCCGCATGGACGCAGCGGATGAGCTCTTTCTCAGCGAAGGAAAACCAGGATGGATGACAGACCGGGGAAGGATCTATATTTTATTCGGACCGCCCTTGGACCGGATAACGTATCCTATGGGCTATAATGCTTCCAGCCGTTGCCAGGAAGTCTGGTACTACGGGAATTTCCCTGTTGTTTTTGTGGATAACACATGCACGGGGAGCTATCGTCTCATAACGTATGATCTGAGCTCGATCCGGAGTCTAAACCTGATGTACATGCATGAATTGAATATGGCTCAGGCATCTGCGCAACAAACCATCAGAGGCAGGAGAGAGGATGTAAGCTTTGATTGGGACGTTGACAAGACGGTGGATACTCCCGACAGAATAGAAGGAACGCTTTTAGTTAAGATTCCCTACGGCAATATCTGGTTCACAGAAGAGGGGAGCAAACTAGTAACGACTCTTGAATTACATCTGGAACTGAAAGATTCTGAGGAGAATATTGTGTGGGAGTATCAAGATTCATACAGGGTTGAAACAGATGAAGAGGACCTGGAGGATAAAAAAGGAAAACAATACACGATCGAGCTCCCCTTTGTTCTGGAGGAAGATCTGCCGCAGCTCACAAAGGGAAAGAACAGGCTTTATGGTTTTCTCACGAACGGAACAGGCGGAGACACGACCAAAAAGGTCAAGGAGTTTAAGCTCTAAGCCAATATGTAATGCTTGCTTTTTGTAGGGTCCGTTCCCCGAACGGACCGATAAAGATGTTCTTGAAAGGAACAGACCGATTGTGTAATCTGTAGGAAAGTGGGTTTGTTTTGTCTCATCGCGTTCATTAATACTCATAAATGAACCAGAAAGGAGGAGGGAAGGAATGAAGAAAGTTTTGACACTGCTTATCGGAATTGGCTTTTTAGGGGCCATCCTTATGGGACCTCAAGGATATGCACAGGCCTATCTAGAGGAGGTCCGTGCCTGTCAGTATCTGGAGCAGGGTAAGATTGACGAAGCGATACGTCTTTTGAATAGAAAACTTCAACGGTATCCACGAAATTTCGATTGCCACTTGTTTCTGGGACTGGCCTATTACCTTAAGGGTGATTTTGAAAAGGCCATGAGTACGATCAGTAAAACGGAACAAGAGATCAAAGAGTTAGGTGCAGCACCCGCGGCAATAACTGCTGACCAAACATACGCCGACGTCGATAGAGTCGGAGGCATGGCTGGGACTGTATTCACGAAAGGCCGGAGAGGGATTCTCAAGTTTTCCTTGGGCATGCTCTACAAAAAAGAGGGGAATTTTGGGGAAGCCAAAAAAAGATTTGAAGAGGCCCAAAAGTACAAATACCCCGAGTTAGAAACCCGTAAACAACTCATGGTTGTGATGTGCCACCTCAAAGACTACAAAGGAGCAAAAAAGGAGCTTGAAAAACTCCAAAAAGCAGGGGAAAAGAGTGACGAATTGAGTTCTATCGAGGGATATATCAACGCCAGTACGAACAATGAGGCCAAAGCCTTGGAGAGCTTTGCGCAGATTGCAGACAGCATGCTTGCCGCAAAACAAGACCTTGCGGCCGTGAATTATAACACAGGAAACTATCAGAAGGCCCTGGATATTTATCTGGAGATCTTGGAAGAAAATCCGAAGGATGCGGAATCTTTGAAGAATTCAGGAAGAGCCTATTACCATCTCGGCCAAGCGGAAAAGGGACAGGCGCAATTTGATATCATCGGACTAAAAATGAAAGTGGAGAAATATTCGCCCAAAAAAGTTCCGTTAGTACTTATCGATCCTTACACAGATGTTCAGTTTGTCTTCATGTGTGACGCAAAAAATTGATTTTGCAGAGAGTATCATCTAAAATATATGGTCTTATACAGCCTTAGGAGGACAGGAATGAAACATAAGAATACATTCAGGTTCATTGTCTTCATTGCACTTTTAGTTTGCGTTCCAATAACCCTGGCTGCTCAGCAGGGCCGGGGTAAAGGACGGGTCAAAGGAACATGTGTGGATGAGGCCGGCAACCCCATCGAAGGCGTCCAAATAATCGCACAGCACCTCAAGTACAACACCACATTCGAGGGAAGATCTGATGAGAATGGAAACTGGGCGGTAGCCGGATTGGGAACCGGGTATTTCAGGTTTACGGCCACCATGGAAGGGTACGGGACAACCTATCATGAAACAAGCGTCAGTCAGTTTTCTCAGAACAATCCCGCCATCGATTTTACTCTAAAGAAGATTGATCTAAGCCCTAAGACCGGCATGCCCTCGATCGAAGACGAGGCAGCATTAGCCCTCTTCAAGGAAGGGAGTCAGCTTTTCGAGGAAGAAAAGTATGCCGAGGCTGTGGCAAAATTCGAAGAATTTCTCCAGTTGAACCCTGCGATCATCCAGGTGAATCTCAATATCGGAAACTGTTACCGGCAGCTGAAGGAATACGACAAGGCCATTGCGGCTTACCAGGTCATCCTCGATAATGTCAAAGAAGAAAAGGGTTCCTTTGAAGGTGACGAGGGGGCATCCAGAGCTCTGTCCAGTATGGGTGAGACCTATATGCTGCAGGGCGACCTGGAAAAGGCCAGTGAATATTTACAGCAGGCCATGTCTCTCTTTCCGGATGATGAAACACTGGCATTTAACGTGGGAGAGATATTCTTCAATCAAGCGGAGACAGATAAAGCGATCGAGTTTTTTAAAAAGGCTATTGAGATCAAAGAAGACTGGGCTCCCCCTTACAGACAGATGGGCTATGCCTATCTGAACAAAGGTGAGTATCAACTCGCAATCGACAGTCTGAAAAAATTCCTGGAGTATGCTCCCGATGATCCCCAAGCGCCAAACATTGAAGCACTGATCCCCAAACTCGAAGAGCTTATCAAATAAAAAAAAAGAGGGGAGAATTTTCTCCCCTCTTTGAATTTCTGCGTCTATTCGAGCTTAGAAGGTGAAACGCAAGCTGACTTTGAAGACTCTGTTTCCGTAGGCGCCGGTAATGTTTCCGTAGGTACCGAACCGCTCGAATGTGGGATTGTCAGGATCTGAATAGTCGACATATCCACCAGGGTCACTGGTGATGTCCAAGCCGCTTCTGCCCATGAGGTTGATTATGTCGAGATAGGCGCCGATGGAGAAAGTCTCGCCGACGCGGAATCTCTTCTCCACACGCATATCCAGAGTTGTTACTGGAGCGTTGCGCCGTGTGCCGCTTAATTCGGTCCCTACGGTCCAGTAATCTGCAGGATATTTCCACATAGGATCATCGGGAATGTAGACGGTGACGGTTCTTCTCCAGGGTGAGCCGGAAGCGTGGTTGAGGTAGCCGCTGAGGATAATCTCATAGGGCAAAATAACTGTGCTCTGGATCTTGATGTTGTGCGGCCTGTCATAATCCAGGCGTCCGCCGGTGTTTACCCAAGAATTAGGCGTATCGAAACCGCCGCTGGCACCGAAAGAGGCGTTATAGTCCCCACCGATATTGCCCCAAGCTTTGCTGTAGACATAAGAGCCGAGCAATTGCCAGTTGTTGGACATCCTCTTGTTGAAGACGAACTGGAGAGCCCAGTATTTCCGATAACCGCCTTCTACATTAGTCAAATAATAGTGTGTCGCAGGAGCGCCGGCCAGTTGTGCGTAGCAGTAGGATGTTTGATCGTCCGCTGTGTTGAACTCCCCGTCGACACCGGGATCCAGGAATTCGAACTTTCCCCAGTAGGGGCTGTTCTCGGCATAACCTTTCCAGGCTTCATCTGCTCCTAATCCGAAGTCATTGACATCTTCGAAGATGTTCTTTTTGTGCTTGTAGACAAACGTGACACCTGCGCTGAAATCCTTGGCCAATTCTCTTTCGATACCGAAGGCAAATTCGTCTGTGTAAGGCGCTGAGGCGTTCGTGTTGATCTCGCTTTTGATATCGAAGTCAAAAGCGTCGGGCGGCAGGTTAATGACAATGAAACGGTCTGTGGGTTCGATAACGCCGTTGTAGTTATCATCATACCAGTACCATGAGCCGGCATTGGGATACATAGGATTCGCCAGAGAAAAGTACTGCTGCATCAGGTATTCATTGTAACGAGACCAGGATCCTTTAACCGCAGTCTTGCCGTCTCCAAAGGGATCATAAGAGAATCCCACTCTGGGTGAAAAATGGGTCCAGCTGAGAATGTCCATGCTAGGAAGAGTGTATTCGTCCCATGAATTGCGGTCACCCTTCAAGACATCTAAAAGCCCCAATGGGTCACTGACCGCAGTGTGGAATTGGTCGGGCAAATAGCCCTTGCTGGTGTCGAAGCGCACGCCCAGGTTCAGGGTCAGCCTTTCGCCGATGGTGAAGCTGTCCTGGATGAAGGCGCCTATCCGTCTCATCTTTTCCTTCTCTTTGGTGCTGCCTTCGGTGTTTCCGGAAATCCGGCAGTAGATCCGGCCCCTGTTGTCGATGGTGGATGTTGTATAGGCGTAAGGGTCGCCTGCGTAGAAATAGAATGTCCACGGATTTTCTCTCCACCAATCCCAGTCTCCGTAGGTTTGCTCGAACTCCACACCGAATTTCCACTCGTGGCTGCCGCCGAGGACGTTATCCAGGAACAGGGTTGCGCTTGCTGACGGATTCAGACGTGTTCGGAGATAGGTTTCCTCGAACCGGGGATTGTTTCTGTAAATACCGAAATATCTGTCATAGAATTGAGGGGCGTCAGAGATCGCATAGTCGCTATAAGGAATGGGGAAGAAACGGTTAATATAACCGAGCCGGATGTCGAAGAACAAGTTCTGACTCGCCACCCAGTTGAGCTGTGCGGATACGGTGTGGCCTATCTCCCCATCCCATTTCGTCGTTGACGTCACGTCGAGGTTGGATCCAATGCGGTT
Source organism: uncultured Eubacteriales bacterium (assembly GCA_964540205.1). GTDB lineage: Bacteria > Acidobacteriota > Aminicenantia > Aminicenantales > Aminicenantaceae > WTAW01. The sequence goes on along the minus strand of CAZIMJ010000308.1, from coordinate 15,859 downwards.
CGTGTAAAAATCCTCAGTAATGTTAGCCATGTTGTAGGATAAGAGCAAACGCATGTTCGAAGACAACTGCATGGTCAGTTTTCCGAACAAGTCATATTCTTGATGGGGAGCCTGGTCCAGCGTGTACACCCGTGCGCCTGTGGCTATGGTGTCGTCCCAGATGATGTGATTGAAGTCCCGCTGCCACTTGAAATACCTGCCGTTGGCGAAAAACCAAATCCTGTCCTTAATAATGGGGCCACCCATAAACAACGAGAAGTCCTGCCAATTGTTCCATCCTGTTGGTTTAGTGAGTCCGATCGCCTTGAGATCTTCTTCGCTCAAAAGTGATTTCTGCATGTCCTCGTTGTAATACTCGACCGTTCCGCCTCCGTGGAATGCGTTTCCTCCGGACTTGGTCACGATATTGACATACCCGCCGTCAGCGATGCCGACCTCGGCCGAGTGGCCGAACATGCCCATCTCGACCTCTTCATAGACGTCGATGTTGACATTGGTCATGGGATACATAACCACCGGGTCGTTGATGCTCACACCATCGATCGAATACTGGTTGCCCCTGACGGTTCCTCCAGCCATGTAGGACGTGCGGCGATAACTCACATCCTCGGACACCGAACCAGGCATGGAGTTAAGCACAGCATAGAGGTCTCGAGACATCGGGATATTGTAGATGTAGCTCTTGGAATAGTTGACGGACGTCTTGGAGACTTTGACATCAACAGTGGGAGATTCCCCGACAACTGTGACCTCTTCTTCCAATGTGCTCATTTCGAGTGTGATGTTGATGGCTGTTGCTTTTCCGAGGTTGACATTCAGGCCCTGCCGGACGACTGTCTTGAATCCGGGCATCTCAAATGTGACCTGATAGCTTGCACCGGGAGGCACAGAGGGGAAACGGTATTGACCGGCTTCTGTTGAGACAAAGGTCATCTGTCCCTGCAGGTTCGGTCCTTGGAGGGTGATGGTACAACCCGGAAGGGGGTTTCCCTCAGTGTCTGAGACCTTCCCTGTGACAGAGCCCTGCAGGCTGCCTTGAGCGTTCGCGAACGAGGTGAGTCCGATAACGAGGAACAAAACCAGTAGAACTTTGATTGAATTCTTAATCAATGAATTCCTCCTATTGTTTAGGATTTTTTCCCTAGCCTGCTTTCACAGGCTCCTCTCTCCCGCCTTTTACAAGGGTAGGGAGAACCTTTAAAAACACCTGCTTGATTAGAATCCCTCCTGTAGAGCACCTCCTTTTTGAATGTTGTATCAATTGGCTGATTGTATATACTTAACATTGGCCCTTATTGCTTATGTAGCAACATTCAGCAATTTTTGTGCCATCCCTTGAAAATCTCTAAATTAAATAAAATCAGATAGTTAGGTATAGAGAAAAAAATGAGAAAACAATAAAATATTCAAAAATATGAATTAAATCCAATTATTTGAATTTATGTTTTTATTTTGTTTGGTTTAAAAAGGTCGTGCCGGGGTGTACCCAGTGTTGCCCTTGCGGTCCGTACAGAGAGTTTAAACCGAGCGGTTTGCGTTTTTTGTGTGTTCGGCCTATCATTGTAAATTCCATGAGTCCTATAATTTCCTTCCAGAAAAAGGAGCGGCCATGAAAAAAATCGGCGTGAAATATTTGTTTTTTTGTGTCTTTGTAATCCTGTTTGTGTGGAATTGTTCGCAGCAGACATACGATCTGGTGATCCACGATGGGACGATCGTCGATGGAACAGGTACAAAGGCATATCAAGCGAGTATTGGAATTACAGATGGAAAAATTGTAAGGATAGGAAAGATAAAGACATCTCAGGGGATACAAGTTATAGATGCCGATGGAAAATATGTCGTCCCCGGATTTATCGACATGCATACCCATTGTGATAATATCCGGAGTGAAAAACGGAAGGCTGCATTGAATTATCTGACTCAGGGCGTCACGACTGTGGTCTCGGGAAATTGTGGTAGCGGAACTTACAAAGTGGAGGAATATTTCAAAAAGCTCAAAACGCAGGGGATCGGCGTAAATGTGGTGCACCTTGTGGGCCAGGGAGTTGTGCGTTTCGCTGTCCTAAAAAGTGCAGACAGGGCACCGACAACAGAAGAGCTGGACAAGATGCAATCTCTTGTGGATCAAGCGATGAAAGAAGGCGCTGTGGGCCTTTCGACAGGATTGTTTTATGCGCCGGGGAGCTATGCCAAAGCCGATGAGGTCGTCGCTCTCTGCGAAGTTGTTAAACAACATGATGGGATCTATGCTACCCACATTCGTGACGAGAGCACCTATACGATCGGGCTGGAAGCATCCATAAGAGAAGCAGTTGAGATCGGAGAAAGATCCGGTGTGCCCATCCAGATCTCTCATATCAAAGCTTTAGGTAAACCTGTTTGGGGAAAGGCTGGAGCTGTATGCCAGATCATTGAAGAAGCACAGTCAAGGGGTGTAACAGTATACGCAGATCAGTATCCGTACAATGCGTCCAGTACAGGCCTTGTGGCGGCGGTAGTCCCCCGCTGGGTTCAAGCGGAGGGGAAATTGAAAGAGAGATTGAAAGATCCGGATCTGCTTCCCCGGATAAAAAAGGAGATGGCCGATAACATCGAGCGGCGGGGAGGTGCGGACACGCTTGTTATCTCTTCATTCCCGAAGACGAAGGAATGGGAAGGGAAAAGCCTCCAAGAGATCAGCGTGATTTTGTCCAAACCCGAAGTGGATGCGGCGATTGAGCTCGTCCTCATGGGGGGGGCAGGTGTCATTTCCTTTAACCAATCAGATGAAGATGTCGAGTATTTTATGCAAAAGTCCTATGTGATGACAGGTTCGGATGGCTCAGTCCAAGTCTTGGGAGATGCTCTTCCCCATCCAAGAAGTTACGGCACCTTTCCAAGGAAGATCCGAAGATACGTGTTGGACAAAAAACTCTTGACCATGGAACAGGCCATCCGATCAGCAAGCGGCCTGCCCGCAGAAATGCTTGGTTTTGCAGAAAGAGGTTTGATCAAAGAAGGGTATATAGCGGATGTTGTGGTCTTCGACCCCGAAACCATAGCGGATAAAGCCACGTTCGACGACCCGCATCAGTACAGCGATGGGATCCTCCACGTCCTGATCAGCGGCGTTTCGGTTATCGAGGAAGGTCAATTCACTGGTGCTCTCGCAGGGAGTCCTCTTGTTCACAGCCAAAGCAATGAGTGGTAGAATAATATTCTTGCTGTTGATCGGTATTGGTCATGAGAAAGATTATTGGGTTTTGTTTTTTTTTGTTGGGCTGTATTGTTTTAGGCTTTTTCACCTCGGGTGACCTTACGAGCTCTGTCGGAAAAGATAAGACACTATATAACCTCCTTCTCATCACGATCGATACACTCAGAGCCGACAGATTGAGCTGCTATTCCAAGGAGCACCTCACCACGCCCAATATTGACAGCTTGGCCAGTCGCGGCGTGCTGTTCACAAGAGCTTTTGCCCATACCAGCACTACCCTTCCTTCCCATGCAAATATCCTCTTGGGCACAACACCGCTCTACCACGGCGTTCACGATAATTCCAACTTTATCGTCAGAGAGGAATTCACTTCTATCGCTGAGCATCTTAAAGCTTACGGGTATTCCACCGCTGCGTTTGTCGGTGCTTATCCTCTGGATTCCCGTTTTGGCATATCCCAAGGTTTTGACCGATATGATGATGACTATGATGTCCGGGATGTCAAGACGGATACGGGTGGAGAACGGATAGCGGAGATCGTTGTGGACAGAGCGGTCCATTGGCTCAAAGAACAGAATTCTCCATGGTTTCTTTGGGTCCATTGTTGGGATCCACATGCCCCTTACGACCCGCCGGAGCCGTTCAAATCGAAGTTCTCTGACGATCCTTACGATGGCGAAGTGGCCTATGTGGATCATGTCATGGGAAAACTCTTCGCGTATTTAGAGACAAAAAGCTTATGGGACAGCTCTTTGGTCATCTTCACTGGAGATCATGGAGAGTCTCTGTGGGAGCACGAAGAAGAAACGCATGGGATATTCGCCTACAATTCGACGATCTGGATTCCCCTGATTATCCACACTCCCGACACGAAATCGAGGAAGGTCGAACAGCATGTCGCCCATGTGGATGTTTTCCTCACGGTCTGTGAGGCCCTCGATATCAAAAGACCGGACTTTCTCCAGGGAATTTCCCTGCTGCCCGCACTGAGAGGGAAAAAAATTCGGGAGCGGTCCATATATTTTGAATCTCTCTACCCATTTTACAGCCGAGGATGGGCTCCACTTAGAGGCTATATCGACACAGACGAGAAATTCATGGAATCTCCTATCCCCGAGCTCTACAACCTCAGAGATGATTTTGGCGAAAAGAAAAATTTGGCAAGCGAAAAGAAACTAGATGTATACCGGGAGAAACTGGAACGGATCATTCGTGATTTCTCACTGGAAGAGAGCCGGGATGCCAAGCAAAAACTGGATCGAAGAGCGTTGGAGAGGCTGAGAAGCCTCGGGTACATCGACGACAATCCTGGGACTGAAGGAAAAACTTTCGGCCCCGAGCATGACGTTAAGGTCATGGTTCCCTATCACAACAAGTCTGTGAACGCTACAAGACTTTATCATGAAGGCAGGATTTCAGATGCCATCAACCTGCTCAAGGAGATCATCACGGAGCGGAATGACATAGGCATAGCCTACAAGAATCTGGCAGACATTTATGACAGAGAGGGGAGAGCAAATGATGCCCTTATGGTTTTAAAGGCTGGGCTGGAGGCAGTTCCTTCGTATTATGAAATTTTTTACTCCTATGTGACCTTGCTCTTGAGTTTAGGAGAATATGATGAAGTTATCGCGGTTACTCACGCGAGCCGTTTGTTGCAAACGGAGATCGACCCAGAGATCTGGAACTTCTTGGGTCTTGCTTACTGGAATAAGGGAGATCTTGAAAATGCTCAGAGAGCGTATAAAAAATCCATTGAACTGGATAGGAAATACCCCATTCCCCTCAACAATCTCGGGACGCTTCACCTTTACCAGTATCAGAGGACGAATGACCAGACTGAGTACAACAAAGCGCTCGATTGTTTCAAAAAGGCCATTGAACTCGACCCTTTTTACAGTGAAGCCCACCACGGACTGGGTGTCGCCTATGTGGGGGCACGGAAATATGACTCCGCTATCGGCTGTTTTAAGAAGGCCTTGGAGTTGAGACCCGATCACGCGCTGGCCATGTTTTATCTGGGATTTGCTTATAAGAACAGTGGAGATAATGTCAACGCGTGTTTATATTTCCGAATGTTAAAAGCAGGCACGTCCTACCATCATCTTCCCCCTGATTTGAAAGCGAGATTAGAAGGCTGGATCCGGGAGTGCCCTCCTGAAAAGCAATAACCGCTCCCTATTCATCTTCTCCTTGTAGCTGAAAATTTCCGCATTAGAGGGACAATGAACAGTCCTCTTTTCAGCGTTCAGTGTTGCCCGTGTAAAAGATTATCGCGAGCCCAAAGCGCGGCACCGATAAAGCCGGCCTTGTTTCCGAGCTGTGTCTGTTCGATCGAGCAACACTCATAGGCCGTAGAAAAACTTCTGTGTTTCGCTTCCTCGAGAGCTGCTGGAAGAAGAAATTCACCGGATTCCATGACTCCTCCCCCCAGCAGTATCTTCTCCGGATTCAATAGGTTGATGACGATAGAGAGCCCGATCCCCAAGAAAAAACCTGCGTGTGAAAAGGCTTTCAGCGCTGCTTTGTCTCCATTTGATGCTCTGTGCGCAACCTCTTCGCTAGCTAGATTTTCTTCGGATCGGCTGAACTGTCTAAAACTTTTAACGATTTTCTGGGCCGAGACTTCCGTCTCCAGGCAGCCTTGGCTTCCGCACCTGCAGAGTTCGCCATCGAGATTGACTGTGACGTGACCGAGTTCCCCGGCGAATCCACAGGCCCCTTGCCAGAGTTGGCCGCTCAAGATGATCCCTGTCCCGATCCCCGTTCCGATCGTCAGCAGAACCAAGCTCTGCGCTCCCTTTCCGGCTCCTATTTTGTGCTCGCCATAGACCGCATAATTGGCTTCGTTATCCAGGAAAAAGGGGACATCGACGAATTTTTCTATAGAAGGAACGAGAGCGTGCCCATCGATCTGCGGACAGTTGGGCGATTGGATGATCCTCTGTTCCCTGGCATGGAAAATACCAGGAAATCCAAACCCAGCGGCTTTGATGTTTGAATGGTGGACGTTCCGGATAGTGTCCCAGACTGTCTCCAAGATCACAAAAAGCTCTTCTGCCTTCTCTGGTGTGTTTACTGTTTCATCCTGCAACACACTGCCTTTTTCATCTATTACGCCATACTTGAGGTGTGTTCCTCCAAGATCAAATCCTGCGTATAAATCCATTTTTTACTTCCCAAACTTTATGGCCGACACCTTGCCCCAATCCGACCTTACCGCTACGGTACTCAACCCGGTATAACCACTGCAGTGCTCGCCACGACCTATTACTCAGTCATTAGTGGCAAATGTGGGTAAAGCTCTTTATCTCTTATAACCTATCGCCGCGTAATTTGGGGGCGCATACAGGAGCTTGTTCAGACTGTCGATATTCTGATTGAGGAGTGCTGTATGTTCATCCGCTCCCGGAAGTGTTTTCAGCATTTCCTCTTCCAGTGGTGCTGAGTACTGGAGCTGGACATCTTCAAAACCTGAGCTCTCGAGCATATACTTCAGAGCCTGTGGATGGATGGGTTGTTTATGAGAGATGTCCAAATGATAGATCTGGACAAGGGCGAACACGGAAGTGGGATTGATCGTTTCCAATACAATAGGCGCAGAGGGCTCCAGTTTCTCAAAGGCTAGCTCCAGAAATCTCTTCAGGTAGGGAGGGTGGAGGTGCTCGATGACTTGAGAGGAGAAAATTCCGCCGAGCGAGCCGTTTGCGTACTCTATCAGTTGCTCAAGAATGTCTCCCTTCCGGCAGGACAATCCTTTATCCTGGCAGATGCTAACCATCTGTTCATTGATATCGATCCCTTCGGAATCGATCCATTTGCTTTTCAGGAGGTCGAGGAATTCCCCACGGCCACACCCCAGGTCCACGACCTTTTTGCCTTTCTTGAAAAAGGGGAGATACTCTTCCAATTGGATTTTGACCGCGTCTTCGGAGCCTCGAAAGCGGTTTTCGAATCCCGTATACCGCCAATCCTCTAACGGCTGGAGGATTTCTCCGACCAGGCCCGGAGTGGGCATTTTCTTCTCTTCCAGCATAGCTGTCAGTTGGATCAATTTTTCTCTGAGATCCAAAAACCTCTTCATCAACATGTTCGCATCTTTGTACTGCGCTTCGAGTTCGTCCACTCGCCATTCCAGGCTCTTGAAGATCATGGCCACATGGTTGTTGCTCAGGGCATCCCATTCTTTGTCCTTCGCATCGATGAGAGCAATATTCATTTGCGCCAACTCAGTGAGAGCCGAGGAGAGTTCTTGTGTCTGTTTTGAATACAGGTCAACTTTCTCTTGGAGTTCCTTGAAAACGAGAAGCGCTTGTTGATCGAAGTCTCTTTGAGAGGAGCCTTTAGGAGGTGATTTGGAGGACCGAGAAAAGGAGGATTTGTGCTTCTTAGATGGAGGTTCCTCGACCGATGTCAGGATCTCTTCAAGGCGGGATACAAGATGCTGTAGCTTTTGTTTGTTCTGAGAGTCTTTGAATTCATCCGTTTGTTTCCGTATCTCCTTGATCTTTTCTAAAAATTCACCTTCATTGTCTTCGCGCTCTTGAGCGAGTTTTTCTAGCGTCCGTTTCATTATTCCTTAGAAGCTGGCGGAGTTTTATCCTCAGGCGGTTTGGATTCCTCTTCTCTGACACCTATGGATTTTTTGAAATTCTTGATGCCTTCTCCTAAGGATTTTCCGAGCTCGGGCAGCCGTCTCGCGCCGAAAATGATGACGATAATCAAAACGATTACGAGAAGTTCTGGTAGGCCGAGTGGTCCGAATACAAACATGAAAACCTCCTTGAGGGGTAATGATCTCTTTTGGCGATGTTCCTTATAAAAATTGCATAATCAAGGTACTCTTCCCCTCCTCAAAAGTCAATAGCCACATTGGTGTTAGACAATCATAACTTGATGGAGTTTACAAAATAGAGCTGCCCAAGCCATAAAATTTCTTTTGATTCGAAAAAATCTTATTTGACGGATAGTCACAGTTTTCAATAATTTGGATGGCGATTCAATAATTTGGATAAACCACAGTCTTTCTAACAAACAAGGAAACCTAAAGCAAAGAAAACAAATAAGTTATAAATATGACATCTGGCACGTTTTTTGCTCTATATATTGTAGATTATAAAATAAGAAAAATAATTTGGGGTGATGAAAAATCTTTCCTCAAACAGCATGCCAAAAACTTTGAGTGAATCTGTATATAATAATCTCAGAACAGGTATCATCAACAACGAGCTAAAAGCCGGTCAAAGAATTTACGAAAAGGAGATTGCAAAGCTCTACGGAGTGAGCACGACACCGGTTCGAGAGGCGTTTTTGAAATTGAACGCAGAAGGATACATTTCAAGATTTGGTCTTCACTCCCCAACAAGGTCCTGGAGCGCACCCTTCACTTTGTCCATGGACAGCTCCTTCGCTATAACTACGCTCTGTATATGGTCTTTCAAGACCCGGAAATAATGAAAATTTCGTTGAGCGAACACAAAAGGATTCTGCGCGCTCTTTCTGATAGGAACAAAAAAGAACTTAGAAAATTTGTAAAAACTCATTGGGGGTTTTTAATCCAACACATGCATTTAAGGAACAAATTTATGAATGCATTCAAAGGAGGTGAAGCTGCGGTAGAAAGCTAAAAATTTGGCTGAGGTTGGAGTGTCAGACAACGTCTGAGACTTCAGGAAAAAGGTAATTTGAAAGGAGTTAAAGATGAACACAAAATTATTAAAAGTTTCTTTGATCTTCCTCCTTGTTCTCGGAATGACATCCGTCGCCTTCGCTCAAGGTAGACAGACTGGTTCGATCCGTGGTGTAGTTGTCGACACAGAAGGCAACGTCCTTCCCGGCTGCACAGCAACACTCACCGGACCAGCACTTATTGGACAACGCAGTTACATCACTTCGGATTCCGGTGGTTTCCGTTTTCCCGCTCTTTCACCCGGTCGTGATTACGAAGTGCGTGTGGAAATGCCTGGCTTTAAGACGGTTGTCCGGCCTGGACTCATTGTCAGCGTGGGAAAGATCACGGAGTTTGAAGTAGTGATGGAGGTCACTACGCTGGAAGAGGAAGTCACAGTCACAGCAGAATCGCCGGTGGTTGATGTGGAAACTTCAAAAACCAGCGTCAACTACGGATCTGAATTCCTGGCGACCATCCCTATGAGCCGAGACCTCTATGGTATCCAGAACTCCATTCCTGGCGCTATATCTGAAGGAGTCGATTACCGCCGGACCTCCTCTATACTCGGAGGAACTGTCAGGAGCCAGCTCTACCAGCTGGACGGTGTCCCGATGAATGATCCTGCCACCTTCTATCCCATGGCCAACATCAATGTCGATGTCTACGAAGAGATCGAGTTCGGTATCGGATCTCTTCCGGCCGAAGTGGGTCAGGCGGATTCGGTTGTCGTCAACATCGTCACAAAGAGCGGAGGAAACAAATTTTCGGGAAGTGTGTCCGGATATTTAACCGGGGAAAGCCTCGTAAATCAGCTGCTGAGCCCCGAAGATATCGAAGCGGTTGGTGTTAACGCTCCCGAATCATACACGGATTACAAGGACGGCTCTTTGAGCTTTGGCGGTCCGATTATCCAAGACAAGATCTGGTTCTTCCTCAACGGCCGCCGGCTTGTCTGGGAGCAGGCCAATCCACAGACGCATGATATTCGGCTCCAAAATATCGAATTGAGGGAGTGGACGTTCACTCCAGAAGAGCTGCAGCATTATGACATCAACCATGAGGAGTGGATGGGTTTTGGCAAGCTGACCTTTCAGATCAATCCCGACATCCGGTTCATGGGTATGTACCATTGGAACAATATCTATGAACCTGTTTACCAGAACAGAACAGGTAATGATTACACTTTTGCACAAACGATCGTCTGGGACCACGAGAACACTCACACCGCAACGGGCCAGCTCAACTGGGTCCTGAACCAGAACACATTCATCGATGTCCGCGGCACGTATGTCTACCGCCACTTTCCCATCCTTATGCGGCCAGAATTCTCTAACAACTATATGGTTTACGACCGGGAATACGCAGTTTTCTGGGGGAATACGTATTACGGGGACGACTATAAACGTACCAAAGAACTCGCTTCGGTCTCGGCGACCCACTTCGCCGATGAGCTCTTTGGAGCAAGCCATGAATTCAAGATCGGCGGAGAGTTCGAACACACGGTTTACGGCCTCGACAGGTACAAGGGTGTAGAGTATGGAGACAATCCCTACTACACGTACTGGAGAGATTACAACGCCGGAAACAAGTATTACTACTCACCCTCAGGTTATCAAGGCCGGCTCAGAATGCGCCCGTTTGCTGAGCAAGGTGTCGTATGGAAATACGACAACACCCGCCGTTTCTCTGGCTTTGCCCAGGACAACATGGTCTTCGGAAGGCTGGCGGTCAACCTCGGTCTTCGTATCGATTACGGCTACCAGTACGAACCCGAGCAATCGAGGCCCGCTATGTACGACCGGTATAAAGTCGGGCCGGAATTCATGAATCCCGCTCTGGAAACACCGAATCCCAACATTCTGCTTGAGGCGCTGAACGATCAGTATCACAATGATGATTCCTTAGAGTTCAATCAAGTCTCTGCTCTCGATCCCATCACCACCCCTTACAAAAAGATCGTTGAGTTCACAACGCTGTCACCGAGGATCGGATTTGTTTACGACCTCTTCGGTAACGGAAAGACAGCTCTAAAGGCCTCTTTCAGCCGCTACTATGAGCCTATTTGGTCCGCGAAGTACAATGCCAGCAACATTTTGAGCGGTACTGCTATGAACTGGTACTGGTACGACGCAAACCGCAACGGATACATGGACCTCCCCATACCCGATGGCAGGTATGGAGCACCCACTGACCCTCGGTATTTAGACCCAAACGGAGATTATTACAGGTTAACCAGTTATGACGTCCAAGATCCCAATTACAAATACTATATCGACGACTTGAAGGCTCCTTATATGCACGAATTCATGGTAGGCATCGATCACGAGCTGGCAGCGGACTTTAAAATCGGACTCCAATTCATCTACAAGTTGAACAAGAATATCGTCGAGGACGTGGATAAGAATAACGGCTATGATCCCAACGCCACCGATGATCAGGGACGGCCTCTCTGGCTCCCGTATGACTTTATCGACCCCGGCTTTGATGGAGAGTGGGGCACAGAGGATGACCAGAACATGACAGTTTATGGCCTGGCTGATTACGCGCTTACCCGGACTTACCATGGCGTAAATCCTCCGGAAGCCAAGAGGGAATACACAGCTCTTGTGTTGACTTTCGACAAGCGGATGACAAACCGGTGGCAGCTGCAAGGCTCAATCCTGTATTCTGCCTTTAAAGGCAATACGGACCCCGGATACAGCGCAACAGAAGGCGAGTCGACCATGTTCGATAACCCCAACGTGATGATCAACGGCTACGGCCGGATGGCATTCGACCGGCCCTGGCAGGTCAAACTCATGGGATCTATCATTCTCCCCTATGAAATCATCATCACCGGTTATTTCCAGCACCGCTCAGGATCACCCTGGGGAAGATCGATTTCGCGCGTCTATTTCCCCCCCGAAATCGACACTCAAGACAGCTATGTCGGTGTCTGGGCCGAGACGGTGGGAACCCGAAGAAATCCTCCCTACACCATGTTCGATATGCGGATGGAAAAATCCTTCAACATCAGTGACTTTGGCAAGCTGGGGCTCATCTTGGATATTTTCAACCTTTTTGGAAGAAGCGGTTATAATATCAACCAGGATCCCAATCCCTATATCTGGCCCTATGAAGATCCCCCAGAAATCGACGTGAGTTCAACCTATGGATTGTTGACTAGCGCCTACGGTGTCCGTTCTATCCGTTTCGGAGTGAGGTTCACTTTCTAGTAGAATAAGAACGACTGCTTAAGTCGAAATAAAAAGAGGGAGGGATTTTTCCCTCCCTCTTCCCCCACAGAATTTATAGAAATTTCTTTCCCTGCCTTGAGTGGAAAAGTATCCCTAAGCTGTGATGAATGACTATTTACGTGTTGAATGACTATTTTAATGTAGGGTCCGTTCCCCGAACGGACCGTTTAGGAAACGGTCCCTACATAAAAAGGACCATGCCCGCCTAGAGCCCTTCTCACGGTTTTAGGGACGCGTACGTACTTTATATGAGGAAAAATTTTTCTTTTTCAGCTAGAATTATAGAGAGAGGATGTATGAAGAGATGAATTTCTCGTCGAATAAAAGCACTGCTAGACGAAGAGAGAAAATAACATGTCGCTTTCATGCAGGATTTTACCTGCTTCTTGCGATTTTTGTGATGATGTTTATCTCCTCTCCAACGTACTCTCTGGGAAAAGAAGAGAAAAAGCATAATATCCTTCTTATCACCATAGACACGCTCAGAGCTGACAGGTTGAGCTGTTATGGCAGCGAAAATCCTAAAACCCCGAATATCGATAATCTTGCGGAGAAGGGTGTACTCTTCTCTAAGGCTTTCGCCAACACCTCCACGACACTGCCCTCTCATGCAAATATTCTCTCAGGAACAACTCCAAACTACCACGGAGTCCATGAAAATTTGAATTTTATCGTCAGCAAAGAGTTGTTGACCTTGGCGGAACATCTCAAGAACAATGGCTATGAAACCGGAGCGTTCGTGGGAGCCTACCCCCTCGACTCCAGGTTTGGACTATCACAAGGCTTCGATATCTACGATGATTTATACAGCCGCATTCACTCCGTAAATCTCGTCTCTTTAGAGAGAAAAGCTGAGGAGGTGATCGACTCAGCCCTAGCATGGCTCGAAGGTCGGAGATCCCCTTGGTTTCTCTGGATCCATTGCTGGGATCCGCATATCCCGTACGAGCCGCCGGAGCCATTCAAGACTCGATACAAAGAGCATCCGTATGATGGAGAGGTTGCCTATGTCGATTCAGCCCTGGGGGGATTCTTTGACTATATGGAAGAGAATCGTCTGTTCGATTCAACATTTATTATTTTCACCGGAGACCATGGTGAATCGTTGGGTCAGCATGGTGAGAAGACTCACGGTTATTTCGCCTACAACTCTTCCACTTGGATCCCTCTCATTTTCGTCCTCCCTGAAATAGCCCCGGGGCATGTCGAACATTATGTAAGCCATATCGACATATTCCCGACAGTCTGCGATGCGCTGGGAATCGCAAAGCCCCCTTTTCTCCAGGGGACCTCACTTCTTCCTGCTTTGAAGGGAAAAAAGCTGCCGGAAAGGCCGATCTACTTCGAATCCCTCTACCCTTATTACAGCCGCGGGTGGGCCCCTCTGAAGGGATATATCCTCAAGACAAAAAAATTCATCGACTCACCTATCGCTGAACTCTATGACCTGGACCGCGATTTTGATGAGCTCGACAACCGGGTCGAACAGAAAAATGTGGCCAAGCTGAGATCGCAGCTTCAGACAATCATCGATGAACTGACACCGTCTGAGAAAGTTGATGCGGCTCAATCCATCGACCGAAAAACTCGCGAAAGACTCGCCAGTTTGGGCTATGTCTCGAACGTACAATCTGTGCAAAAAAAGACTTTTGGCATCCAGGACGATATTAAAGTCCTCCTTCCTTACATCAACAGAACCGATGAAGCCTTGGATCTCTATAAAAATGGGAAACAAGATGCAGCCATTGAGCTTTTGAAGGAAATTTTAGAAGAGAGAAAAGATATCGATATGGCTTATAAGAACCTTGCGGCTATCTATCAGGAGACAGGAAACACAGAGGGAGCTATTTCAATCCTGGAGCAAGGGCTCAACGCACTCCCTTCAAATTATGAGATCCTCATCGAATACATGAAAGGGCTCATTTCCGTCGAACAGTATGACAAAGTCATCAGCACTTTTGAAAAATCGAGGATCAGAGAAGCCGAGTATGATCCGGAAATATGGAGTAACCTTGGGACTGCCTATGCCCATAAAGGGAGTTTTGACGAGGCGATCAAGGCGTTCGAGATGGGTCTTTCCCTGGATGACAAGCATCCTGAGCTCTACAACAACCTCGCCAATGCATGCTATTCCCACGGCCTCCAATCAAGGGATCCCTTCCTCCTCTCGAGATGCTTTGAATACTACAAAAAAGCGATTGAGCTCGACCCCGAATATTCAGTTCCTTACTTTGGATTGGGGCACGCATACCGCCAACAAGGAAATCTTGGCGGAGCGATCTTCTGCTGGGAAAGAGCTCTGAAAGCTGACCCGGATTTCGGTCAGGCTCGTTTTGATCTGGCTGTCGCCTATTTAAGCTCCGGAGATAAAGTCAAAGCATTTGATATGCTCAGTGAGTATAAAAAACGATACTACGATCTCATGCCTCCTGCTGACAGAAAACGATTAGACACCCTCTTGGAAGAATGCCAGAAATGATCCGATTTAATATACGGGAAATAGGGGGTCTTTCCCAGGAACTCAAGATGCGTATTTTGTGCTTTTTTCTCTTAGCCTCACTCCTCTGTTTTTTTCTCAGCTGTGCGTCTTATGAAATCGTGGAATCTCCTGTAGACAAAAATAGTGAAAAATTTTTGGACCTCATCCGTTATATCGTTACTCCCCAGGAGGAGAATATTTTCCGGGAAATGCCCCCCGAAGACAGGCATGAATTCGTAGCGGAATTCTGGAAGAGAAGAGATCCCGATCCGGAGACCGTTGATAATGAGTTCCGCAATATCTACTACACAAGGATTGCTCGTGCTAATAGAGCCTTTAAAGCAGGAATTCCCGGTTGGATGACCGATAGAGGACGAATTTACGTGCTTCTCGGTCCCCCCACAGATGTCATAAAGAAAAGTATGGGGGATGCCACCTTAGATCTCCAGAAAGGGTTGAGAGAACTTAGCACTGACATGCTTGAGCAAGGGACAAGGACAGAAAGGCCGACAGAAATCTGGGTTTACAACCAGTACCCCGACTATTTCTCAGGACCTCTCCGCCTCGTTTTTGTCGACTATTACAGCACCGGTGATTACAAATTGAATACGGATGTGACAGTGAGGCCCTTCAACATGATGACACACATCATGAGCGATCCCGACATGATACACTATCAAAGAATAGGCGAAATAGAAGAAGATGAGTCTTCGCCCCGAATCCTTCCTTTTCTTGATTACTCGAAAGCCCTAGGCCGATTGGAAGAAGACGGGAAAGAAAACTATACGATTGAATGTTTTTTTGAAATTCCACTGGGAACCCTCCATTTTCGGAAAGAAAACGAAAAATACGTCTATGATATTGAACTCAGTGTAAAAGTGGAAAACATAGAGACAAAAAGTACTTTTGAGCAAAAAAAAGAGATAAAAAAGAGTCTCTCTCTCGAAGATCTCAGAACAGGTATCAATGACAGGCATTCTTTAAACGAAGTGATAAGCGTCCCCTTGGAGAAAGGAGCGAATAATATCTATTTTTCTCTCCGCGATAATATCAGGCAGAGAAGGCTGCGCAAATTGGAGACAATCAGAATTAAATAAGAAGGCTTGCCTTTCAGCTCCTGACTCCAATGCTTCTACATTTGTGTATGACGAAAGCATCCTGAATACAGTGGTGGCATGAATTCACATTGCGTTATTAAGTGTTGCAATTGTGTGGTGGAGAAAACCGTGAGAAGGGCTGGACGGGCATGGTACATCTCCCAAGGGGAGATGTGA
>CAZIMJ010000307.1:0-6021 GCA_964540205.1 uncultured Eubacteriales bacterium | reverse complement strand
CCAGGGTGGCGATAGAGATATGTTCGGCTGGGGGATAGATGATTTTTTCGTAGATCTCGTCGCTCAAAACCACAAGATCATGTTCCTGAGCCAACTGAGCGATTTTTTTAAGCACATCCAAAGAGTTCACTCCACCGGTCGGATTGGAGGGACTTGCTAGAAGGATCATCTTAGTCCTCGGGGTAATCTTTTGTGCGATCTCCTCGGGGTCGGGCTGGTAGTTTCTGTCTTCATAAAGCGAATAATCCACCGGCTCCACATCATTCGATATGGCGTCTACATCGTAATTCACCCAGCGTGGATCGGGGATAAGGATCTGGTCGCCTGGATTGAGAAGGGCATGGATGGAGAGGTACACCCCCTCGGCCACACCGTTGGTCACTACAACATCTGTTTCAGGACTGTAGTCCAGATGATATTCTTCCGCGTACTTATCCGTGATAGCCTGACGAAGCTCCGGGATTCCTGCGTTCTGTGAATAGTGGTGTTTCCCGGCCCGGAGAGCTTCTACGGCGGCCTCGACGATATGTGCGGGCGTGTCAAAATCCGGCCTTCCGATCTCCAGGTGAATAATCGTCTGCCCCTCACTCTCCAGCTTTTTGGCCATGTCAAAAACCGTACGGATTCCCGAGTAAGGAATGCGTTTAGCTTTTATCGACTCCATTTTATGACGCTCCCTCTAATCTTATATTTTTTCCTTAGCTTGATATTTTTCCTTCCAGCCTCTTTTCAATCCTTTGAGCGACATCCTGTCACCTTTTTGCTTGATCTATTCATACCGCAACGAATCAATGGGATTTGAAGAGGCGGCCCTAAACGCCTGGTAACTTACCGTCAACAGGGCAATCCCAAGAGCAGCCAGAGCAGAAGCCAAAAAATAGAGCATGTTGATGGACGCATGATAGGCATAGTTCTCGAGCCATTTATTCATGAAATAAAAAGCCAGAGGCCAGGCCAGAACATTGGATATCGCCACAAGCAGGACAAACTCCCGCGACAGCAGCAGAATGATGTTCGAAACGGATGCGCCCAGGACTTTGCGGATGCCGATCTCTTTGGTGCGCTGCTCAGCCAAAAAAGATGCCAGACCTAGAAGGCCAAGACAAGCAATAAAAATGGCCAGAGTTGTGAAGGCGTTGAAGAGTTTTCCCATACGCTGTTCGGCACGGTAAGTCCTGTCGTAATACTCATCCAGAAATTGGTATTCAAAGGGAAACACCGTCGCGATATCTCTCCAGGTTTTCTCCAGATATTTGATGCTCGCTATGACATTATCGCCTCTGACCTTGATGAACATATAACTGTAAGGTTGTGGCTTGAGCAGTCGAACAACTAACGGTTCCACACGGGTGTTGAGCGACTTAAAATGAAAATTCTTCACTACACCGATGACCTTTCCTTTGATCTCCCACAGAGTGAAGGGTTTGCCGACAGGGCTATCTTCCCCCAAGAGGCGAGCGGCTTCTTCATTGAGGATAAAGGCTTCCTTTTCATCCGTGGGGAACTCCCGGGAGAAATCCCTCCCGTCTACGATCTCCATATTCATAGTTTCAATAAAGTCATAATCTACGGCCGTGTTATGCATAAGGATGGATTCATTCGGGTCTTTTCCTGGCCAGTTGACAGATGATGTGGAATTCACGATATACGCGGGCAGTTGGCTGGACCAGCCTACGCCAAGAATATCGGGACTGGCCATAGCCTCGCGCTTGTAAGGCTCGTAATATCGAACAGCATTCATTCCGATCCGCATATAGATCACATGTTCCTTGTCATAACCCAATTTCCTGTTCCGGATGTATTCCAGCTGGCTGTGGATGACCGCCGTAGCAATAATGAGAAAAATAGACAGTGAGAATTGGATCACCACCAGCACTCTTCGGAATGTGGAGCTTCGGGGGCCTGATTTCAACGCTCCTTTTAGGACCGTAACCGGTTGAAATGAAGAGAGATAGAGGACTGGATAGCTTCCTGATATCAAACCCGTGAGGATGGCCACTCCGATAAGAGCTGCAAGAAGGTCGATGCTCTCTCCGGTGAAGAGGGAGAGTTGTTTGCCGGAAAGATTGTTGAACGCAGGAAGCAGGAGCAAGACGATCCCCAAAGCGAGCAGGAAAGCGATAAAGACAAAGAGCATGGATTCGCCCAGGAACTGCTTGACGATATCCACCCTTTGAGCACCAGTAACTTTGCGCATACCCACTTCCTTGGCCCGGTTGCCGGAACGGGCTGTGGTCAAGTTCATGAAGTTGATGCAGGCAATAATGAGCACAAAGAGGGCGACAAGAGAAAAAATGTAAACGTATTTGATATCGCCGTGACCGGGAACATCTGCCGTGAAGTCTGAATAGAGGTGGATCCTTTTTAAAGGTTGGAGATGGAGCGTTGTGCTAGTTTCGGGAAGATGCTTCTTGATAAATCCGGTGATTTTCTCCTCTACGGCAGAAGTGTTCGCATTATCAGCCAGTTCGACATAAGTGAAATACGAGTTGTTTCCCCACTTATCCAGAGGATCGCCGGCCATTTTCATGATCTCGAAAGGGATTATGAAATTGAACTGGAGGTGGGAATTGCGGGGAACAATCTCAACGACTCCGGTGACGGTCAAATCATACATGTTCCCGATCTTGAGATCTTTATTCAAAGGGTCCTCATCCCCGAAATATTTTTCTGCCATACTCTCAGTGAGGATGATGGAATTTATTTTTTCTAAAGCCGTTTCAGGATCGCCCTTGACAAGACGGAAGCTGAACATGGCAAACACAGAAGGGTCGGCCAGGGCGATGTCATCTTCATAGAACATCCGGTCGCCGTAGCGAATGAGAAGGCGGGGGCTGCGGGTGATTCGTATTGCATTGACGACCTCTGGAATCTCGTCCTTGAGTGCAGAAGCTAAGGGAGCCGGGGTCACTGCCACCGGGAATAATTCACCCCCGGCATAGTACTGTTGTTCAACAACACGGTAAAGTCTGTCTGCTTTTTCGTGAAAGCCGTCGAAGCTCAACTCATCCCGGACCCAAAGGAGTATCAGAGTGCAACAGGCGATACCGATCGCCAGCCCGGTTATATTGATAAAGGTGTATCCCTTGAATTTTTTCATGTTCCGTAGTGCTGTTTTGATGTAATTTTGAAACATATTTCTCCTCTCGTTCTCTTATACGCAAACGACCTCTTTAAGGTTGTTATTTTTATTGGACAAATACGTTCTTAGATGTAGGGTCCGTTCCCCGAACGGTCTGAATGATGTAGGGTCAGCTCCCCGAGCTGACCGTTACTAAAAGCGAGACAAGGGCCACCCGTCGAATAGACCGTTTGGGAAACGGTCCCTACGATTAATGCGAAAAGGGGACAGTCCCCTTTTCTGCTTACCGCTGGAAAAAGGGGACTGTCCCTTATTAATGGCGCCAGCTGGTGAGGTCTGCGCCTGGGGGAGCAGCTTTCTTGATCCGCTCCAGGATCTTCGGCATGTACATCTGGTTATACCTCAGGCGCGAAAGGGCATTCGGCCGTGTCTGGTCACCGTTCCAGCAGTGTTCCGCTCTATCCCCATAGTCCACTTCACCATCGTAATAGGGATCTGTAGTGCTCTCAAGGAATTCTTCGGTCAAATAGACGGCATTGTTCAAGTAATAATTGTCCATATCTCCGCAGTAGATGTGGATCTTTCCTTTGAGCTTAGGCCCAAGCGTTTTCCAATCCCGCTGGAGAATATAGCTCAAATCGTAGTTTTCCCGCCAGTATTCGGCCACTTCTTTGTCGATCTCTCCGGTCATCTTGTCCCAGATGGGCTTGGGATACCCATCCTCACCCACAGGGCTGTAGACAGCTTGCCAGATATCCCACTGATCACCGGAGCGCGAATTGGTCCCCAGCACCAGCTCGCGGAGGTTGGTCTCCTCGAGGGTACAGCTGACTTGTCCCAAATAGTTCCGCATTCCAGGTCTCGACGTTTTTTTGAATGGGCTCTTCAGAAAATAGGCGTTTTCATCCTCGTAGATGTTGACAAGTGTATACGCCCGAAAATCGATCGGGTCCGGACAAGCGGCAAAACATCCGTTGTACTCATCCGGATAGAAAACCTGCACGGCCAGTGCTTCCCATCCCCCCGTAGAACCTCCATATAAAAACCGGGCCCAACCCTCGCCGATGCCCCTGAATTTTTCCTCGATGTAGGGGATCAACTCATACGTGATCGCATCTCCGTAGGGCCCTATGTTGGCGGAATCCACGGCATAGGAGTCGTCATAATAGGGATTGGCATGTTGGACTTCTATGATTAGCATCCGCGGAGTGTCAGGAGCGATCCAATATTTATAAAACTCATATGCGAGTTCCTGCTGCGTTTTGTTATAACCTGGCCAATCGAAGCGCGCGCTGTACTCCGGTTCTAGGTCTGGGTCTGGTGGCTCTTCCCTGAATCCACCGAATGTGTACGGGAAATGGCCATGGAAAACACAGAGCGGATATCGTGCTTCAGGATGCTGATCAAAACCTTCGGGCAGAAGCACATGGGCACCCAAAAACATGGGCCGGCCCCAGAATTCGGTGAGGAGCTTGCTCTGGATCTTCACGTGTTTGATGTATTTTGTTTCGGGAGGGTCGGGAATGGGAGGGATCTTCTGATCTAAACTGACAGTGATCATCTGATCCTTTGTTGGATCGACATACACCTTTTGGGGTGTGCTGTAGAGATTGCCGGGGGCACGGTTCCAGTGCTGCCCCTCTCCTCTGTCCATGGGAAGCTTAACCACATTGCCGTCGGCGCGGTGAAAGGTCTCATAGATATGGAGGAGCCCCTGCACCCAATACTCTCCAGCAGGAACGTTTGTTAAACTATTTATCGGATACCCTAGAACACCCTCATCAAAAAGTGCGTTTTCTCCCGGGCTCAAGCCATCCACATCGATCCCGAAGATGAGCTGTGTGTCGGGTCCATCGCTGATCTGAAAGCGGGGCTCACGACTCTCATCTAATGACAGCATTAAAAGCATTCGGCCATCTAGGGGCTCCGCACTCTGTTCTTCCGGAAATGAAATTCCTAAACGGAACCCACCGGCAGAGCTTTCCTGACCCATCTGGCATGACGAAACACACAAAAAAATCACCACAACACTCATGAAAAAGAATATCTTTTTAAAAGAATAGGACATAACGCCTCCTTTTGAATGGCTCTATATCCGAGAACCTTAAGGCCCCGGAAAACGAATAGCTTTCGCTTACATTTGAAAACTGAAAGAGGACTCGATCCCCCTTCAGGGCATGAAAGAAATCAATCCAGGGGCCAGAACCGGTTGTCGTACCAGATCTGTTCTTTGATCTCGTTGTCCAGCTTGGCCAGCATCATCATGTGGGTTTTTTCCCACCGGACAAGCCACCTGTAGAGTTTTTGTTCCCCTTCCGACTCAGCCTTTTCCGCCTGTTCCGTATAGAAATTGACGGCATTTTTCTCGAACTCCAGAGCCGCCGAGATGACCGCCGCCTCATATCCTGCACCGTGAATCTCTTTGACTACCTCGTCGGAGATGATCGTAGCCGTCACAGTCGCATCCCCTTGTTCGAGATCAGATGCATCTGGGCTTTCGCCTTTAAGAATTCGGGAATATTGTTTGGTTAAAAGATCGATGTGCTTCTGCTCTTCCAGGACAAGCATCTTGAAGAGTTCCTTGACTCCTTCGATATTTGTGGTTTTAGTCACAGATTCATAGAGGGCCTTGCCTTTGTGCTCAAGAAGGATCGCCCCTTTGACGATATCGAGTCTTTTATCAGTCATTTTATTCCTCTCCCGCATTCAAAAATCCAAAATTTAATTATAATCATTTTAATCTTAAAAGGGGACAAAAGACAGGACTTTCCCCTGCTCATTTATAGTTATCCAGATCAGTTTTTTCTCCGATGGCGTGTAGAATCTCTTTGTATAACTCAAGACGCCAATCCGGTTTTCCTGAGACAGGATTTTCTCTAAAAAGCGGGTAATTCTGCCGCATCCTATCCGCCGCTGCCAAATCTATGGTGGCCAGGATG
>CAZIMJ010000306.1:0-21267 GCA_964540205.1 uncultured Eubacteriales bacterium | reverse complement strand
ATCGAGATCGAAGTCCCCAGAGAACAGAAAAACATCAAACCCAACATGCTGGTTGTGGTGACTATCACCGATTATAAAAAACTCAAGGCTCTTGTCGTTCCCCAGAATATCGTTCAAAAGACCGGGACAGAACAATTTTTGTTTGTTGCTTCTAATGAAAATGGCCTATGGATCGCCAGAAAGAAAGTCGTCCAAGCGGGTGAATCATATGATAACAGAACCGAGATTACGGACGGCTTAAATGAAGGTGATTTTATCATCACTTTCGGATTTCAGAATCTGTCCGATGGACAAACCGTCATGGTTTCTGAAGACGCAGAATAAAGATACTGTAAACTCAATAGACAAAAAAGAAGGTTAAGATGAAGGAAAAGGAATTCAAACTCACAAACATAGCCCTACGTAACCGCACGACGATCTATATTTTTACAGTTATCCTGATTATCTTCGGAGTGATGCAGTACAATACTACCCCCAAAGAGAAGTTCCCTGAGATCGTGTTTCCGTATTTCATGATCGGAACCCTCCATCCCGGCACCTCGCCCGCCGATGTCGAAAACCTGATCACTCGCCCAATCGAGAAACATCTCAAGGGTATCGATGGTGTTAAACAGATTGTCAGTAATTCCATTCAGGATTACTCTTCGATCTTTATCGAGTTCGAGCTTACGGCTGATGAGGTTCAGGCCTATCTGGACGTCAAGCAGGCTGTGGATGATGCCCGGTCCGAACTCCCCACAGACCTCTTCCAGGACCCCGACATCAGCCGCATCGACCTTTCTGAGATTCCCATCCTCTTTATCAATCTCTCGGGAGATATCGGTCTGGTCAAATTGAAGGAATTGGCTGAAAAACTCCAGGATGAGATCGAAGCCTTGGAGGAGATCACACGCGCCGATATCGCAGGAGCACTGGACCGGGAGATCCAGATCAACGTCGATCTGTACAAAATGCAGGCAGCCGGATTATCCTTCAACTCCATCATCAATGCCATCGCCTCAGAGAACGTGACCATCTCTGCCGGTCAGATCGATACGGACGGCATGAAGCGCAACCTTCGCGCTGTGGGAGAGTTCCAGAAGGTGGAAGAGATCGCTGATATCATCCTCCAGGACGGCATCACCGTCAAGGATATCGCAGAGGTCGTAGATGATTTCAAGGATCGGGAGAGCTTTGCCCGCCTCAATGGGCAGGATGTGATCACGCTTAACGTTATCAAGAAGAGCGGAAAGAACCTGATTTATGCTGTAGACAAAATCAAGGCCATTGTGGGGAAGTTTGAGAAGAGCGCCCCGGAAAACCTTATAATCACTCTAACCGGAGATTCCAGCACCCAAACGAAAAACAGCGTCAGCGACCTTTTCAATACAGTCATATTGGGATTTATCGTGGTGGTCTTTGTGCTCATGTTTTTCATGGGAGAAGCCAATGCCCTGTTCGTAGGCATCTCCATTCCCCTCTCAATGGTTATTGCCTTCATCCTGATCCCAGTCGTTGGATTCACCATAAACATGGTGGTGCTGATGTCTTTCATCATGGTGCTGGGAATCGTGGTGGATAACTCCATCGTGATCGTGGAAAATGTCTATCGCCACTTCACCACCACTAACGTCTCCATTTTGGAGGCCACTAAAAAAGGCGTAGGTGAAGTCGCTCTGGCTGTGTTCACAGGAACCCTGACTACCATCGCTCCCTTTTTTCCGCTGATCTTTACGCCCGGGATCTCTGGAAAGTTTATGTCTTTCCTCCCCATCACCATCATTATCACCTTAACGGCCTCAATCCTGGTGGCCTATATCATGAATCCGGTATTCGCAGTCTCTTTCATGAAGCGCCCAGCCTCGAAGGAGGAAAATTCCCGGAACCGCAAACTCACGCGCAAGACCATATTAGTCACGTTGGCAGTGTTGGTTGCGATCGTGCTCCTCTCCCTTGCTGATATCCGGGTATTGGCCAATCTTTTAATTTTCGGCCTGGTGATCTACTGCCTGTTCAAATTCGTACTGCATTTTCTGATCGAGAAATTTCAATGCTGCGTGCTTCCCGCCTTCCTGAGTTCCTACAAAAAGACCCTGGCTTTCCTGCTCAAAAGAAAACGATCCTATTTGATTTTGGCCGGGGCTGTAGTGTTATTATTATTGTCTTTTATCTTGATGGGGATCGCTCCTCCCCGGGTGGTGTTTTTTCCTGGAGGGGATCCCAACACGCTTATGGTCTACATTACTATGCCTGAAGGGACTCATATCGATGTCACCAATGAAGTCTGCAAACAGGTGGAGAAGAAGGTATTTGATGTCATAGGCCGTGACAATGCGGATGTAGAATCTGTAGTCTCCAATGTGGCGGTCAATGCTGGCAGCAGCCTCTTCGAGCGCAGCACTCAGGATAAACTGGCCAAGGTGACCATCTCCTTCGTGGAATATAAATTCCGAACCGGGAAACCTACAACAAACTACCTGCATGATCTGAGGGAAAGCGTCAAGGGTATCCCCGGAGCGAAGATCCGGATCGACAGGGAAGGCATGGGGCCTCCTTCAGGGATGCCCATAAACATCGAGATCAAAGGGGACGAGATCGACGAATTGGTTGATATATCCCAAAGACTGGAAGCTTTTATTGCTTCCCTTAATATTCAAGGGATTGAAAAACTCAAGTCCAGCATGGAGGTCAATAAACCCGAGCTCATCCTGCACATCGACCGGGAAAAGGCTAATAAGCTTGGAATCAAAACCGCCACTATCGGCATGGCATTAAGGTCGTCCATCTACGGATTCGAGATCTCCAAGTTCAGGGAAGGAGACGAGGAATATCCTATTCAGCTGCGTCTTGAGAACCGTTTTCGCAGCGATATCGATGTGCTGCTCAGCCAGGAGATCAGCGTCCCATCCAAAAGCGGGAATGCCCCTCCCAGTATGATCCCTCTCTCGGCTATTGCGAGTGTAGACCACATCACCAGCTATGGAGGGATCGCCCGTATCGATAACCAACGCACCATCACCCTGTCCTCGAACGTGCTCTTGGGTTATAACGCCAACCAGATCATCCAGCAGATCAACCAGAACCTTCCCAATTTCCCTGTCCTAGAGGGGTACGTTATCAAGTTCACGGGAGAACAGGACATGCAAGCCGAAGTGGGCGGTTTCCTTCAAGTCGCCTTGCTCATTGCATTGGGTATGATCTTTCTCATCCTGGTTGCACAGTTCAACTCTATGGCCAAGCCTTTGATCATCATCTCTCAGTTCTTCTTCAGTTTCACGGGCGTCTTGCTGGGATTTGTGATCTTCAAGATCGACATCTCTATCATGATGACTGGGATGGGGATCATCGCTGTGGCCGGTGTGGTGGTCAAGAACGGGATTATCATCATCGATTACATCGACAATCGCATCGCGCTTGGCATGGAAAAAGAGACCGCGATCATCGAGGCCGGTGCCACCCGTCTCACTCCGGTGATGCTCACAGCCCTGTCCACCATCTTGGGACTGATGCCTTTGGCCATCGGGATGAACTTCAATTTCAGTACACTGCTCACGCGGCTCGATCCCCAGATCTACTGGGGCGGGGACAGCGCTGCTTTCTGGAATCCTCTAGCCTGGACCATCATATTCGGGCTAGCGTTTGCAACGATT
This sequence comes from uncultured Eubacteriales bacterium, assembly GCA_964540205.1. Classification (GTDB taxonomy): domain Bacteria; phylum Acidobacteriota; class Aminicenantia; order Aminicenantales; family Aminicenantaceae; genus WTAW01. The sequence continues at coordinate 17,638 of CAZIMJ010000306.1, read as the reverse complement.
CTGACTCTTATCGTGGTCCCTGCTATGTACAAGATTATTTACGTTCGCAGAAAACCCAAAATTACTAAGGCAAGCTTGCCAAACTCTTCACTCAATTGAGCTGGAAGCAGCTCTACCTCGTGGGCTGGGGTATGAACAGCCGAGGGGCAGTGGAATTAGCCTTGGCTTTACTCGCTCTCCAGGCAGGCCTCATAGAAAAAGATGTGTACTCCAGCCTTGTTTTAATGGCCTTAGTCACTACGTTGATCTTTCCTGTGGTCCTGAGGAGGATGCTGGAAAAAAATCCCGATATCATGGGCAGCACATCAAAATCATGTATAATCACGAAAAAAATATGATAACTTGTGGCACAAAGGAAAAGGGGCAACCGATCTTCTTTGTGATCGGAGTTGTGCTCTTTTTCATTTTCTTTTATATCCATAGATACGCGACAAACTAGGAGGAAATAATGAAAAAATGGAAATGTACGGTCTGCGGATACATCTATGACGAAAGCAAAGAAAGAGTCCCTTTTGAAGATCTACCCAAGGATTGGACATGCCCTCAATGCGGCGCGCCAAAATCCGCATTTATTGTGATCGAAGGTGAAAAAACCGTATCCAAGGCAAGAACGTCTGTCGCCGATAAGATCGTGGAGCAGCTGGTCGCTTATGGGGTCAAGAGGGTTTTTGGAATTGCCGGCCACTCCAACCTGCCCCTGGCTGATGCCATTCGGCGACATCCCGAAATCGAGCTCATCTTGACACGCCACGAACAGGCTGCGGCCTTCATGGCATCTGCACATGCCAAATTCACTGGGGAACTCGGAGTGTGTATGTCCATAGCCGGACCGGGGGCCACAAACCTTATCACTGGAGTTGTCGATGCCTCCACCGACAGAGCGCCTGTTCTGGCGCTGCTGGGCCAGGTTCCAGAGGTCTTTCTCGGCAGTGAATCTTTGCAAGAAATCGCAGAGGTTGATATTTTCAAAACCTTCTGTGTCTATGCCGAATTGATAGGAAATCCGGCACAGACTCTCAAAGTTGTAAACCTCGCTGTAAAAAAGGCCTATGCCGCCCAAGGTCCAGTCGCGTTGAGCCTACCCACAGACATATTGGCTGAGCCTTTTGACGAAGACATCTGGCCGCCAGAGAAGCACCTGTTTCAACCGGATACATACCCCGGAGAATCCATCAAGAAAGCGGCCGAGGCTATATCCCAAAGCAAGCGACCGCTTCTTTTTGCGGGATGGGATGCCAGACACTGCGGGACAGAACTCCTCGACCTTGCCCGTCATATTGGCGCACCCATTGCCACCACCTCTCGCGCGAAGGGTGTCGTTCCGGAATCTGATGAACTCGTTCTCGGTGTATTAGGTTCGATCGGAAACCGTTTTGCTCCGAAGATCGTGGCCAAATCGGACCTGATCATCATCTTCGGAAGCGGTTTCAGGCAACGTAATCTTGTTCCTGACATCGATGTCATTCAGGTGGATATCGATGCTGCAAGAGTGGGAAAGACTTTTCCCGTAAAAGTCGGCATCGTGGCGGATGCCCTGAATGCTGTCAAAATGCTCAAAGAAATAGCCGCAGAGAAAGAAATCGATCCGGAATATTTAAAGGAGATCCAAGCAGTAAACACGCAGTATTTATCCCTTCTCGAGAAGGATGCGCATAACACAGACAAACCGATACATCCTGGAGCCGTCATTCAAGCGCTGAAGAGACAACTGGCAAATGATGCCCTGATCTGTTCGGATGTGGGAGACCACACATATTGGTTCTACAAACGTTTTGTGTGTGAAGGCCACCAGACGCTCCTCTGTGCGAACATGGCAGGGATGGGATTTGGAGTCCCCGCTGCCATAGCCTGTCAGTTCGCTCAACCAAAAAAACAGGTGATCGCCTTCAGCGGAGATGGAGGATACGGAATGGCCGGTATGGAATTTACGACCGCAGTCAAAAACGCACTTCCCATCACCGTCATTGTCTTCAACGATGGAAAGCTCAAGAACATCAAAAAAGAGCAGGAAGAATACGGTTACCCAGAATACAGAGTGGCCTTTCCCAATCCCGACTTTTCTCAGCTCGCCACATCCGCAGGAGGACTGGGTCTCCTCGTGTCTAACCCAAAGAAACTCGATGATGCACTCCGCCAGGCATTAGATTCTCCTCTCCCCGCCCTCGTCGAAGTGATGGTCGATCCGAACATCTACATCCAAGCTGTCAAACGCGCCTAACATGATTTGGGTTGACAAAAGAGCTAGTGCGCTTTAATCTTTTGACCAGAAACACACATATTTGAAAAACATTAAAAAGGCGGAGTACTGACATGTTATTCTTTATCACCAAAGTGATTTTGGGAACGATCTTTTTTCTTTCAGGCTTGGGAGCTACTCTCACAATGCTCATACTCATGGGGAGGGCTGAGAAAAAAACAAGTCCAACGACCTTGAGAAAGCTTCACAAGCTTTTTGGTTTCATCTTTTTTCTCCTGCTCCTTGTTCTGGCTTTTATGGGTTTGAGATATTGGGCTTCTGTGGGGGATGATATCTCGACGCGGGCCGTTATGCATGGTATATTGGCGCTTGCCCTGTTCATCGTGTTTTTCACAAAGGTCGCTATCATCCAATTCTTTAAACAATTCTTGAAAATGGCTCCGACATTGGGTTTGATCGTATTCAGTCTCTCTTTTATTGTCTTTGTCATTTCGGGGAAATTCTATATTTTGCGAGGATTCTACTCAACCCCGGCCACAGAGATCACGGAAACCGGCTCAGCTGCCCAAACCCAAGGAAGAACCGGAGAGGGGAATAAAATATTTGATACAAAATGTCTGCCCTGCCATTCTCCAGATACCCAGGAGAGAAAAATCGGTCCGAGTCTCATGGACGTGTTGAAAAAGGATTCCCTTCCCCACACAGAAAATCCAGCCACAGTCGAAAACATCAAAAAACAGCTCATTCGGCCGGCACTCACCATGCCTGCATTCAAGGATTTCACCGATCAAGAGTTTGCTGATCTATTCGCTTATCTCCGAACAATATAAGGCAGTCGAAACCCAATCTTTTATATGGCTGAGCGGCAAGAACAAATCAACGTCTTGAATAGAACACAAATATCCCTAAGAATTCAACAAAACATATTGAGTTTTCCGATAAGTGTTGTAAAATACGACACGATTGACATCACGAAATAAAATCAAATAACAGAATTAAAGGAGGGAAAATGGAAAGACGTGAATTTTTTGAGAAAAGCGGTTGCGGTATTTTTGCCTTGATGCTCTCCCATTTCGGATTTAAAGCCTACGCAAAAGAACTCGGCCAGGACGAACCCGAAAGACTGGAAAAGATCAAAGCCGCACTTTTAAAGATGGGGAAGACCGAAGAAGAAGTCGAAGCCATGATGAAAGACATGGAAGAGATGCTCCCGCAGGTCAAAATCCAGTGTATCTGCAAGACCTGTCCGACATATGTCAAAGAAGAGACTGAGCTGGGCTTCTGCCATGCGTTCATCGGAAAAAGTAAGATCATCACAGATGAAAAAGGTTGTAACTGTCCTCAGTGTCCGGTTTACACGAAGCTGAAACTCAAGAACGGATACTATTGCACGCGAAAATCCGAGATGGAGCAAGAATACGCAAAAAAAATGAAGAAGGGATAATTACAAATGAGAAAATACTGGCGATGCCACGTTTGTAATGACATCCATTACGGGATCAAGCCACCCGAGATCTGCCCAACCTGTGGCTTTAAAAATGCATACGTAGAGATATCATCCGTCGAAGCGAAGAAAATCCAAACCGGGGAAACGGAAATGGATAAAGATAAGTTTCGCCAGGCTATTGAGGAGTTTGCGGAAAAAAACGAATTCCAGGTCAATCCCAACCTAGAGAAGGTCAACATGCTTATCGATGGTGTGTTCAACTGTGAAAAGAATCATGGGATGAAATACTGTCCATGTAGGCTTATAGTAAAAGATTTTGATGAGGATTTGAAGCTCGTCTGCCCCTGCAATTTTCTGATCCATGAAACCTACAAAGACAAAGAAGATGGAGAGTGCTGGTGTGGGCTTTTTGTAAGGAGAAAAAAATGAGCAAACTGATCATGTTTCATGGAAGAGAATGCCCCCATTGCCAGGTCATGATGCCTTTGGTAGACAGGCTCGAGAATGAAGAGGGGATTAAAATCGACAGGAAAGAGGTCTGGCACAATGAAAAAAACGCAGACCTGATGAGGTCTTACAGAGCAATCATCGAGCCCAAATGTGGCGGCCAGTTGCGCACTCCCACCTTCATGAATACCGAAACCAATGATATCCTATGTGGCGAATTGGAGTACGATAAACTCAAAGAATGGGTTACACGATAGATACCAGTTACTGTTTGACGGAAGTGATGTTGTTCTGATCATCCACTAATAAAACCCTGGGAACAAAAAAATCCATTTCATCTTCATCCATTGTGGCATAGGCCGCGATGATCACTTTATCGCCAGAATTGACCTTTTTTGCTGCAGCCCCATTCACAACCACTTCTCTGGAATTCTCCTTTCCCTTGATCAAATACGTGGTGAATCTTTCTCCGTTTGTGATGTTGTAAACCTGGATCTGCTCATAAGGGATCAGATTTGCCTCTCTCATTAACACTCCGTCCAGAGTGAGGCTCCCATCGTAGTCGACATTCTTATCGGTGACTGTTGCGCGGTGAATTTTTGACTTCAATACAATCCTTTTCATTTCTCTTCACTCCTCTACAGATACCATCATGTTATCGATGAGCCTGACGCTACCGAAAAAAACAGCGAGCGCAATCAGGGCTTCCTTTTCTATTTCTTTGAGAGGCTCCAAAGAGCCCATGTCTACAATAGCAATATAATCTAACTTTGCCAAGTCTTCCCCATCAATAATTTCCCTCATTCTATCCATAAGCGGGGCTGTTCGCCGTTCTCCGGATCGGATCATCCCGGCGGCTTCCCTGAGGCTTCCTGAGAGACAGAGCGCAGCTTGTCTCTGTTCGGAATTTAGGTAGACATTCCGTGAACTGAGCGCCAATCCATCCTCTTCTCTTACTGTGGGCATCACATCGATTCGGACATCCAAGTTGAGGTCGCTGACCATTCTTTTGAGGATGATCGCCTGTTGTGCGTCTTTTTGTCCGAAAAAGGCCACATCTGGTTGAACGATGTTAAAAAGTTTCAAAACGACTGTGCAGACACCTCGAAAGTGTCCCGGCCTGGACCGGTCGCACAATTTATCCTGAAGGTTTTCGACCTCAACATACGTTTTGTAGTCCGGGGGATACATCTCTGTAGAGTCTGGACAAAACAGGAAGTCGACTCCTAGTTCTTCCAGAAGCCGGGTATCCCTTGCAAGATCTCTGGGGTATTCCTTAAAGTCTTCCTTGGGTCCAAACTGAGTGGGGTTGACAAATATACTGACCACAGTACAGTCTGAGTCTTTCAGCGAGGCTTTGACGAGGCTTAAATGTCCCTCGTGCAAATACCCCATCGTCGGAACAAATCCCACACTTTTCCCAAGGCACCTGATATCCCTCAATGCAGATTTCATTTTCTCTATTTTTTTGACGGTATTCATAACTTCACATTATATATACGGAATTCGGACTGTGATCTCTATTTATCCTCTTCAAGCAAAACTTCAAGAGCTTGATCCGACTTGAAATGATAGGAGTGTTCGTCATCGGGGAAATTCCTCCCTCGCACATCTGCGGCATAGGCTTGAACAGCTTGTGTAAGAGTATCGTGAAGGTGGACATATCTTTTGACAAACTTAGGAAGATAACCGTTCATAAATCCGACCAGATCATGAAACACCAGAATCTGACCGTCACAATGGGGGCCTGCTCCGATCCCGATGGTCGGGACCCGGAGCCTCTCGGTCACAAAACCCGCCAGCTCCATGGGAACACATTCCAGTATTACAGAAAAAACGCCCGCTTTTTCGAGATTCAGGGCGTCAGTCACAATTTTGCGCGCTTCATCGATAATTTTTCCCTTCACCTTGAATCGCCCCAGATGATGAATGGACTGAGGCGTCAATCCAACATGGCCCATGACCGGGATCTCTGCTTCAACAAGCGCCTCGATTAGCTTCAATCTCTTGGGTGATGCCCCTTCGATCTTGACCGCTCGAGCTCCCGCCTCTTTGAGAAAACGAGAAGCGTTGGTGACGGTTTCATCCTCGGTAAGATGGAAAGAAAAATAGGGCATATCCCCAACAACCAGAGCCCGTTTCGTGCCGCGCACCACGGCTTTGGTGTGGTGGATCATTTCTTCCATTGTCACGGGGATCGTGTTCTCATACCCCAGCACCACCATCCCCACAGAATCCCCAACTAGGATGATATCGATTCCAGCGCTATCGACGATCTTAGCGATGGGATAATCGTATGCCGTAAGGGCGGTGATCTTTTCACCAGCCTTTTTCTTTTTCAGTAAAGTAGGAACAGTGATTTTTTGGATTTTTTCAGTTGTGGACATTCTTTTCCCTTTCTCCCCATCCTGTCTCAACTACACCAGGATTGAGGTAAAGCCTATTCCTGAATCATTCATAAAAAAATGTTGATATCTCAGTCTTTCGAGGATTTGCTGAGTGGGACATAATAGAGAGTGTCCTTCTTCATCTGTTCGATCTTTTCGATCAAATCCTCAACATCTTCTTCACGGGAGAGGTCCAGATCATCTGCTTTCACAACGAGAAGAGGCGAAGCTTGATAGTTGAAGAAAAAATAATCATAGGCTTCACAGATATCCTCAAGGTATTTTTCCGAAATATTTTTATCTAGTGCACTCCCTTCTTTCTCAATCCTTCTCACAAGCTTGGACAGAGAGATCTGGAGGTATATGACCAGATCCGGACGAGCGACCCTCTCGACAAACACATTGTATATCTTTTCATAAACAACAAGCTCATCATCTGTGAGGGTTTGGTAGGCGTATATTTTATCCTTTTCGAAAAGATAGTCGCAAAGAATACGCTCTTCGAAAAGGCCTCTTTGTCTGAGTCCAACCTGTTGATGGTATCTGTTCACTAGGAACACAAGCTGTGTGAGAAGTGCGGCGCCTTCTTTTTCTTCGTAAAAATCCTTGATGTAAGGATTTTCGGTCCTGTCCAGGATGATCCGGCCTCCGATCTTTTCCGCCAGTATGTTTACAAGCTGGGTTTTTCCGGCACGCAGTATGCCTTCAATGGCGATATGCCTGAACGGAATTTCTTTTCTTTCCATCATATTTTTCTGTGCGGACTAGACCTCAGATGAACGATTTCTTAAAAATACCCAATATTCTCTCTGAAGTCAAACGAATTTCCACCCGTCGAAGCGTTTACTAACTCGTGATGGATGGCTTGCCGGATATTCAGATTAGTGATCTCAAAAACAGAAATCCCGCGTACAAACGGCGACTATCGTTGTTTCTATAGGCTCGGTCATAGGAATGCAAAGAAGAATTCATTCTTTAGCGGTTATTTCTGTTTTTGAGGTAAACGTTGAGTTCCTCCACGAAAGCCACAGGATCTGCGATGCCTTCCTCTTCCAGAAGCTCTCCCAAGGTCCCCCAGACAGGCTCACCGCAACGGATACATCGAACATCGTGTCGCGTCAAAAAGCCGACAGCTTCAGGATACTTTACGGCAAGGTCTTCAATCTGAATATCAAGACTAATCTTCCTCAACGTTCTCCCTCAATTGTTCTGCACTGCGAGATCGATCCTCAGTCAAAAAATAACAATCTCCATCCAAGAAGTAAAGCCTCTCTCACAGGAAAAAATGTGATTTTAAGAGACCGCACAATGAGGACAAAGCGGATTTTTCTCTGTTTCAACGATATCACAGGTGAGATTTTGGCTATCGTACACCAAAAGACGATTTAAAAGGGTTCCCTCTACAGCCATTACGAATTTGAGTACCTCTGTTGCCTGCAAAATCCCTATCATCCCTGGCAATACGCCCGGAACAGGCATCTCATCCAGTCTTTGTGTATCTTGCGGCAGGAAACAAGCGAGGCAAGCAGTGTGGGGTGGATGGAAAAGGCCAACAAATCCCTCCCATCCCTGAACAGCACCATAGATATAAGGCTTCTTCATCTTAACGGACTGCTGGTTAAGAATGAAGCGGGATTCGATGTTATCCAGACCATCCACGATCAGATCACAGCCTTTCGTCATCTCATCAGCAGTCTGGCTATCCATAAATTCTGGTATGGTCTCGATTTCGACATTGGGATTGAGAGAGGAAAGACGCTTCCTCGCTTCTTCAACCTTTAGCCTACCGACTGACTCTTCAGAGTAGAGTATTTGCCTGTTGAGGTCGGTCTGTTGAACTCTGTCCCCATCACAGAGACGCAGCTTGCCTATCCCGGCAGCTGTAAGGTAAAGAGCCGAGACAGAGCCAAGTCCACCAACTCCGACAATTATCACCTTTGCGGATTTGAGCTTCTCCTGGTTCCAGCCCCGGACATTAAGCTGTCTGAAGTAGCGTATTTTTTCTGAATCCGAAAGGCCCATCGATCCTCACTCATCCTTCTGCCATGAACTAACCGCCTGCCACAGGTGGCTGGAGTGTTATGTTTTGGCCGTCTGAAGGGATGTATTGCAATCCTTTTACTTTTCCTGAAGTGTAAACAAAGGCCACTAGTGCAGGATTAATACCGATATCAGCTAATATTTCCCTTATAGTTTTTCCTGCCTCCGTTTCTATACGGCGTGTGTAATAATCGATGTCTGGCTTCAACCTTTCTCGCAGTTCGCTTCCTGCTCTCAGATATATCACCAAAACTCGGCCCTTCCTATTTATTACATAACCGTTAAAATGCCTTCGGTTTGTATTTTTCACCTCGTACCGGAGGAATACCCCCAGGGATGGGTTTTCCCAGAAATCCAATCTTCTCCAGATTATCGGCGGCGAAGTCCAATCCCAAGTCTTCCAGAAGCTCACGTGTTGGGTTACCATTGTTGTCCCATCCGCGTGCCTCATAATAATCGTCCAGCATCTTTTCAACTTGCTCCATGCTAACACCTTTTCCTTTTCCGGGGCCGCTGGGGATTTTTTCCTCCCAGGATCGAGCTGGTGGATAGTCGAAAACACGGCCAATGTCTAGATTCCGCTCCAGGTAATGACAACGTGTCAGGTTCCAAATCATCTCAGATGTGCGTAGGGCTTCGTCAATGGTTATTCCCCATCCTGATATGTGATTGAGTGACTCAACAATCTCCTCGGGCGAAATATCTAATTCTCCCCAGAAAAGGCGGCAAATACACCATGTATCGAATAGCGGACGAATATGCTGGAGGTAAACGACAATTTTGGCCCGGCCCTCGATCGATTCCCTCCCTTCCGCCATATCAACAGTGATCGTCCAGGAACGGTTGTGATGGGCACCAATGTCCGCTGTCATATAGGATAGCAGCATTCCAGGTGCCCAGCGGCCGTCATAGCCGGACATCTCCTGTCCTTTAACCTGCATAGCGAACTTTTCGCTGCCATGCCCTATCTTTTCTGCCGCCCTCTTACTGCCGCCAGCAAACCATTCGCCTATTCCACGTTTGTGAACTACCATATCCAGAAAATGCTCAACATCATCCAGTGAACCCCATTTAAGCGTGAATCCTTCGAGGTCCTCCTTTGTGATAAAACCCTTTTCAAAACATTCCATGGCGAAAGCGGTAACTCCGCCACCCGACATCGTGTCCATCCCCAAATTATCCATCATCCAGTTGATATATCCGACATGATTTATATCCTTCATCCCAAGGTTGGAGCCGCAGGTTGCCCCCGTTTCATACTCTGGACCTTCAAGGTGAACGACAGGCTTTCCTTCGACAACCGCTTTCGTGTATTTTCCACAGTTCATCCAGCACCCAAAGCAAGCCTTATGTGTAATAAGACAATGCTCAATAAGCTGGTCACCGTCTATCTTGTCCACATCTTCGTAGAAAGTTGTTTTAAAATTATAAGCTGGAAGAACAGCATTGTCATTCGACCATCGAATGAAAAATGATGTGCCATACTTCTGCCAGGGTTCCATGTTCGGGTGGATCTTAGTACGTTGTATTATCTCATTAACCTGTTTTTTAAGCGATTCGAGGTCATGGACGTGAATTGAGCGATTCCCCCGGACAGCTATTGCTTTCAGCTTCTTTGAGCCCATAACTGCTCCCTGACCAGTCCTTCCTGCCTGGCGGCCAAAATCATGCGTGATACAAGAAAATAACACTCCGTTTTCACCCGCAGGACCTATTGTAGCAATCTCAAAATCTTCACCCAGATCCTTTTTGAGTTGTTCCTCACAATCGAGTGATCCCACCCCCCAATATTTAGCCGCATCCCGCAACTCAACAGTATCATTATCTATATATAGAAAAACTGGTTTTGGTGAAATACCGGTGAATATGATCATATCATATCCTGCGAACTTGAGCATCGGACCGAGATGGCCACCCATGTTGGAATCACCATGACCGTTTGTGAGCGGCGATATTGAGCCAAATTCGGCCTTAGAACCCGAAGGAATATAACAGCCGCTCATTATGCCAACGTTCACGATAAAAATATTTTCCGGACCTAAGGGATCAGCGTTTCGTGGCACTTCATCATACAGGATTTTTGCTATCACTCCCCGACCGCCATGCCAACGACGGAAGAGCTTTTCATCGGTTGGGAAACGATTTATCTCACCCGTGGTTAGGTTGACACGTACAGTTGTCCCGGCAAGTCCATTGTTCATTTCACGCCTCCGTTTCCTTGGTGGTCGACTTTCTCTCCCATTCTACCAGAGCATTTGTATTGCATACTTTAACGCACTCCATACAAAAATCACACTTAATCACATATCCGAGGTCTGGGTGCTGGCTGATAACGTTCATAGGACAAACGGCGATGCAATCTCCACAATTTGTACACTTCTCCTTATCAACGATGTAGCCGCCTGCTTCATTCTGGTAAACAGCATCCTCCGGACAAACTTCAGCACATTTGCCGCATTGAGTACAGACGAAAGGACGGAATTTGCCTGGATCAGGGAATTTGGCCTCTATCCTTAGTGCTGCCTTTTTAGGATTTATCTCCGAGAAGTGCTCGATAGCGCAGATCTGCAGGCAAAGCCTGCAGCCAGTGCAACTGTCTCTATTTACTTTTATTCTCATCTTCCCTCCGCAGTAGTCACATTTATCAACTCTTAATAAATGGTGTTCTCCACCCTCCCGTCTATTGCTAATGCGCGATGAATACCGATTAAAGACATCCTGGGGGCACCATCATGATATCTGTCGATGCAGCAAGGCTTTGCTCATTTCGACTTTATTCTTCACCCAAGAAAGGGTATCGGTGATCCTTGGGAGGATTGAGATTTTCTTTGACAGTGCGAGCACTCACCCATCTGAGGAGATTCATAAATGAGCCGGCTTTGTCATTTGTTCCCGAGCCCCTGGCTCCTCCAAAGGGCTGTTGGCCGACAACTGCGCCCGTAGGTTTGTCATTGATGTAAAAATTCCCAGCCGCATGGCGAAGTGTTTTGGACGCTTCGTTAATGGCTTTCCTGTCATTGGCAAATATCGAACCGGTCAAACCATAGGGCGAAGTAGTATCACAAAGATCCAGTGCCTCGGTAAACTGATTTTCTGGGTAGATATAGATAGTTAGTACAGGCCCGAAGATCTCCTCCTCTATGAGTTTGTGATGGGGATCAGTGACCACAACGACAGTGGGTTGGATGAAGTACCCTTTGGAATCATCGTATGTTCCACCAAAGATGATCTCGGCTGTATCCGAATTTTTTGCGTACTCGATATATTCCACGATACTATCAAATGAGGCTTTATCAATCACAGCTGCCATAAAGTTCGAAAAATCCATAACGTCGCCCATCTTGAGAGTTTGGAGGTCATCCAGAAGCTTATTTTTGATAGCAGGCCATACATCTGCGGGAATATAAGCACGGCTGGCTGCTGAACATTTCTGGCCTTGGTATTCGTATGCGCCTCTTAAGAGCGCTGTGGCTACAGCCTCCACATCTGTCGAAGAATGTACAAAAACAAAATCTTTACCGCCTGTTTCTCCGACAATCCGTGGATAGGACTTGTAATTCATGATGCAGGATCCTATGGTTTTCCACATGGCCTGAAATACAGCAGTACTTCCCGTGAAGTGGACTCCTGCCAGATCAGCCTTCTCTAAAACGGGATCACCCACATATCTCCCCGGACCGGGGATAAAATTGATCACACCATCGGGCAAGCCGGCTTCTTTTAATAACAAAGCGATAAAATAGGCTGAATAGACGGCAGAAGATGCCGGTTTCCAAAGGACAGTATTCCCCATCATCGCCGGAGACGTGGGGAGATTGCCAGCAATAGAGGTAAAATTGAAGGGTGTAACGGCAAACACAAATCCCTCAAGTGCCCGGTACTCCACGTAGTTCCAAATGCCCGGCGAGGAGTTGGGCTGTTCTTCATAGATCCGTTGCATGTAGTATGGATTGTACCGGTAGAAATCGATAAGCTCACATGCCGCATCGATCTCTGCCTGATGGACGGTCTTTGATTGCCCCAGCATGGTCGAGGCATTTATCACATCCCGATATTTTGTGGCAAGCAACTCTGCAGCTCGAAGAAAGATGGATGCCCGAGAGACCCAGTCCATCTCCGACCAATCTTTCCAGGCCTTTTTCGCTTCGACGACAGCCATAGTGATCTCATCTGGTCCGGCCTTGTGATATCGGCCCAGAAGATGATTGTAGTCATGAGGGCAGCGACACTCCGCAAAGTTCCCTGTTCGGACTTCTTTTCCTCCAATGATCAGAGGAATCTCGATCTCCTCACCCAGCATTCTTGTTAGTTCCGCCTTCAAAGACACCTTTTCGGGGGAACCCGGGGCGAAAACCATCACAGGCTCGTTCGTAGGACATGGTATTTTTATGACGCCATTCAAGGATAATCCTCCTTTATCACGATTTAAAAAGGCAACAATTATACATCAATAAAAAACTTTTTTCATCCCAATCATCTGCTATTAGCAAAAAAACTTAGCATTTTACCTTTCACGTTCTAAGACATTAAAGTCCCAGGTCTTTATCTATGCCCTGCATTGCTCCCAGACAGATGGAGATGAACTCATCGAGCTCGATCCCGATCTCCTGGATCTGCTCGATGTCCTCTCTCTTTGCTCCTCGGGCAAAACTCTTTTCCTTGTAACGTCTTTTCACAAATCCCAGGTCAACCTCTTTGAGTTTTTTATCCGGATGCATTAATGTTGCAGCGATAATGAGCCCGGTCAGGGGATCGATAGAAAAGATAGCATAATCCATTTTTGTCTGGCACGGCACCATCGCCGCATGGGCCTCGATCGAATGGATGATCTCTGGAGCGATACCCAAATCTGTCAGGATTTTTACCGTCTCAGTTGTATGAAGTTCAGGGCTTTTTTCTGTTATTTCATAATCGAGATCATGAAGGATCCCAGCCATCCCCCATGTTTCGACATCCTCGCCCGATTTTTCAGCCAGTGCTCTCATGCAGGCTTCAACCGCCAAAGAGTGCTTGATGAGATTTTTGTTTTTGAGATATTGTTTTACAAGCATCAATGCTTCATCACGATCCATGTTTTCACTCCTTCTCCCAAGGATAATTCTCTGCGTGCATCCGCAGTTCCAACCTGGGATTCCGCAGAGCTTCACAGATTATATGTTATTTCCAATCATATTGTCGCCTTCATTCTCAGCATCGTCGTATTTTTTCTTTGTAATGCTGAAATATACACTCGATTCGACTTTCTCGATACTATCATCCGCAGAAATATGAATCGCATACAGCCCTTCCCTATCTGGAATCCACATCCAGTTGTTTTCTTCAGAATAATCCAAAACTACCTTTTTCCTCCCGGGAATAAATATGGACACATGTGTGAAAAAGGAAAGCTCGTAAATACGTTGCAGGCTGAACTCATACTTGGGAGAAGACATCCCCTGGGAGGTAGCTATAAAGCCGATCTCTGTTCCCACCTGTTGCGGTGAATCCTTGGACATGGCCAAAACGACTGCGGCATCCTCTTTTTGGATTAAAAAGGGGATCGCTGTTTCGGCCCTTTCCCTTTCGTCCGTCACTATCGCCCCAATACTATAGATCCCCTCCTTATCTGGAAACCACTCCCACGTATTTGCCTCTGACTTTTCCTGAACGACCTTCTTTTCTTCCTCTTTTCCGAGCAGAACAAAGAAGTATGGATTAAGGAGCCGCTTAACTAAAGGAGTGAGTGAGAACTCATATTCAGGCAAATAGAATCCTGATGGAGCGGCTGTAACCACGATATCTTCGTTGATCTTCTGGGGAGAGCTTTTGGACGGAGACAACTCAACCGCGACCAATTTCTGGAAAAAAAGCAGTGTCCCCTGGTCCGACTCCGAGTTATACCGGCTAACCAGCATATAAGGATCACACCAGATCGGATTCGATCGCATCTCATCCGCCCCCTGGAACTCTCCGATCTTTTCGCCGGTCTTCACATCGAAACTCATCAGAAGAGAAGAGAGTGATGTGACAACGATCCTCTCATTGACGATCATGAGATGATAGAAAGCGCGCGAAGGAATCACACTCCACCACAAAATATCCCCGCCCTTTTTATCCAAACAGTACAGGACATTGTCCATACAAGCGAAAAAACCTCTGTTTTCGTAAAAAACCGGGGGGACAAGGAGCTCTCCCCCTGTTCTGACTTTCCATTTCCTTTTCCGTTTCTTCAAGTCTAAACATAAAATCTCCCTGTTTCCAGACCCAAGGTAAACATAATCGGCATCCGCGGCAAGAGTTGCCTCGATCTTGCCACCGACAGGGAATTTATAGATCAAATTTCCCCCAGAGCTCAGGATATAGAGATTGTGGTCATCACTGCCAAAGATGATCTTCCCACCGGAAACAACAGGGTTTGACCGGATGGCATCCTCAGCCTTGAATACCCAAGTTCTCTCACCCTTGAGGATATCGATAGCGAGGAACCAGCCTGAAGCTGTTCCCACACAGACATTATCTCCGAATTCGGTGATACGGCTCGTGAGCTTTTCTCCGATGATTCTCTCCCAGAGGATCTTCCCTCCTTCTGTGAGACAGAAAAGGCTATTGTCCTGGTCAAGCACATAGATATTTTCCACGCCAAGAAAAGGAGGGCTCACCAGTGTTTCCGATAGTTGGACCTGCCATTGAATCTGTTGGCTAGAGCCTTCCACACAGTAAAGGATACCCGCACGGGTAGAGATGAAGACTAGAGTCCCCCTTTTTTTCATGGGATTGTTGATCTCACCCTCGTACTGGATCTGATGGGCCTCCTCCACAGGAAACATGATACCGCTTGGATATGGGGGGATATTTTTCCGGAAAAGAGAACAGGAACACAACATGAGTAAAAGCGCACACACAATGGCAGGTTTTTTCATCGATCAGGAGAAAACGTATAATATCATTTTTACTCCCATTGACTCAATGGTCGGTCGATAATGATATTCATTGAGATGGCTTTACTTAGAAAATTTTAGCTGTTATCATTCGGGAGAGCCCAGGAATGATCAACTATATTTTGCTTTACAAGATCCGAAAAAAAGTTAAAAAAATCATTAAAGATAAAATCGAGGACGAAGAATTGGCCACTACAGAGAAATCATGCGTGGGATGTGTAGCCGATGAAATCAGCTGGGAGATCTACTATTTACTCAAGGACTCGAATCCCAAGAGTTAAATCGAGAGGTTAACATTTCCAGTTCAGTCTATTTGTTTTTGTCGCGTTTATTATCAGGTTTTTGACGTCTCTCGGTTGTTTTGAGCTGGCTCCACCAGTCGATTCTCTTCTTTATCTCTTTTTCAAGACCAAGATTCCCGGGCTCGTAATATTTGCGGCCCTTTAATCTCTTGGGAAATGTCTCCATATCCGTCGTGGAGTAATCGTAGTCATGAGCATACTTGTATTCTTTCCCGTATCCGACCTCTTTCATCAAAGATGTCACAGGATTCCTCAAGTGGAGGGGGACCGGTTCGAAAGGGCTGGATTCCACATCTTTTTTCGCTCGACTAAAAGCCGTATATGCTCTGTTGCTTTTGGGTGCAGAAGCCAGATAGATCACAGCCTCGGCAAGTGCCAGTTCTCCCTCCGGAGAACCGATAAAATCGTACGCCTCTTTGGCATTCAATGCGATCGAAAGAGCTTGGGGATCTGCAAGGCCGATATCTTCGGAGGCGAACCTGACCAACCTTCTGACGATATACAGAGGGTCTTCACCCGCAGCCAACATCCTGGCTAGCCAGTAGAGGGAAGCATCCACATCACTGTTCCTGAGGCTTTTATGCAGAGCAGAGATGAGGTTAAAATGCTCCTCTCCTTTTTTGTCATAGAGGAGTATTCTTTTCTGAAGGGCCTCCTTGACCTCTGTCGTGCTAATCCGGCCTTTCTGCGCCAGGCTTGCAGAGATCTCTAAAGTATTTAAAGCCCGCCTAGCATCGCCATTGGCATAATTGATGATCATCTTCGCTGCCGGTTTGCCGACCTTCAGGTTCATAGACCCCAATCCGCGCTTTTTGTCCGATAAGGCCTCTTGCAAGATCCTTGTGAGCGTCTCTTCCATCAAGGGATTCAGCAACAGAACGCGCGTGCGAGAGAGGAGAGGGGCAATGATCTCAAAAGAGGGATTTTCGGTCGTAGAACCAAAAAGTATAATATCGCCTCTCTCCACATAAGGGAGGAAAGCCGCCTGCTGAGCTTTATTGAACCTGTGAATCTCATCGATAAAAATGATCGTGGGCTGGCCATAGAGATTTTTATGGTTTACCGCTTGGGCCATGACTGTCTTTACATCCTTGATACCTGATAGAACAGCGCTGAAAAACATACAGGGAAAATCGAAGGTTTTAGCGAGGATATACCCCAAGGTCGTTTTGCCCGATCCGGGCGGCCCCCAGAAGATGATCGACATCAGTTGGTCGGCTTTGATGAGTTGCGAAAGGATCTTCCCCTCACCGATCAAATGTTCCTGGCCATAAAATTGTTCTAGATTTTCTGGGCGCATCCGTTCAGCAAGAGGAGTGTGTGTCTTTTCTACGGGTTTCATGGTCAAATCTTCATAAATTATACCAGAAATTCTAACTCTAGGAACAGCTAAGGAAGGAGCTTGACGTGGAAAAGCGACCATGTTAATGTAATGATTGAAGTTACAGAGATATCCAGAATGAGCAGGACATAAATCCAAAAAAGTTTTGCTCTATTTACAGGACTGAGTTGGGAAGACGACCGATGAAACGCAAGACTGAATCTGAGAAACTCATCTACAAACTGGAGGAAGTGGCTCGATTGACTCAACTGGATAAAAAAGTAATCGAGTCATGGGAGAAAGACCTCTATTTCATCCAGTCAGGCCAAACCCGCGCAGGGCACAAAATTTTTCGAAAAAAAGATCTGTCCATCTTCCTCAGACTCAAGGAACTTCTGGAAAATGAAGGGCTCACGTTGGCTGGTGCCAAAAGACAGCTTGAAGAAGAACTGGGCGTCAAAAAAACTACGGCCATCCATCCGGACAGAATGAAAAAGGTCCTCTACAATGTTCGAGAGCAATTGAAGGACATCGCTTCCACTCTGGAAGAATAGAATTATTTATTAAATTAAAAACACTT
>CAZIMJ010000305.1:0-34550 GCA_964540205.1 uncultured Eubacteriales bacterium | reverse complement strand
TGCTTACGAAACTCGGGGAGCTCATCCAAAAACAAAACTCCATGATGTGCAAGGCTAACCTCTCCTGGCTTCGGCCAAAGACCTCCACCGATGAGGCCAGCGACTGACGTAGTATGATGAGGAGAGCGAAAGGGCCTCTCCCCAATCACACCTCTTGACCTCAACAATCCCGATGCACTGTAGATCTGTGTAACTTCAATGATCTCTTCGAAGCTCATGGGTGGCAAAACCGTCGGCAGTCGTCTGGCCAACATGGTTTTTCCCGCACCCGGAGGTCCGATCAGAAGGACATTGTGGCCTCCTGCAGAGGCCACCTCCAGCGCACGTTTGGCATGTTGCTGTCCACGGATCTCCTGAAAGTCCACCTCAAAAATCCGTGAGGGTAGGAGGTCTGCCAACCGGTATGCGGAGGGAGAAACACTATCTGGATGCGCCAGCAATCGAGTGACCTTCACCAGGTCTTCCAATCCAAAGATATCTATGCCTTGCACTAAGGCGGCTTCTATTTCATTGTCCTTGGGGATGACGACACCTTTGAATGCCAGATCCTTAGCAAGAACGGTCGAAGACAGGATCCCCCTCCCACTTTTAATCCTGCCGTCCAATGCCAGTTCTCCCAGAAAAAGATAATCTTGAAGCCGGTCAAGAGGGAAGACGTCAAGGTGAGCCAGCAAACCCAAGGCGATTGGGAGATCAAATGAAGAGCCCTCTTTCCTCCTGTCTGCAGGAGCCAGATTGATGATGACTTTCCGCGAGGGAAAGTTGTAGCCGCAGTTTTTCAGCGCTGCCTTCACCCTTTCCCGACTCTCTCTCACCGCAGCATCGGGAAGCCCTACGATCACGAGGTCAGGAATACCCAGGGAGATATCGACTTCAACCTCCACAAGATACGCTTCGATCCCATATAAAGAAGCACTGAAGATCTTGAATAACATCGCCGTCCGTATACACAGACGAATCAGCATCCTTATTTTTATCAAAGCATGTAAAAAAAACTGAATTAGAATCAAGACTCGGGAATGTTTTTTGGGGAGGTTACTTCTTAGACGTAAATTCCATTGCCAAACTCTCCAGCTGGTCCTCGATATCGGTTTGGTTCTTAAACTTTATTTTTGTCATCCGGATCGGGGCGGCCTCCTTTTCAGGAACGAATTCGATCTCTGTTTTGACTTCTGCCCTATTCGCCTCTGCCTCTCTGATCATTCGCAGCTGCTCTTCCTTGTCCTCAGCGTCCCTCTTCTCGCCGAACAATTTTTCTCTGACCCATGGAACGGTGATCTTTGCGATCTCTTTTAAGGTTTCAAGAACACCATCGCCGTTTATCGCTGTAGACTCCACATAGGGACGCCCCTGTGGATTGAGAAGGCTATTGAACGTTTCCACAGGAACGAGATTCTCCAGATCACGCTTGTTGTACTGAAACACCAAGGGGATTAGATTCAAGTCGATATCGTGGTCTAGGAGGTTTCGTCTCAAATTATCGAAGTTTTCCAGATTGGCATCGATAAGAGGAATTTGTGAATCTGCCACAAAAACGATCCCATCCACTCCTTTGACCACGCTTTTTCTGGAGGCTTCGTAGAATACCTGGCCAGGGACGGTCATGAGCTGAAAATGGGTGTTGAATCCATTGATCAAACCCGCTTTTATGGGGAGCAGGTCGAAAAAGAGCGTTCTTTCGATCGGAGTTTCCAAACAGATCAGCTCTCCCCGAGAATCCGGGTCCATTTTGCTGTAAATGTAACGGATATTGGTGGTTTTTCCGCTGAGACCGGGACCGTAATACACGATCTTGATCGCAAGGCTCTTTGTTGCGTAGTTTATGAAGGCCATTTATCTCATTTTGAGAGTCATTTCTTAACACAATTGACAACTGGAGTCAATTTAAACCTGACTGCCTCCTTTTCCCTTGGCGCCTCGTCAGATTGTAAAACCACCCTAGACATCAACATGCTCGTATGATCTTCATAGGACGTATCCGATGAGAAAATTTAGTCGGTTTTAGCTCCAGGAATATGAAGAAAATTGCCAAAGTGCCGGTTCTCAGAGGACAGGACCGTTCTAAGAGAGAGAATTTAGGTCAAAAAAGCGAACAAGCGTTTGTACTTCTCGACGATCATTGGCCAGGAATAGTTGTCTCTCACATACCTGAGACCGTTCTCTCCCATCCTCTCTCGCAATCGTGAATCAGTCAAAAAGAGACCGAGAGCCTCTTCAAATTCTCTAAAGTTGGAATAAAACAGACCGCTGCCGCCTTTCAGGCAGTGTTGTTTGAGTGGTTCTGTCTGCTCCTGGACGAGGATGGGCGTCTTCACGGCCATGGATTCCAAGGCAGCCATACACAGGCTCTCGAGACGGGAGGGATGAATGGTGGCCAATGCCGCAGCCATAGCCGCGTTTTTATCTTCAGGGCTGAGGAATCCCAAATACTTGATCTTGGGGTGCCTCGGAATATCCATCAGAAGTTTTCCGATGAGAACAAGGGTCATCTCCGGATTTTTCTGATTGTAACAAATAAAAAAATCGATAAGTTCTTGACACCCTTTACCCGGTTCAATCCGACCAGCATATAGAATAAAGGGAGGAAAGACCCCATGCCTTTGCGAAAAGAGCGAACCTTGCAAATTCTCTGGAATCTCCACACCTACACCCACGATATCCTGGTATTTGTTTTCAAAGGGGAACTCTCTGGCAAGCATGTTTTGCTCGGCCTCTGTGTTGAACATAAAAGCATCGGGCAAGGCAAATACCTGCTTCATCATGTCAAGATACAGAGCCAGCTCATCATGTGCAGTCGAGACAAGGGTCTTTCGTTTCTTTACTCTCTGAAGGCCCCAGTATGTGTTGTAGTAAAGATACGTAAAAAACACAAACACATCGTGTTCGTCCTCCTCTTCTTGCAGGGCATCTAGAAGGGAAGGACACACAGGACCCTGTTGTTCCATCCACTCGACCTCATCCTCGTGCGTGTGCTCATTGGCGAAGATCCAATCGGAGTATTTATTGAACGCGGTGATATCTCTCTCTTTGTCGACTCTATAACGTTTCACCAGGACACTATTCAGAACGGTCTCACCAGGAGAATACTCGTTTTTCCAAGTGATATAGTCTTTGGCTGTTGTCGTATACACCGTGCAATCAAAACCACTTTCTGCCAAAACTTCTGCGATCTGACGGCAGTGGAGCTCTGAGCCTCCCATAACTTCTTTCCCGTAGCGTTGAACAACAAAGGCTATCTTCATTTTGCCAAGCTCCCAAAACTCTCCAGCAGGAACTCTCTTAGATCTGTTGATTTGTATCTTTCCAGCTGCAGGCGCTGACTTAAGATTATTGTCTTCCGAAGGTCCTCATCATGCGCTACGAGATGGATGAGTTCACCGATCTTGTCCACGCACTCATTATCGCTGATGAGGACCCCGGAATCGCCCAAAGTATAGGGTACAGCCGTTGAGTTGAAGGCGATTATGGGGAGATCAAAAATCATGCTCTCTACAAAGGGAAGCCCAAATCCTTCGTGCTCGCTCAAAGAGAGGAACACATCGGAAGTTTTATACAAGGCAAACATCTCATCGTCAGGAATATGGCCTGTGAAACAGATCTCCTCCGGTTTGAGATAGAACTCATCCGCGAGCCGGACCAAACTTTCATAGTACTTTGGGAGAGAGTTCGTTTTTCCCACGACGATCAGCCTAACCAGAGGGGAAATATACTTTTTGTAGTAGAAGAGCACCTTGATGAGCGCATCAATCCTTTTGTTCGGGACGATACGCCCCACAAAAAGAATATTGAGGCGGTCATCGTTAAAGAATTGGCACATGAAGTCACTTGCTGGCTTTTCATACTTTTTATAGTCGATAAAGAGTGGGAAAACCTCTGTTTTTTTAAAACCCAGAGCAGTCAACTCTTGACGGTTATACTCAGAATCAGCTAAAGACAATTCGACGTGGGAGGACAAGGACTTGAGTTCCTCTCGCCCCAAACAAGAGATGCGCACCATTTCCGGGTTGAATCCCTCAAAATAGGTGTGGGGCGTGATGTTGTGATAGATCATCACTTTTCGGCTGGGTAGTTTTATGAGAGCCTGAGTCAGAGGAGAGGGCAAGGCAAAATGGAGCATTGTGATGTCCTCAGGATTCGGCTCAGGGAAGGAAAAGAACAACTGAGATTCTTCCTCAAGAACTGAATCTCTGGTCAAACAAAAGATGTCGGATTGAAAACCTTGTGACAGAAAAAACTGCTTCAAATGAAAGGCTGTATCGCCGATGGCATCCCCCCTGTGGAAAGCCGGGACGAGCTGGTCGACTCTCATAAATGGGACACCTTTTCCACGTGACTCATCAGTATTTGAGACACATTTTTGCGACTGTACTTTTTGAGTGCCTGGAGCTGATGGGCGACGATGTCGTTCTTAAAAGCCTTGTCCTTGTGGATCTTGTCCAGTAGTGCGGCGGTTTGTAGGTATTCTTTCTCTGCTAACAGAACACCTCCTCCATTCATCGTCTCTTCCACAGCTCCCGCTTTAAAGGCCACAACGGGAGTCCGGTTGTGAAATGCTTCCAGGAGCGGGACACCGAATCCCTCGTGCTCGCTCATGCTGAGATAGACATCAGCCAGCTTGAAGTAAGACACAAGCTCTCGAAAATCCACATGGCCTGTGAGATGGACATCCTGTATCTCCAGTCTGTCGATCAGGCCCTGGAGGGCGAAATAATAGCGCTCCATTCCCCTGTAATCCCCAGCCAGGATGAGCTGAGAATTGGGGTTGAAAAACATCTTATAGAAGGTGAAGACCTTGATGACATCCTCGAACTTTTTGTTCGGGATAACCCGTCCGACAAAAAGGATTGTCCACTTGCCGTTATTATATATACGGTGGACGACAGGATCCCCGGGTGAATCGAACTTGTCGAGATTGAGAAGCAGGGGGAGAACCCCGGTGTTTCGATAACCCAATTGCTCGAGTTCTTTACGATTGTACTCTGAATCCCCCAGAGCCAGGTCCACTTTATCCACAAAAAGTTTGATCTCAAGGCGTCCTTTATAACACTCCCGAGTCAATATCCGGTGATAATCCAAGAAGTAGTTATAGGGCGTGATGTTGTGGTAGATCATGATCTTTTTATCGGGGATCCGGAAAAACATCTTGGATACGGGCGAACCGATGGAAAAATGAAAAATGACAACATTGTCCGGTGAGCTGAATATTTTGTATTCTCTAAAATCATGGATGTATTTGGCCATCCTCGGCTCGTAAAAACGGATGAAGATCTCAGAATTGTGCCCTTTCTTGCGCAGGGAGCTCTGGATCTCCAGCATCTCATCGGAGATGGCATCCCCATAGCTCAAAGAAGTGGCAAACTGATGGATGTTCATTCTTTTCTCTTCTCAAGCTGGTCAACGACCGATAGGTACTTATTTTCGATCACTTCCCACGTATAATTCTGGGTGAAATATCGTTCTCCGTTTTCTCCTATAGCATCTCTAAGCTGTGGAGAGGAGAGAAGAAGGATCAAGGCCTCCGAAAATTCGTCCTGATCTTCGTAAAAGAGGCCGGCATTGCTCCGCAAGCACTGACCTTTGAGAACCTCACAGCGCGCATTCGCCAAAACGGGCTTTCTTTTTGCCCAAGCCTCAAGGGTGACCATGGACAGGCTCTCGTAAAAGGAAGGTATGATCAAGGCGAGAGAGCCAACCAAGGCTGAGGATTTGTCCTCTTCAGACAAAAAACCCAGGTACCGGATATCGGGATGAGAAGGGATCTTCAGGAGAGTGCTCCCCACCAAGACCAGTTTGATGTCTGAACTTGTTTCCTTTTTGAAGCGGAGGAAAAAATCAAAAAGTTCAACGCATCCCTTATTCTCGTCGATCCTCCCGATATAGATGAGATAATTACCCGTGATGTCATATTTTTGACGGAAATCGTCCACAAAAACCTCGGAAGGAACCTCTGTGCCCACACCCACGACTTCTCCCAAGACGTGGTCGTTCATGGACACCCGGTTTATCATTTCCCGTTCCTCCACGGAGTTATAGATAAACGCTTGAGGCTTTCTAAACAGGTCTTTAAAGATCCTGAGATGAACGACAGGATCGTTTTCAGCTGTAGGAACGAGGATACTCTTTTCCGGCACGGTGTTGATTCCCCAATAGGAATGGTAGTAGCGATAGCTAAAGAAGACAAAATAATCAAAATCGTTTTTGTGTTCTTCGACGTAGCGAATGAGTGATGGCGATAACGGCCCCTCTTCATCCAGCCATTTCAGCTCATCCTCTTTGCGATGTTCATTTGCGAGAATATAATTTTGAAGGCGGCCGAACCGCTCTGGATTCCTGGGCTTCGTCACCGAGAACCTCTTGACCGGAACATTATTGACAAGATCATCACCCTTGGGATAGTGATCCTTCCAGGTGACGTAATCGAAGGCTCGAGTCGTCAAAACCTGGACATCCCAGTATTTTTGCATGTGCTCGGTCACCCAGCGGCAGTGGAGTTCAGCGCCTCCGCTTATCTCTTGACCGTATCTCTGGACGACAAAAGCAACTTTCATTTGAGAACCCGATCCTCCAGAGCCTTTTCTCTTCTCCCCAGGAATTCAAAATCCTTTTCCAGGATCCTTGCTTTGATCTTGAGATTCTCCTCCTCGATCTTCAGTTTGGTCATCTCCACAACGACATTGTGCGACAGGCTGTGCAAGAGTTTGGTGTATTCCTTGATTCTTCCGATGTCATCAAAGGCAAGATCGAGCCGTTCATTCACAGCCTTGTCTACGACCTCGATCCTGCTGTTTAGGGATTCGTTCAGCTGGAAGAGATCGTGATGTAATTTTTCACTCAAATAGTCCAATTTTTTATTCGTTAAGTCGAGCGTTTTGACCGTCTCGGCAAGTTCATGGGAAACGGGAAGAACTAAAAGCCTTATCAAAGGAGAGAAGGGTTTCATGATCTTGAGCAACAGGGCTTTAATCTTCGACCTCGCACCTGAAGCCTCTGGGGGCATCTCCGGAGGGGTAGCGGCATAGGGAACATAGTCTGATTCAACAAGAGGGAGTTCCGGTTCTTTTTTCGGCTGGGCAGCTATCTTTTTCTTGATCTGATTCATGATATCCGCCACATCGATATTTTTATAATCTATCCTTATATCCCGTTCACCTTCAGACGCTCTTTCCCGTTTTTTTTCCTCAGTCATGACACTCTCCTTCTCTGATACGTAACCTGGATTATTCACTTTTTTTTGGATAGTCTTTCCCATACATAAAGCTTTCGTAAACACTCTGGACATCCAGAATATCGGATAGAGGATGGAGCTCCATCTTTTCGATCTCCCGGATTTCCTTCTCTGTGAAAACTCCATTCTTTTTCTTTTCCTCTATCCTCTTGGTGATCTCTGCCATGATCTTTTTGTGGTCTTTGTCCTTCATGCTTTTGATCTCTAAAAAATTAGACATTGGTCTTTTCCTTTCTCAATCGGGGTGAAAATTCACTCTATTTTATCAAATCCCGGCGGGATTATGATACCTCTATCTGGTTATTGTATGTATCTCTATTTCCGTGGCACGAAATCAAGAGATATAAGGACAGGAGCGTTGGGGGCGAGACTCTATCCGTATGAGCCATATGGTGGTGGGTGGGGGGGTCTTTGGCGAAGGCGGATTGGGTCTCGCAATTCAATGCTCTCCCGTTAAAACCTTTCATCATTTGATATAGCCCAGCGCTCTGAGCTGCTCTTTTAGGTCTTCATCGATCTCTGGCTGTAGAGATTTTCTCTTCTTGGCTTGGCTGTATAAAACTTCGATAGTGCGGATCAACCGGTTGACAAGCGCGGCTCTGTTATCGGCAATGTTGAGCTCTTCACGGGGATCGCCCTTCAATTCATACAGCTCTACAGGTCCAGTTTCGGGTGGAGGATACTCGAAGTAGGACAGATCCTCCTCTATATATTTCTTGTTGAGGATGAACTTTTCTGTTCCGCTGTTCGTGGAGATCTTTTGCGGCACGTGAGAGTTGAGGACATTGTCACCGATATCGGCCCAAAAGGATCTATCCTCTTTGTCCTTCCCCTCCATAGCTGGAAAAAGGCTCTTCCCATCGAGCGACAGCTCTGAAATATCGATCCGGAGTTCTTCTAGGATCGTGGGCATCACATCCACAAGGGACACGATGTTGGATACTTTGGTGCCTCTGAATCTGGATCTCGGAAATTTTACCAAAAGCGGAACCTTCAGAGATTCATCATAGAGCTGGTGACCGTGTCCCCAGCTCTTGTGATCGTAGAATTCCTCACCATGATCACTGGTAAAAACGATCAGAGATCTGTCATAGAAATCCAGTTGTTTGAGCTTTCGAATGAGTGGCCCGATGAGCGCTTCATCCGTGTAACGCACTTCTCCATCGTAGAGGTCCTCGATATTTTGCCGCTCCCCCTCTGGCAGCGGCTTAAACAGATTGGATCTTCCGCCCAGGTGTCCCATCAAATTGATGTGCCTCCATTTCGCGTCCTCGGACAAGAACATGTCCCCGTAGGGCTCGGGACAGGCATAGGGATCATGGGGTTGGTAGGTGTGGACAAAAAGAAAAAAGTTTTTATCCTTGCTGTGTGTGTCCAGCCATTCGGCAACAAGCCCGCAAGAATACTCGGCAGCATCCTGACGATAGACTCCTCCACCACCCTCCTGATACATGTCGAATCCCTTCGAGAAACCATACACCGAACTCACGAATCCACCGCCCGTAAAAGCGGTACAGAAGAAATGATTCTTCCTCAAGAGATCGGCAAGTGTGAGGATTGCGGGGTCCATCCTCTCATCATCATGATAAACCTGGTGATGGACGCCATGAAGGGATGTCAACATCGAGACATGGGAAGGGAGGGTCCATGGAGAGGAGGCGTAAACATTCGAAAACAACACACTATCATTGGCCAAAGAATCGATATTCGGGCTGGTCTCCCTCTTGTAGCCATAACATCCCAAATGATCCGCCCTCAATGTATCCACAGAGATAAGGATGACATTGGAACTGTTCTTCCCTTTTTGGAAGAGTACAGGATTGTACCAGAAGGCCATGTTCTCGGCGCTGCCTTCTGTGATGAGAGACAGTCGGATGTTTTCAGCCCGGGGCAGATCCAAGCTCTGTCTCAAGAATGAGACTGTTTCTCGATCCTCAACAGGCGGAGGGGAGAGATAGTGCTGGAAGACGGTCCGTTTTCTGCCATCTACCTCAAGAATAACCATAAAATTGACGCCCTTTTCCCTGCTAGGCCTTTGGGTCATCTCCTCAGAATCATATTCTCTGACAATGCCGATGCCAAAATCCAGCACAGATCCTTCGTCCAGATTGATGTCAAATCCATACTCACTCTCGGGCGGAGAGACGATCACGTTCATATCTCTGCCACCAAGTTTGAGCTTCCGTTTGAGAGTGAAGGGATTTTTGTCGACACCTAGGTCCTGGAGAGGAAACGACTTGGCAGGGAATCCCGCTCTGAATTCTTGCTCCGAACCAGAGAAGTTTCTGTACGGAGACAGAAGGATATTCCCCACATCCAGATGGTCGATCAGTCTATAGACCTCAAATTCGGAAGTTCGCTCCTGTTTGCAATCCACAAGCGCAAGGATAAGAATAAACATAAGGCTAAGGCTGAAGAAACGGACAGGGCTAAGATTAAGAGTAGGGAAAAGAGAGGTCTTTTTTCTCATGCGCAAATCTGGAACTCCACGCGGAATTGTAATCGAATTATCCTTTTGATTCAACAGAGCTTTTTCGAATCCGTGTTGAGGTCATTCAGAGCGATCAGATTATGTGATATCAAAAACACGCTCAGTTTCCCCAGCGAGGAAACTTCGCTCGGATCCGGGTTTCCCTCACATCTCCCATTGGCAGATGTACCATGACCGTCCAGGCCTTCTCACGGTTTTTTCCATCACACAATCTAATCACTCAATAACGCTAGTTGCGACTGTGCCATCACGGATCTAGAGATACTCACAAAGAATTCTAGATTATTTATAATTCCTTCAATTTTTGATATATTTAACAAAATTCGGATAGAGGAACACAGACAGATGGAATTGAGGAAAAAAATAAGGATCGGAGTCATCGGAGGAGCAAAACCCGAAGATAAATTCCGCAAGATCGCCTTCGAAGTGGGGCAACTCATCGCGGAAAAAGGTGCCATCCTCGTGTGTGGGGGCCTCAGCGGAGTCATGGAAGCAGCCGCCCGCGGAGTCAAAAAAGCCGGAGGCGTGAGTGTGGGAATACTCCCGGGAAATTCTTCAAAGGATGCCAACCGCTACATCGATATCCCCATTGCCACGGGGATGGGATACTCCCGGAATTCTCTTGTGGTCATGAACTCCGATGTCCTCATCGCTATCGACGGCGAATACGGAACCCTCAGTGAGATCGCCTATGGGTGTGTCCACGGAAAAAAGGTCTTTGGCATCGGAACCTGGGATATCGAAGGTGTGATCCCCGTCGAAACAGCCGAACAGGCTGTGAATAAAGCCTTAGAGGATTTTTTCCCGCTTATCCGCTAGCGAGGTCTTTATGTCTTAGTTCACTCCACTCAACATTAAGCCTGATGGATGAATGGATCACTCGGTATATGCCTTACGGCTTTCAAAAATAAAAACACTCAATACAACAAGCCCAAAGCCGAAAACGAGCAGTCCTAGTGCTCCGACGGGGGAAATAAGAATTTTTGAGAGAAATTCAGTCACAACAGGGGGCCAATCCTCGAATGGTGTTGAGAAAAAATACAAAAAAGCTGCGCCAACCGCACACAGTTTGGCTAAGACTCCTAAAATATCGCCTGGAACTCTCTGGACAAAACAGAAGGGCACATCCTGACCGATGCCCATAAATGAAACCACAACCAGGATCGATGCGGTTTTCACCAGTATAAACCAGAGATAAGCGAGGTTTAGATTCCCCTGTCGGCTGATCAAAGAACTGATCCAGAGCATAACCATTAGGCTTATCCAGTACATGAAGAACGCAGGAAAGCGCATGATCCCATTCTGTCGAATGGAAATCGGCAGTTGAACCGGCAATCGGATCCTTTTTGTCTTTATCTCTTCAGAACCAATCATAATTCCCAAAAATCCCACCGAAACTAGCATAAGTCGACTGACATGCTCCTCCAGTCCCCCCAGGATAGCGTTTAAGACAACAGCCGGAACAACGATGCCAAGGAGAGCTATAAAAACCGCTTGATTGTATACAATATCTGTCTTAATTAGCCGCCACATGTGTCCTCTCATGTTATCTGTAGGCCTAGGACTGGACATAACTTCTCCTCCTCATAAATACAAGTAAGCTCACTAATGAAAGACAGACACCGATAAGAAGGAACCCTGGTGGGGATTCAGACAATGAGCTCAGAATGGATTGGAGAGGTGTATTTTCACCGAATACCCCTAAAAAATTCGTCAATATGTAGAAAGGTAATAACGCAGCGATAACAAGCAGATACCAGGTCATATAGATCATAATCTGCTGCGACGTTTTAGTTAAAGTCTTGCTCAAATCACGAGACAGAAAATAAGTCGCGTTAACGATGAGAAATAGACCGCTCAATGTGAGGATCTGTAAAAACGAGGGTTTGGTGCGGGTGGTTCCTGATATAAACTCCAGAACGAAATAACTGACTTTATACAGAATCAGGATGGCTATCCACACACAAATGGGATAGATCAGATGGGAAAATCCGGATTTCCACATAGGGACAGGTAGCGATACATGCATACGGTCTCTTTTGTTATTAACCCGGCCCTGTTCGCCCGCGTAAACGGCAACAATTGCAGATCCGAATAAAATCAGCATCGTCAAGGGCGAAACATTGCGTTCCCATTTCACAGCAAACCAGATGGTTATAAGACACACCAAACAAAAAACAGAAACGATCAAAAGCCTTGATCTATCGTATAATATCTCAGCTTTGAGCAGTCGCCACATCAGCACCTCCTTTGAGGATCTGCACTGCGATCTCTTCGATGGTCATATGGTTTTCCTGGATGTTTTCCGCACCCAACTCACGAAGGCTCTGTAGGGTGACTTCAAAATCTGTGCTGACGATCTGATGGTGACGGCCTTCCCTATGGTGGTGAACAGTGGATTTGAGATCGATGTTGTTTCTCGCCAGTAAAAAAGTGATTTTGCGCCACTTTTCAGTAAGGTCCTCTTTCGGTGTTCGCAGCCAGATATTGCCGTTGTCGATAAAAGCCAGCTCATCAGCGAGTCGACTAATGTCTGGAAGGATGTGTGTCGCATAGAAGATGGCCCTCTCCCCGGTTTCCAGAATCTCAAAGAGCACATCCAACACCTCTGTGCGCACCACGGGATCAATACCGGAAGTGGGCTCATCCAGTAGCAATAATCTGGGGGAATGAGCGAGTGCAGCTACGAGGGAAAGCTTCACTCTGTTTCCCGTTGATAAATCCTTAGCTCGCTTTTGCAAAGGAAGGTTAAATCGTTTAGCCAGCTCATGAACCCTTTCATTTGACCAGTTGGGATAGAACTGGGATAAAAAATCGAGATTTTTCTGACTCGTCCAGCGCTCATAGAACACCTGGATATCACCCACATAACCGATATCCAGTTTCCATTCAGGTTTGTTGAGATCGTTGGACCGTCCAAAAATTTCCATCTCACCAGAGTCCGCCCTTAAAAGGCCCACCAAACACTGGATAGTTGTAGTCTTTCCAGAACCATTTGGCCCGACAAACCCGAGCACTGTTCCCTGCTCCAGGTTCAGATTTAAGGGACCCAGCTTAAACTCCGGAAATGTTTTTATCACATTCTTATAATGAAATGCCTTTTCCATTATCGTTCTCCTTTCTCTCAGTTGAGCTGATTCTCCTTCATGAGAGACTCAACGATCTTATTGATCTCTTCTTTTCCCAGCCCCTCAGAGAGAGCCGCTCGTATAGGAGACATCAGGTTTTCCTTTAATCTCTCTACAGCCAACGATTTCTTCTGTTGACCGGATAATTTGGACACAAAAAAGCCCTTCCCTCTTCTTGAATGGATAAGCCCCTCCCGCTCCAGGCTTTCATAAGCTCGTTGGACCGTGATCACACTGATGTGCTGCTCCCTTGCGAGCCGCCGGATCGATGACAGATCGCTATCTGCCTTCAATTCTCCAGCTAAAATCTTTGCCCGGACTTGACGAATGATCTGGGATTGCAGGGATTCAGTCGAGAGATCTGTCAGATTCAATAACATTTCGGCCTCACAGGATAAACAGCAACGCAAACACTAAGACCAAGAACACTATCAACACTGTGATACGTGCAATTCCCTTTCTTTTTTTCATTTTCACGCCCTCACATAGAACATAAAGTGTGTATGAAAGCGGCCATTTTGCCGGCCATCTGTTCATACTGTTTATATTGCATATATACAATATAGTCTCACAACAGACATTTGTCAAGTATTTTAAAATTTTTTTTATAACCGAAGAACACGCGGAGCGAATGGAATGATATAATTCAATGAATAATGTATATTATAGATGCTGTGAGATCGGTGGGTTAGGTTGGGTCGGCGCCCATAGGATAAAAGATGCCGATAATAAGAATGAGAAGATTTTTTAGTGAAAGGTGTCGGCAGTTTTTATGAATAATCCAGGTAGGATAGTGCAGAATTATAAAATCGTCATATGTTACGATGGAACTGAGTACCTAGGATGGCAACGCCAGCCTGAAAAAAGAACGATCCAGGGTCTATTAGAGATCGCATTGGAAAAAATCGCTGCAAAAAAAATCCCGGTTATCGGCTCTGGCAGAACCGATACCGGTGTTCATGCTGAGGGCCAAGTCGCTCACTTCAAGGTCAATTCCCGCCTGGAAAACGACGAGTTCCTGCGGGCACTTAACGGCATCCTCCCTGGTGATATAAGAATCCGCTCCCTCAAAAAAGCCTCCCCCGATTTTCACGCTATAAAATCAGCCCGATCAAAAATCTATCAGTACAGGATTTTCAATTCCCCAGACATCACTCCCTTTATCACTAGATATGTTCTCCAATGGACTTCCTCCCTCGATATGGCAAAGATGGAAGAAACGGCCAAACTGTTTGTTCGCAAAGCTGATTTTACTCCTTTCTCCTCAAACCGGCTCCTGTACCCCATCAGGAGCGTTACCCAATCCAAAATCCGTAAAAAAGGGAAGGAGATCATCTACACAGTGGAAGCGAATGGCTTTTTAAGGTATATGGTGCGGTCTATTGTGGGAACAATCATCGAAGTGGGGAGGGGAAAACTGAATCCTGGACAGATTGAGGACTTCTTCAAACTGAACAAACGCTCCCATCTCTGCCCCACAGCCCCTGCCAAGGGCCTTGCCTTACTCAGGGTCAAATATTAACTCTTTCCTGAAGATCAAAATACAACACACTGGATAAGATTAAGCGACTTCAGAAATGAGGAACATCACAATAATGAGGACCTGAGGCTATCATAGCCTTTATATAGAATCAGAGGTGATGGATTGAGCGACATAAGGAAGATTCCGACCCAACCTAACCCAGCCTTCCTCGAATCACCGATGAGGGAACCCGACAAAGTCGGGCGTCGAGGGCTGTATGAGCACGGGAGGGACAAAAATGTGTGGCACTCCAAAGTCGAGGCCTCAGAGGCAGAATAAAGGTAAAGGTACTCATTATTGGGATGAGCCAGAGATATAATGGGTCATTTGAATCCGGAGCGAATTTAAAGAGGCCTGCCCATGATGAGGGCATCTTCCAAGGGGCTCTGGTAATAGTCTTTCCTGGTTCCCAAGACTTTAAATCCCAATTTATTATAGAGAGACCGTGCGGAGAGATTCGAGGGACGAACCTCCAGAAAAACATACACTCCTCCATCTCTCTGGATCGCTTTGATGATCCTGCGCATAACAGCCTCTCCGATTCCCTTTCCCCGAAAATCCGGATGAATGGCAAAGTTACTGATCTGAACCTCTTCCTGTATCTTCCAGTAGATGATGTACCCGATAACCCTCTCAACTATCCTGTGAACGATCACATATGGAAAGGAAATGCCTTTGTTTACGATCTCGCCCGAAAATGTGGAGAATCGCCAAGGAGTTTGGAAGGAAACATTTTCAATTTCCAGAATGCTGGGAATGTCCTCCTCCTCCATTCTTCTTAGAAAAAAAGAATGTTGAGGGTTTACGTCGTCTCTAATGATTTTCCTCCGCTTGAGACCTTCGAAAATAAAGAGGTTTGACCTCCCGAAGGTCCGATCCTTTTCCCTTCCTCAATATGCAATACCCCAACAGCCCAACCTCATGCGCTATAAAAAGTGAACGGGAGGAGAACCTGGCTTTGTCCTTGAAGTATTCAAAAATTTTTTCTTTCCAGACATCGACGCCGTTCCCGATAAATGAGACGATCCTATGCGAGGGAAGACGTGTAAAAAATTGGTCAGGGGAATAGACCCCCTGAGGGACAACCTCGATTAATTGTCCTTTTTTCACCTCAAAAAGGGCGGCATAGACCTCCCCTTTTCTCGCATCCAACAGTGGACACAGCAAACGGTTGTGCGGAAGTTTTATTTTTAATGCAAGAGCCTTGAGCGTAGATACAGGAGCGATGGGATTTCCGGATGCGAGGGCAAAAGATTTGATCGTGCTCAATCCGATCCGTATGCCTGTAAATGATCCGGGGCCGGCAGCCACAGCAAAAGCCTCCACATCTTTGATAGTGAGGCCTCGCTGGAGCAGAATCAAATCCACAGCAGGTAACAGTCTCTCGGAATGAGTGAGAGAGGACACACAGCTCACCTCCGCCAATAAATTTGAATTCTCCAAGAGAGCTACAGAGCCATGGGGTGTTGTTGTATCAACTGACAAGATCAGCATTTTTCTATAACTTTAAACTTTATGTAGAGATCTCCACAAGTACAATTCTTCTATGACCTTTATCTCCATTCCTTTCCATAACGGAACAGCCCGCCTGCTTGAAAGACATCATGCTGGACCTTGCTCATGGGCAATACGCCGAAGGAAAGATCTTTGGTCACGTTCGTGCACTCTCCCGATAGAACGTCCACACTGATCCGGTCTCCGGTTTCCAAATTCCCTTTTGAAACCAATTTATCAATGGCATGGCTCTTCAGGACAGGAAATCCGGAATTTACCGCATTCCTGAAATAAATGGCCCCAAAGGAAGGGGCAATGACCAAGCTGATCTGAAGTGCAAGAAAACAGTCGACAGCTTGCTGCCGGGAAGATCCGGCGCCAAAATTTCGGCCCGCGATGATCATATTCCCAGCCCGGACGTTTTCCGGAAAATCCTTCCAACCCTCCAAATTCCCAAAGGCATACTTCCCCATTGTGGCCAGTTCAGTGATGTGGAGAAAGGCATTGTGATAGATCTGGTCTGTATCGATATCTTCGATCAACTGACCATCCAGGCCGGACAGAACCCATATTTTACCCGCGAAATGCGTCTGTTCCATGTTACAAATCCTCTGGACTGCAGATCTCGCCACGAACACATGAAGCCGCAACAACGGCAGGGCTGGCCAGGTAGGTCAGCCCCTTTCCCTGTTTCCCAGCAAAATTCCTGTTTCCCGTGCTGACCTGGACCTCACCCTGGCCGGTCAGACCGATGTGACCCTCAGCACAACCCCCGCAGCCGGGATTACTGATGATAGCGCCGCTCTGAAAAAGGTCCTCAAGTACTCCTTCATGCAAAAGTTCTGCATATACTTTTTGGGTTGCAGGAACGATTTTCAGCATGACGCCTTCTTTCACTTTTTTCCCTTTTAATACACGCGCGGCCTCTTGCAGATCTGCCAGTCTACCATTCGTACAAGAACCGATAAAACCCGAGTGGATCTCTGTTCCTGTGAGTTCGGAAACACTGAAGACATTTGTGGGCGACGAGGGAGCGGCAACCTGAGGGGGTAAACCGTTGACATCTATTTCGACTTCATCAGAATATTCAGCGCTTTCATCTCCCCGGATTGGCATTATTTTCTCGCCAGAAAAACTTAGGATCTCTTGCTCGAAGGACTGATCATATTCGGGTATAAAACCGATGATACCCGCCATTTCCGTCACCATGCTGCACAGGGTGATGCGTCCGGAAAGCGTAAGGTTTGCTACGGAATCCCCCAAAAATTCCACTGCCTTCAGGGCGGCTTTTTCGGTTCTCAAGTTTTTTAGGATGAACAACGTGAGATCTTTAGTCGACGTGGGCCAAGCAAACTCCCCCTTGATCGTCACCTTGAGGGACTCCGGAACCTCGAACCAAGTTTTCCCGGTTTTGAAGGCGAAAGTGATATCCACATCTCCCATCCCTTGACCGAAACATCCCACGGCACCAAGGATGTTGAGGTGGCTGTCCGTACCTACGACCGTCTTGCCCGCACTTGCCAGCCCCTCTTCCATGAGCACGTGAGAGCCAATTCCCTTGTTCACATCAAAAACCGCAATTCTGTGCTTTTTGGCAAAATCTCTGCAGATTTGCTGATTGTCGGCGTACTTCAGAGTACACGCGGGAACACACAGGTCGAAGGTGAAATAAGTTTTCGTAGGGTCCGCCACAGGTTCGTCTCTATATTCTCTCTCATAGTGCTTGGCCACATTCGGCCCGCCAAAATCCCGCGCCGAACGGATATCCAGCTCCATCCAGACAATTTTTCCCGGCCTGGCCTCATCGTCCGTGTGGCGTTGAATGATCTTCTCTATTATTGTCTTCCCCATCCTTGACCTCTTTTTAATATGAGTGATCCATCCCCACTTTTTTAAAGGTTAGTCCGCTTGTCACGATCTATTGTCTGCGGGCTTCTCACCGCAATCTTTATGTAAGAGCACTATTAATGCTGAACTTTTGTCGTTTCACGTTTCACATTTCACGCTGTTAGAGCTTTTCCACAACAGCATGAGCCACATCGAGTGTAGTGGAAGTACCGCCCAAGTCATAAGTTCTGACCTTCCCCTCTTTGATCACCTTGGCTATAGCCGTCTCAAGTGTCTCCGCCATATCCTCCTCTCCCAGCCACTCGAGCATCATTTTTGTGGCCAATAGCATGGCTGTCGGATTGACCTTGTACATGCCGTCGTATTTCGGTGCTGACCCGTGTGTGGGCTCAAAAACAGCATACTCATCCCCGATATTCCCCGAACGGGCAAACCCTAACCCGCCTACAAGCTGCGCGGCAAGGTCAGAAATAATATCCCCGAAAAGATTTTCAGCGACGAGTACATCATAGTCCTGCAGATTTTTAACAAGCCACATCGCCATTGCATCCACGTTGGCTTCCCAGAACTCGACATCTGGGTATTCCTTAGATATATTTCTGGCGATATCCAAGATCAAGCTTCCTGGGGAGAATCGGCAAATTCGATCCCACCTAATCCCGCACGCCCTGTCACCCAAACCTGGATCTTCAAGACGACAGGCCGTCCCAATCGTTCAACGACATCTCGAGCCTCCTCCGGAGTAGATACGACCTCGCCCTCTGGAACACGAATGCCGGCTTCTTTCAGAAGTTTTTTGCCCTGATATTCATACAATCTCGACACATCAGCCGTCCTTTCGTATTAGTCCATATATTATTATTATCATGTCTAATTTTGTCAATCACAAAAGAGTTGAAGGGTATTAAAATATAAACTTGACAGAAGTTTTTATAAATAATCCAGAAGAAAGATGGATTATTCACTAACCGATATCGATGCAAAGGCGAGGCAGTGGCTCATGAAGCTGTAGTGAACTACTGCGAATGAGCTACAACAAAGGCTTTGTATTGAGATCGGTTCGCCCGAAGGGTAAAAAAATGTCGATAATAAAAGGACATTGAGAAAGGGATTATCACTGTGACTCACAAGAAGAATAAGATGACTGATGAGATCTTGTTAATTGGAATAAATATCGACATTTTTTTATGAATAGTCCATATGTGGAAAGTATCTTTATAGGAATTAAGTCTCATTTAAAAGCCACCGCACATTTTCCAGCAACCTCTGACACCGCTCTCGCGTAGATAGTAATATACAAATGAGAAAACTGTATTCAAAAAATGGCTAAAGAGAGCAACAGAATAAATTCCAGTCCTTATGGATATAGGATCACGTGTCTCCCCCCTGCTTGGCGTGCATTCATCACACTCTGTGAATCGATCCAGTATGGCGAGATAGAGAAACTCAGCATTCAAGATGGACTTCCCTACCTGGCAGAAGAGGTGAGGAAAAAAACAAAATTCAACAAAAATTGAGTCCAATGGTAGAGAATCCAGAAAAATTTCATCTTCCGTATGGCCAAATACCTCTTCAAAGTCTCTTGCCTGAGGAGATCTTTCAATTCCTCAAAGATAATCCAGAAAGCTTCCCTTATCAGACAAAAGTGAAGCAGGGGGAATTATATGAGGTCTTTTTTGATTTTTTCATCGATTACTTCTATATGCAAGAAAATATCGACTTGAAAGACTTTCTGAATTCCTTGGAGAGGGCCATACTGGTCAAGATGCTGGACAGATTCAACGGCAACCAGAAGGACACCGCAACATTCCTCGGCGTTAACCACACAACGTTGAATCAAAAAGTGAGAAAACACAAGATCAGTTTTTTTAAAAGGCCCATCGAAGGTTAGAGTGTATCCCACATGTGTCTCGGAGAGAAAATGGATCAAGATGTGAAAATTCCACAATTTCTGCAAAAAGAGCTTAAAATGGTACATTTATTGCAGTATAAATTGACAGATTAAATGGTTGGGGAAATAGCTGTGAGGAGTTTTAAGAATGAAAATCTCGATGTTATGGAAAACAACCTTGATCGTGGTCCTCGCCTTTACTAGCTGCCAAAGCTTCGAGTTGGAAGTCTATCCAGATGTGAATATTCGCTCCCGTCCAGGATATAACAGTTCTGTGAGCAAAAGCTCTGTTGAAAGCTTGTTGGCAGAGATATGGTATTCAAATTTTCTGAATAGAAACGAGTTGAACGAGGCTGAAATACTCAACAACAACTATGGAATTTTCGGCGAAGGCAGCGAGTTCGCGCAACAAACACACGGCCGAGCCTGCTTCATAATAGAGGAGGGTTATTCTGATATGGTGCTGCTGAACAGAAAACTCTTTCCGCATCTCGAACGGAATAGGGACGGAGAAGCAAAAGCCATAATGCGCGACGAAAAAATCATCACAACGCTTATTCATGAGTTGTTCCATGATTTCTGGTACAACACGCTCGATTTTCAGAAAAGGTTTATGTTCTCAGCCGAAGCAGAAATCTTTTTCAGGGAAATTGAAATGATAAAATCACAGCAAGATAAACTGGATTTTTTAAAAGATATCGGCTATCACGCACCCGAGGAGAGAGATTTTCAGCCCTTTGAAGAGCTCCAAATTGTAAAGAAAAATTATACGGATGAAAAATTTTTTGGCACAGAGCTCTATTCGATCATCGCGGATAGAGCATTTTCAGGAAAAATTATCATTCCAAAACCGTTCAGAAAATTCTACAACGGTATTATATCCGAATCCATTCTTGATAAAGGGCTTATCTGAGCGGAGATTAAGATGAATGTTCGTAAATGGACAACGATTGTTTCGCTAACGGACATCTCTAAACACCGATCCGATTTTCGGGGATTTAATCTGATGATAGGAACTTGGTATATTTTTTGCTGAAGTTCTTAGAGAAAAGAAAATTTGAGAAAGACAAAGAGTGATTCGATGACATAGAGACGATTTTTTGTAGCAGCTAACTGAAACAGAAGAGGCTGTTTGAGACTATTTGTGTCTCAGGCAGCCTTTTTTTTTGGAGGTCAGAAGTTCTAATGAACACCCGCAACTAAAACACAGGAGAAGGAAGATGAAAAGAAAATCAATCCCCATAATGATCTTCACAACTCTCCTTGTATTTTCCCTTTTTTCATCGGCCAGATCTTTGGATGCAAAGAGGCTTCATGAGGCAGCTCAAAGGGGAGATATCGATTTGATGAAAGAACTCCTTGAAAAAGACCCAAAACTCGCAAACTCACGCAACGATAACGGCTGTACTCCTCTCCAATATGCTGCCCATTCCGGGAAACTGGAAGCAGTACGATTACTGATCGAAA
Organism: uncultured Eubacteriales bacterium; assembly: GCA_964540205.1. Lineage (GTDB taxonomy): Bacteria > Acidobacteriota > Aminicenantia > Aminicenantales > Aminicenantaceae > WTAW01. The sequence continues at coordinate 13,484 of CAZIMJ010000305.1, read as the reverse complement.
AAAAAGCCGATGTGGATGTGAAGGGAAGCCGCCACGGATGGACGGCGCTCTATTTAGCAGCCATGAAGGGCCACGGAGCCATCGCTGAACTTTTAATAACAAATGGGGCAGAAATCGAGACTAAAGACAAAAAAGGGAGCACCCCACTCCACATTGCCTCTTCCAGGGGTCACAGAGATGTGGTCGAACTCCTTTTATCTCAAGGAGAATCTATAAATGCCAGGAATAATTGCGGTCTAACACCTTTGCACATGGCTACTTCGGGAGGTTACAAAGATATCACAGAATTGCTGATCCAACACGGAGCAGATCCTCATATTAGAGACCATGCCGGCCAGACCTCTCTCCATGTGGCCTCTTGGAATGGACATGTGGCGATCGTCGACATGCTGATCGCGGTGGGTTTGGATGTGAATGAACAAGATAGCAAGGGAGACACGCCGCTCCATCTTGCCGCTTTCAGCGGTTATAAGGATGTGATCGATACACTCATTGTGAATGGAGCGAAAGTGAGCATTAAGGATAAAGCTGGCCACACTCCGCTCGACCATGCGAATAAAGTCGGCCGCGAAGAAATCATCGGCGTTCTTCTCGCAAAAGGAGCAACGGGAAGCGTCAAAAGCCATGAGGAAAACAGTCGATGAACCTATTTACTCCAACCAGATCTTGACGATCTCATCATTTTCATAGACTTCGATAAGCGCCATCGGGCCCACTTTTTTCAACTCTGCAAAAAGCTCCTTCAGGTCGATATCATACTCATCCCGGTCGATCCTGAGATTTTTATTATCCGCACATTTCATGAAAAGCTCAACCAGAGAGATCGGCAGTGTAATCTTGACTTTATCCTTTTTGGTTTGAGTGTCTGTGACAAGAACTTTAAACCACTTGGCTTCTTTTTCAGGATCATATTGAGGATTTTTCTTGACAGCCTTTTTGATGGCTTGGATGTCGTCATCGCTATCCGCAAAGACTGTTCCCGCACTGAAAAAACCCATCATGATTAGGGCCAAAATAAAAACTGTGATTCTTTTCATTTTATGCCTCCTTGATTTTAATCTATCCATATCTTGATAACAGAGTCTTCGCTCTTTATCTCGATGATATTTCCTTTGACTTTGGTGAGTTCCCGGATGATCTTGTCCAGGTCATACCCTTCTCTTCTCATGCTCTCCTTCTCCTCCTCGGGGATTGCAGCAAGGGCGAGGTCCGCCAAAGCCCAGGGAATGTCCAGTGAAAGCTTGGCTTTTTTCTTCCCCTCTTCGTACGCACGAATATGCAGTATTTTTGCTCTGCTCTCGTATCTCTCTTCCTCAAAATCTTTGAGTGCATCGGGGTCTACCCTTAATACGGCAATCTTTGCTCTGTCTTTGAACTCGTCGTCTCTTTCCTCCTCCAAGATCTCCATCAAAACAGGAAGTCCTTTTCTTGCCGTTTTTTTATCTCTCGCATAGCTAAGCTTAAACGCAGCCATGTATTTGATTACTCTGTTCGGACTCGAGAGCCTCCTTTCGATCTCTTTGACATAGGATTTTTTGCCCTTGTCATAAAGCTTGAAAGAAAGCTCGATGATGGAAACCTCAGACTCTTCAACCAACTGTTCGTTGCCTTCATCCAGCTGAATGTAGTCTTTATAGACCTTTAATGCCTTCACCTCTTTTCCCGGTTGTTCTTGCAGGCATTTTCCCAGGTAAAAAACCGCCTGGGAATGCCAGGGGCTCTCCGGATAATCATCGATAAGCTCTTCCAACTTTTCCTGTGCTTCTTCCCATTGCTTGTCAAAAATGAGTATTTTTGCATCTTGGAAGAGTTTCTCATCCGGATCGATCTGGGCATAAGCCTGCAAGACAAAAGAAATGCAAAAAATTATGATTAAGGTTGTGCCAGATTTTCTCACTTTATACCTCACTTTCCTCTAAATCTCTCTTTAGAAGTTTGATCTTAAAAAGAAGCTGTTTTTCTTCGATGAGGCCCTGAATATTTTGAAGGTCTTCCTCTGTCAGTTGATCACTCACTTGTGTCAACTCAAAAAAAAGGAATTCGATCTGATCGCAGATTTCTTTAGCTTTGGCCATGTGGAACTTATCCAGTTGAGGGTTGATGTATCTCTTCTTGGCGAGTAGATCTTTGGCTGCTTCCGAAGCAAGATCGCGCCGCCATGATTGTGGAGTTTTCTCTGGAGATGCTTGGATAAAATCCAAGAGGACGTACTGGCTTTTCTCAAGGTAGTCCAAGGTATCTCGCCTCGCCATCTCAAGCTCTACGCGGTCCAAAAATTCCCGTGACACAGAAAAGCTTTCTCCCCGAGATTTTCTCAGGAGGGATGTTCGCATCACGATCAATGTCGCGAGAGAACCTAGCATAAGTCCCACGAGCAGAGCGGCATAAACAGGCTTGAGCCGGCGTTGAACCAGGATCTCCCAAAAACTCCTTCGCGGCGCCTCTTGAGGAAGAGCGGATTTATGGTCAAACACAGCATCACTTATCTGGTTAGGAAGGGCATCCCAATCCACAGATGCCATGGCCTCTTCCACATTATCATTCAGGGAATCCGCGGCCCGGACCAATTCCTTTATTCCCTGGAGTTCTTCCTGACAATGCGGGCAGATATCCAGATGAGATCGGATCCGCTCTCTTGTATTGTTATCGAGTTCTCCATAGAGGAAAGCGACCAGCTCCCTGTTGATTCTTTTGCACCTCTCATTCATGTTTTCTCTCCCATATAAGGGGTCATCAAGGCCCTGAGATTCTGTGTAGACTTAAAGTGGAGGGATTTCACTGTACCCACTGAGATCCGCAAAATCTGTGCGATCTCTTTATATTCTAGGTTGTTGTAATGTTTCATCACAAAAATCATGCGCTGTTTTTCAGTGAGTCTGTCTAAACATTCCACAAAAACTCTTTTAATATCGGAAAAAGAATGGGAATTTTTATCATTCTGAGCAGGCACATTGACCTCCTCGACATCTTTATCACTCCTGAAATCCTTGTTCCGGCTGTAATTTTTCCGGTAATAATCAATACATAGGTTCTTGGCAATCTGTAAAAGCCATGTCTGAAAATTTTTCTCTGAACGGAACATGTTCACTTTCTGGTAAAGCCTCAGGAATGTCTCCTGGACGACATCTAAAGCATCTTCGTTATTCCGCAAATAGGAATAGGCCAGCAGATAAACTTTCTTTTGATAAAGACGCGTGATCTCCATGAAAGCCTCTCTGTCACCTTCTTTTATTCTTCCAACCAGAAGAGGGACGTTGTGTGGTTCTGCAGATCTTGTGATTTCCATCTATCCCATAGACATTCCTGTATGAATACCCACTCTTTCAATCAAGCCAGATCAAGACTTTACTCTCTTCATCCTCGATCTCGACCAGGAGCCCGGGGCCTAATTTCTCGAGGTCTTTGATATTTCTCCAATCGAAATCATAGCGCTCATCGAATTCAAATCCTTCCTCTTCATCTGCCGCTTTGATCCCGATATCCATACATGTATTCACCAACCAGAAGGGCGCCGAAACTTTGACGAGCTGGCGCTCTGACGCCTCATAGACCAACACTTGTATGGAATCAGCCCTGCCCTCTCTGTTCGGAAGTTTTTGGTGGATAGAATCTATCCGCTTGTACGCCGAACTAAAATAGCGGTCTGGATTTTTAACGTTTCTAATGACCCGCACAGTGAAGCACCCTGATAACAATAAAGGAATTAAAATCAACAAAGCGAATTGAGTTGCTTTTTTCATTTTTCTCATCGAAATCCTCTACGGAACTATTTCAAAGTTTAGTACGAAAGGAATCTGGAAAAGGTTCACTCATCGACCACTATTTTTTGAGGTCCATCATCTGATGGAATCGGAAAGTTTTCAGAGATGTTTTTGCTCAGATCAAGAGTAACGAACCCATTTAAGGATTTCGCCGAAGCTCGGACGTTTCCCGTACATCAAGATCCCCACACGATAGATCTTGGCCACAAGCCAGATCATCAGTACGATCGACAATATGAGCAGGATGATAGAAGTCGCGATCTGCGGAAAAGGGGGAAGCAGTATACAGATGCGAAGGAGCATGAGTATGGGAGCGAAGAACGGGATCATAGAGAGTACGACCGAAAAAGTACTGTCAGGACTTTTGATCACAAACATCATGAGCAGGATCGGAACAACAAGGAACATGACAATCGGCATGATGAGTTGTTGGGCCTCCTTTTCCGAATTCACCATAGATCCGATGGCTGCATACATGGTGGCATAAAGAAAATATCCCAGAATAAAGAATAGAACAAAATAGACCAAGATATACGAAGGAATGGAGGGCATCGGAAATGACGCAGCAGCTGGGAAAAAGCCCGTTAGAAGTTTCTTGCTGTATCGGGATGCGGCAAGACCGAATAGAGCCCAAATAGCATACTGCGTAAATCCAACAGCAGCGATCCCCACAATTTTTCCTGCCATGAGCTGGAAAGGTTTCAAAGAGGAAAGGACGATCTCCACAACCCGAGAACTCTTCTCTTCGATCACACCTCTCAGAATAATCTGTCCGTAAAAAAGCAGGGTCATGTAGAGGACAAGGACCAAGAAATAGGAGATGATGAAAGTCCCTCCCGCATCCCTCTCCACGCCTCTTTTTGTGACCTTCTTTGTCACAAGCGCCACGGGCCGCATGTACTCGCTGATCCTTTTAGGATCTAAACCTTCGCCCTTCAGTCTTTTTTCGATCACGATGCTACTCAAGGCCCGGTTGAAATTTCCTCTTTTGTCAAAATCTGACACATGTTCGGAAACGAATTCTGCCTCTCCGTCCCCAGAGATATTTTCGGGGATGAAAATATAAGCGGAAAATTCTTTACGCAAGACTTTCTGGTTCAACTCCTCCTTGAGAGCTTCCATATCATCTTTCAGCGGGTAGTTTATAAGAAGATATCGCCGGGTTCCATCCTTCAGTTTTTGATCGAGCTTTTGCTCGAGTCCCATAAAGATCTCGCCTGTTTCATCGATGATCCCGATCTTCTCTTGTTGATCGACCGCAATGAACTGAACTACAACTGGCACCACAATAAACGCGGCCATCAGAACTGGGCCTAAAATCGTCCCGATGATGAAACCTTTGGTGCGAATGATCTGGATGTATTCCCTTTTAATAACTGACAGTATCTTTTGCATCTCTCTCCCCCACTTTATCGATAAAGATCGCGTTTAAAGTCGGTTCCATGACCTCGAACTTGGTGATCCTGATCTTACCCACAAGTGCGTTGAGCAGTTCTTGAGGATCTGTCTGTTCTTTGAGTTTGATCTCCATAGACTTTCCGTAGTCATCTATTTTTTCGATCTCCGGTAAGCCCTGGACAAAACTGGCATCACCTTCATAATCCAGAACAACTGAATTCTTTCCGTACTGTTTTTTAATGAGGCTCAAATTCCCTTCCAGGACCTTCTCGGCCTTGTTGATCAGGCAGATGTTGTCACAGATCATCTCCACCTGTTCCATCCTGTGCGTGGAAAAGATGATCGTCCGCCCATTCTTTTTCATCTCCAGCATAATATCCTTCAACAGCTTTGTGTTCACGGGGTCCAGTCCGGAAAAGGGTTCATCCAGAATGATGAGCTCTGGGTCATGTATGACGGTGGCGATGAATTGGATTTTCTGCTGCATTCCTTTGGAAAGCTCCTCTACTTTTTTCAGCTTCCAGTCAGTCAAGTCAAACCGCTCCAGCCAAAAATCTATCCGTTTCCGGGCTTCTTTACCCCGAAGTCCTTTCAGTTCGGATAGAAAGAAAAGATGCTCCCCTACCTTCATTTTGGGATACAGCCCTCTGTCTTCAGGCAAATAACCGATCCTCTCCTTCATCTCTTCATCGATCTTCCTGTCCAACACTCTGATAGAGCCCTTATCAGGGATGATGATATTCATGACCATGCGGATAGTGGTCGTCTTCCCAGCTCCGTTCGGGCCGAGCAATCCATAAATCATTTTCTGAGGGATCTTGAGCGATAGATCTTTGACGGCATAGAAATCCCCAAACCTCTTGGTGATGTCTTCAATCTCCAATGCGTTCATCACTTTTACCTCATAAAATGTTATTAACATGGATGGTATAACATATCCTCAAAAAGTTCAAATTCGGATGGCATCCCGTTAGCATTTCCAAATCCGTGATGATGTCATTCAGAGTGCCCCAATTATATGATATCAAAAACGAACAACGGGAAAGCAGTGCGGCTCATGAAGGGACCGTTTCCCAAACGGTCCGTTCGGGGAATGGACCCTACAAAGAAAAATACCATGCCCGTCCATCCTTCCTCACGGTTTTTTCCATCATACAATCTGATCACTCAATAATGCTATTGTGCATTTATGACATCACGGATTTAGAAATACTTCCCGACATCTCTTATCTGCTCACTTGACTGACAGCTGATTTTATTTGGAATTTACATATATATCCTGGATTATTCACGAGTTGAGGCCAATCCACCCCACCCTAACACTAAGGTCGAGGCAGTGGCCCATGAAGGTGTAGTAAACTACCGCGAATGGGCTACAACAAAGACTTTGTAGTGAGATCGGCTCGCCCGAAGGGTAAAAGATGCTAACAACAAAATATTGGATTTTCTTTTAGTATAAGTTTCTTAATATAAATTTGTTAGCAGCTTTTATGAATAATTCAGGTTAATTTAAGAGTGGATTTCTGATATATTAATAATCCGATAAGGAAAAAAGGAGCAAAGATGAAAAGAGGAACGTATGTATTGATTATCTTTTTAATCTTCTTCGTTCTGGTATTAGCTACAATCGTATCTTTCATGTACTTTGAACTTGCGAAGCCGGCCAAAGTTAGGCCCAACACATATTTGGAAATAAAACTCAACGGTGCTGTGGAAGAACGCCCTATGCCTGACATCATGACGACATTTTTTATGGGAGGAGATCCTCTCTCGATGCATGATATTTGGCTGAATTTCCAGAAAGCCAAGGCAGACAGGAACATCAAAGGCATCATCCTCCGTATCGGTCCGCTCCAGTGTGACTGGGCCAAAGTCAATGAGATCAGAGACCTTGTCCTGGATTTTAAAACAACGGGTAAAAAAACATATGCGTACATCGAGGAGGCCCTCGATTTTGACAAGGAATACTTCCTGGCAACCGCCTGTGGCCAGATCTTCCTCCACCCCCTTGGCGTCATGATCATCAACGGCATCGGGGGGCACGTGCCCTTTTTCAAAGGGTCGCTCGACAAATTAGGTATTGAAGCCGAGATCGAGCATGTTGGAGAATACAAGACAGCCTACAACATGTTCACAGAGAAGGGATTCACTCCCAGCCACAGAGAGATGATTGAGTCAATCTATGAGAGCTTATTCACCACTTATGTGACAAAGGTTGCTGAAGCGCGAGGAAAAGACGAAAAAGAGGTTCTAGCACTGCTTGACAAGGGTTACTTCCACAGTGAGAACGCTAAGGAATTGGGACTGGTAGACAACCTCCTCTATGAAGACCAGTTGGAAGACATCCTCAAAGAAGGAGAGAAAAACGTCCGCCGTATAAGTCACAGCTCTTATCTCAAAACAAAAGTCTCTGATTCTGGTTTGAACAGAGGAAAAAAGATCGCCCTCATCTATGGAGTCGGCACCATCCATTCTGGAGAAAGCATGCGCGGGCAGACTATGGGCAGCAGCACAATTGCCCGATTGCTGCGGAGGGTCAGAAAAGATAAAACGATCGCAGCTGTCGTTTTCCGCGTCGACAGTCCAGGAGGGTCAGCGGTGGCATCAGATGTCATCGGAAGAGAAGTGGCACTGACAAAAAGGGAAAAACCGATCATCGTCTCCATGTCGGATGTTGCCGGGTCCGGAGGTTACTGGGTTTCTATGGATGCACACAAAATCGTGGCTCAACCACAGACTTTGACCGGATCCATTGGAGTCATTTTTGGGAAGTTCAATTTGATCAAGCTCTACGAGAAATTGGGTGTGACTTCGGAAAAAATCGCCTACGGAAAGCGGGCAGACTTATTTTCCACCTTCCGGAGACTCGACCCGGAAGAAAAAGATCTCCTCAAAGAAGAGATCCTCTGGACGTATGACCACTTCATAACCAAAGTCGCGCAAGGCCGGCAATTGACCAAAGAAGAGGTCAACGACATCGGAAGAGGCCGCGTCTGGACAGGTCAACAAGCTAAAGAGATCGGATTGATCGATGAATTAGGGGGATTATCCACAGCCCTCAAAATCGCTAAGGAGAGAGCAGGAATTTCCGAAGAGGAAAGTGTCCGGCTCGTTGTGTGGCCGAAAAAAACCTCTCTTTTTGAAAGCTTTTTTGCCAGGTCCATAGCTCAGACAAAGCTCTTTTCAGATAAGAATCTGGAAAAGTTAATGAGAACCCTTCAAATCCTTGAGAAGGAGCGTGTCCTGGCGATCATGCCTCTTATCTATGCTACGCAGTAGAAGCTAAACCGGAATATCTGTCACATTCGTTAATAAGCGAAGGAGTCCGGACAGATCGTCTTGAAGTCACAAAAGTTGCAGTTGTGCCAGTCCGGTTTGGCTCGGTAGTCTTCCCGTCTAATTCCTGCCTCTGCCACCTCGATCTTCTCCATAGCTCTATCCTGCTCTTTTTGCCCTTTCTCAGCATGACCGATGATATCCGACTCAAGGAAATAGAGCTGGGTCTCCATGAGGGGAAGGTCCTGCGTCTTTGCAAAAGATAGGGCGTACAAGTCCATTTGCAGACTTTCTCTGGCCCTCTTGTTCGCTTCTTTTTGGTTCTTGACACTCGTCGCTTTATAATCAATGATCACGGCCCCCTTATCGAGGGCGTCAATCCTGTCCCATCGACCGGTAAATTTGACATGATCGTGCTGCCACCGGAATTCTTTCTCCAAGTAAAGCGGAACGATCTCCGAAGATTCCTGCCGATGGTAAAAAAGACGCAGAGCTTTTTCTCCATCCTTCTTTCTCATCTCTTCATGCTCTCTGCTCAAAAATCCTTCATTGATCCAGTGCTCGAGATACTCTTTAATCAACTCCTCTTCACTGATCGTTTTCCCAGACATCCTTTGCTTCAGGCAAAAATGGATCGTGTTGTGCATGACACGCCCGTATACAAGATTGTGATGTGGGAGCACAGGGATGCGCATCACTTGCCTGTATTTGTACTTGAGAGGACAGGTCAAATAGTCATCCACCCGGAAAAAACTGAGCGTGAGAGATCTTCCCTCTTTCACTTTGGCCTGAGGGATATTCTCTGAAAAACACGGGGCATACCTTTTGATCTCTTCCAGTGCTGATGTGTGTAAAGTTTCTTCAGGTGCTTTGGGGATGTCGAGTGCCTCCAAAACAAAAGGGCTGACCTTCTTTGGCCTTTTCAGTCCGTAGTCCTTTGACCAGACCAAATACAGAAGTTTCTTCGCCCGGGTCATGCCCACATAGAAAAGACGCCTTTCTTCCTGAAGATAGTTCTCGCGATCCGGTAATTCCTCATTGAGCAGCTCATCAGGAACAGGGATCTTTTCCCGCCTTTGGCGCCCTGGAAACCTGTCTCCGATCAAGCTGACCATAAAAACGATGGAAAACTCCAATCCTTTGGCCTTGTGTACAGTAAGAACATTAACAGCATCCTCCTCCATTTCGGCTTCCGCCGAAGCTGGGTTATCCCCCACCTGCTGAAGGAGGGCAAGGTGTTCCGCAAAGGAGAACATGGAGTCATCCTCGCTTAGCTCTGAGAAATTTTTCACTTTATCAAAGAATATGCGAATATTCTTGATCTTTATCTCGCTTGCCAGGCCTCCCTTTTCAACAAGATTTTTTAGAAAACCTGATCTTTCAAGGAAAGAATACAGGACGCGTCCGGCATTCTGTGTACTGGCAAGCTGTGAGGAAAAGAGCAAATCGCTGAAGATCTTCTTAACCTGAGCTTCACTGGAAGAAGAGAGGTCAACGGGGCCTTGTCCTGCGGAGACCATCTTGAACACACTATGCAAAGGAAGATGTTTTTTGGCGGCAAAGTTCGACAGCTTTGTCAGATCATAAGGTTCCATCCCATAAGCATCGGATAGAGAAAGGTGAAAGAGGCTCTTGCTATCCTCAAAATCTGTCATTGCCCGAATAAAAGAAACGAGGATCTTCACTTCTTCCTGGGCATATAGCCCCCGGCTTCCAGAGAAGCGGAAGGGAATTTCTTTCATGTTTAAAGCTCTAAGAAAGGGATCCGCATCGGCATTGCGTCGCACTAAAATCGCCAGGTCTTTGAAGTTGTAGCCCTTTCTAGTTTTTTGCGAGATGATCTCAGCCACTTTATCCGCTTCATGGGAGAGTGTATCCAGCTGAAGCATGTGGATACTCTTTGCTTTATGTGTGATCGTCGACTCCAACCTCTTGTCCACCTTCTCCTGAAGCTCCAGCCGGTCTGGATTGTTATGCTGGATCAGCCGGTAGGAGGAATCGAGGATATCTTGTGTTGAACGGTAGTTCTTTACTAGAACAACTTTTTTGGCATGCGGATAGACCTTCCGAAAGCCTCTGATATTGCTCAATGAGGCACCACGAAACCTAAATATGCTCTGATCGTCATCACCAACAACAGTTAAGTTTTGATGTTTCTGACAGAGCAACTTGAGTAGCTCGAACTGGATGTAATTGGTATCCTGGAATTCATCGACAAGAATGTATTTATACCTCTGCTGGAACTCTTGGAGCACAGAGGGTCGCTTCTTGAATAGCTTCACCGCTAAGACAACTTGATCCTCAAAATCGATTTTGCCTTCTTTGACCAATAAAGCCTGGTACTCCCTATACACCTGAGCCATTTCCAGATGCTTTTGGGCCTGCTCCAACTCGACAGCATCCTTGGCTTTCTCCTCGAGATCCTTTGCATAATCCAGATAGTCTTCAGGCCGGATATCTTCCTGTTTCAATCTCTTTATGGCCGATAAAAGTTCTTGAACATGTTTTGTAGGGAGGCTCAATGGCCTGTAGTACTTTAAAGGGAACTGAAAAAGATGTTCTCTAAAAAAAATGGCCTGTTCCACGTCGTCTAAGAGCTTAAAATCTAAAAAGTAGCCTATTTCATGGATAGTGTTCCTCAAAACCTTTTCACCGAAGGAGTTAAATGTGGAGATATCAACAAAGGAGTAGCCGTAAGGAACCAGCAGATCGACCCTCTCCTCCATCTCGCTAGCTGCTTTTTCAGTAAAAGTTACGGCAAGTATCTCTTCAGGCTTGGCGCCTTTCGATGCGATCAAATAAGCGATACGGTGAGTGATGACTTTTGTCTTTCCGGTGCCAGCGCCTGCTATGATCAGCAGTGGTCCATCACCATGAATAACGGCTGTTTTTTGTTCCTCGTTCAGGCCTTCCAGTAATTTCATTGTTTAGTTATTTTACAACTTGAATTTCCATGATGAAGACACTCAAGAGCTTGCACCGGAGGAATAAGAAAGAAAAAGCCAGCGGACAGAAGAGTACAGGGAAGAGACTAGCGAATTATGATGACGATCTCGTCCGGTTTCATCAGCCAGAGTTTTTCTCGTGCTTTTTTTTCGACAGCTTCGGGATTTGTCCTTAGCTCTTCTATCTCTCTCTCCAGCTTCCTTTTCTCTGCAAGGAGTCTCATCTTTTCCTGCACTAAGGTGTTCTTCCTTTTTTGGGTTTGGAACACCTCGATCAAACCTCTCTCCCCAAAAAATGAGGCGATAAGCAAAACAAGAAAAAGAAAGGCTGCCCCTGACAAGAAAAGCTTTCTCCTCAAAGACAGACCTTGCTTCTTCTTTCTTGTTCTCAAGACAGCTTCTCCAAGCCAGATCTCAAAAGTCTCTTAACATCTTTTTGTGTGCCCGCCTCTGCATAGCAGCGAATCATGGGTTCGGTTCCTGAACTTCTTAAAAGGATCCAATCATCGTTGCTGAAATCAAGTTTAAGGCCATCGATGATCTCGACATTGCTGACCTTTCTCCCATCGAGTTGAGAAGGAGGATGCTTCCTGAGCTTCCTCAATATTCTCTCCCTATCCAGGGTCAGAGGAATCGTCCTCTGCTCTCCCACTCTTTTTCCGTATTTCTTGAAGAGATCATCCAGATGTTCCGATAGCTTCTTCCCAGAAGCAGCCATCATCTCTGCAACAAGAAGCCCAGCGACAATGCCGTCCTTTTCTGGGAGATGGTCTTTAAGCGCGATACAAGCACTCTCCTCTCCCCCGAATATGATCTGACCTTTCAGGAAAAGATCGGCCAGAAATTTAAATCCCACCGGAGTTTTATACAAAAGACAGTCATACTCTCTGGCAATTCGGTCTATCAGGTGCGTCGTTGCTACCGATCGGGCAATCCCTCCTTTCCAATTTTTGTTCTCGATAAGATACTCCAGAAGGAGAGATAGAACCAGATTCGGATCAATAAAGTTCCCCTTTTCATCGACGATCCCGAAACGATCCCCATCACAATCAGTGGCAATCCCTAACTGGCATTTTTTCTCTTTGATGAACTTCTTTAATTCTCCAAGGTTCTCCTCTGTACACGAAGGAGTGAGTCCCCCAAAATAAGGATCTATGTAGCCATGGAGCTCCTCAATGGGGATATGGTTCTCTTCTAAGATCCCATCCAGGTATTCACGGCTTGTTCCATACAGTGAATCCGCAGCTATCCTGATCTTAGACTTGCGTATAAGCTCAAAATCGATCTTATCCCGAATGAACATCAGATAATCCTGCTGCAGGTTGATTTTTTCAATGTATTCCGATTTGGGGTAATAGGGACAGGAAGAAAAACCTTTGCTCAATTGTCTGATATTCTTTTCGATCTGGTCAGTGACCTCAGGAAGTGCGGGTGCGCCCGACTCGGTATTGAACTTCAATCCATTGTACTCAGCAGGATTGAAGGAAGCGGTAAAATTAATGCCCCCATGGGCCTCACGTTTTATCACCTGATAAGCTTGTGCCTGAGATGGAGCATCTCTGTCTGAAAGGTAAGTGTGAATTTGATTATGCGAGAGTACTTTGGCCGCTTCAAAAGCAAATCTCTCTGACAAAAATCGTGTATCATAATTCACGATAACAGAGATATTCTCTCCAGCGAACCTCTTCTTCATGTAGTTGGCAATGGCCTGAACCACAATCCTAACATTCTGGAAAGTAAATTCTTCCCCCATTATGGCTCGCCAGCCAGAAGTGCCAAATTTAATCATTCTCTTTTTGACTCAAAATTAACACAACCTTCCCCCAAATTCAACCCATATATCTGTGGATGATTCCTAATCCATCTTCGCCGGAGACCACCCCACCCTGACATTAAGGTGGAGGCGTCGGCCCATGAAGACGTGGTCGTCCACTTCGAATGGGTCGTAACGAAGCAGGTGCGATAAGATCAGCTCGCACGAAGTGTAAAAAATGTCGATTATAAATAGAATCAACATGGAGAATGTAATTATCATTGATATAATCAGCTAAATCCTGATAAGTCCGTAAATCCCCATCAATCTTAGTTTGCAGACTTAATTGAG
>CAZIMJ010000304.1:0-6652 GCA_964540205.1 uncultured Eubacteriales bacterium | reverse complement strand
ATCCCTTTTTTTCGAGACGATAGAGAGGATCATAGATGGCACCTATCGACCAATCTTTTCCCGTTGCCCTGCTGATTTCCCTTCTTATGGTGAGACCATAGGCGTTATCTCCAAGGCTCAGGATGGCAAGCAATAACATCTCATCATGACTGGAGAGCAGTTTCATGGGACCTCCTTTTCTGGGCCTTGGAAAATCACTACAAATCTACGACCAACTATTTGTCTTGATTTTTCGAACATATATATAAAGACGCACAAGAATCTCAAAAGGTTGACAAACAAATGATTTTGATGCTAACAGGAGAGACGTTCTTTCTCAGCAGCGGCCTTCAATCTTTTATCAAAAGTGAGGAAAAGCAATTCCGGAAGTTGTTCTTGAAGTGTCTTCCCGACAGCCAAATGCCAGAGGTCGGCACCCCTTAGGGGCCATTTCCGTGATAAGGATCTGATCTTGCCCCATTCAGGCATAATATTCAGATGTCTCCAGGGGCCCCTTTCCAGTGTTTCCAAAGAAAAATTCATTGCGATGTTATTGTGATAATCCTTTGGTCACGCCCCAAAAATGTTCGGGAAGGGTCAGCAGATGTTGAAGGTTTGTTAGTTTTATGGCATCTTCAATGGTCTTCTCTGCGAGTTCGAGCACTTCAGACTCATTGACAGTCTTGACCTGCCGGTTCTCCATCAGAACCTCACCGTTAATGATCACAGTATCCACATCATTGCCGTTGACGAAATAGGCCACCCGATGGACCGGCATGTTTGCCGGAACGAGCTGGGGCTTAAACATGTCGATCAGGATCACGTCTGCCTTTTTTCCGGGCTCCAGCGACCCCAAATCATGTTCGAGTCCAAGAGCTCGAGCGGCATCGATGATGACCATCTCCAAGACTTTGCCAGCCGGAAGCACACTTACGTCCCGGAAGTAAAAACGATGATAGTGCATGCACTGGAAATTGAAATTTTATCTAGGGCAAAGTAATATTAGAGGATGGAGCACCCAATGAAAAAGATCAGCATGCATATCCTGATATTACTCCTGTTTTTGTCAGTGATTCATTCCGGTCCAGCGATGGAGGCCTGTTCGACTTTTATCCTGAAGAGCGGACAAAATCTTGTTTTTGGGCGGAATTATGACTGGAGCATCGGCTATGGTCTTGTGATGGTCAATAAAAGGAATCTGATCAAAAGGTCCGACCATTCCTCAGAACCTTCGGCTAAATCGGTCCAGTGGGTCTCAAAATACGGAAGTGTCACCTTCAATCAATACGGCAAGGAATACCCCATGGGAGGCATGAACGAAGCCGGTCTAGTTGTTGAAGTGATGTGGCTCGAGGAGACACGATTTCCCTCCCCGGATGTACGTCCGGCGCTGGATGAACTGCAGTGGGTTCAGTATCAATTGGACACTGCATCGAGTGTCAAAGAAGTGATCGCAAGCGATGCATCCATCAGGGTTTCGACGAACAGCGTCCCTATACATTTTTTGGTTTCTGATAAAACCGGTGAGGCTGCGACGATCGAATTTTTGAATGGCACATTGGTCTATCATACTGCTGAGACACTGCCCGTGAAGGCGCTCACAAACAGCACGTATGCGGATTCGATGGAGTATTTAAAAGGCCATAAAGGATTCGGAGGGGAGAAGGAGATCGGTTTTTCTGGAAATTCCTTGGACCGTTTTGCAAGGGCGGCTGACATACTCTCTCTGTATGAACGATCAAATGGGAAAGAGATCGTCGAATACGCCTTTTCTATCTTAGAAAGCGTTGACAATGAAGAGTGGACCCAGTGGAGTATTGTTTATGATGTGACGAATAGAACCGTCTGTTTTAGGACTAAGGACTTCCCTCGATTAAAAAAATTTGCGCTCGCAGATTTTGACTTCGACTGCCAGACTCAATCAAAGGTCATCGATATGCACACGGATAAAACGGGGGATCTTAGCGGGCATTTTATCGGATACAGCACAAAGATCAACCGCCAACTGATCGTTAAATCTTTCAAAGGCACAGAATTTCTCCAAAACACACCTGATGCAGTCCTGGATCAGCGAGCCAAATACCCCGAATCCATCATCTGCCGGGAGAAATAAGACAACACGGTTTTTCTCTGCGGGCTGAGCGCTGTGGGCTGCGTGATGGCCACGTACTGGGGTGCCAATGACCTGGATTTTCATGCCTTCATGATCAAAGACGCCCTTATAAGCCACAACTCGACTTACACAGATTTTGTGGAAGACATCAGCGAATCAGTGACATACACAGCTTTGAAATTGATGCTGGAAAACGCAGAGAAATAGACCCCGTTTCATAAGATAGCTTTAGCGTTCTTGCCTATCAGTACGACTGCTTCTTGAACACATAGATGCCGAACACAGAATTGAGAATGAGGATCAAGCCCGACACCAAAAACGGGTATTGAAGGCCAAAGCTGTACCCGATCGAAGAAAAAACTAAAGCCCCCACCATGTGCCCCGAAACCATAATTGTCATGAGCATGCCCGAGCTCCCGCCAATGCTCTTCCGCTGAAAAAGGCGAGAGATATAAAGAACGATCAGAACTCCCAATATCCCATCGCCAATTTCGTGAAGGACTCGGAAAAGAAATGACACCGGCACAATCCTGTTCACCATGAGAAAATGGCCGGCACCGGAGAGAAACATGGCAAGGATAAACAAATTCCGGTCGGCAACAGGATTATACTTTCGAAGGCTCATGAAATAGGAAGCAAGGGCGAGCGCAAAAAGCGGAATGGATATAAAAAGAGCGATCTGGTATCTCTCCAGAAGAAGGTACTCTCGCAGAAAAGGGCTGTATACGGTGCCTTCCACTCCCCAGTGAAGCGACAGCGTGAATATCATCACCGCAAAAAGAATGGTTTTTGTGTTGATAAGCTCAAGCTTGTATTCTCTTATGGAGACCGCCTCGAATTTTTTTTTATCGAGACATCTTGTAGGGACAAGAATAATCACAAGAAGGATAGTATAGATGATAAAAAGGAAGGCAAAGCTCGACACCTCGATCAAAATCCCGCCGATCAGCGTGCCCAGTGCAATCCCGAATGCAAGCCAAAAATTATAGATCCCGTACTTCTTGTTCTGATCGATGACGGCCTCGTCTTTGTAGTACAGGCTGTTCATCGACATGTCGATGGCGTTATTCGCGATGCCCAGGAAAAGAAAGATCGGGGCCAAAACAAAGACATTCTGTACAAAACCGAGAAGCAAAAAAAGCAGACATTGCAGGGACAGCGCCAGACGGACTGTCCTCCGGATGGAAAAACGGTCGTTGAGCCAGCCTAAAAAAAAGGAAAAAAGGAGTGGGGCAGCCGCGTAAAAGAAAATGACCAGACCGATCTCCCATCCACTCAACCCGATTTTGAGAAAATAGAGTGGAATCAGGAAAAGCAAAGAGTTGACAGTGAGCTTGCGAGAGAAATTGATGAAGTGAATGATTTTATGTGAGGTCAGCACAGGAGGTATCTTCTTTTTTGTCTATCCTACTCGTCCACATCAATGATGTAATGTGCAATCCAGAAATCACGCTATTATAGCACAGCTAAAATGATGTGATTTATCAAATGTTGAGGCGCAGTTCCTTTTTTTCTTTATTTCGAGGGAAATTTGAGATAAAGTGATTCCTTCCGGGATTTTTGTTGGAATTCCGGAGCGGTATTTATGAATGTTCCAAAAACATGGGATTTCTAAATGCCCATGAAAAAGGAGGAAGGCTCGATGCAAATCAGACTCTTAAAGAAAGGTGGTTTGGTTTTTGTTTCATTGATGCTTTTTCTGTTATTTACAGGAGCAGGGGTTGTGTCTGCTGCGCAGAAAGTTCCGATAAGCTTCAATGACTACCACGGCTACACAGGGACGGTCAATTACATCAAAGCGGTTGCAAACGCGTATCCGAATATCACCGAACTCATAGAGATCGGCAAAAGCACGATGGGAAGGCCGATCTATGTGCTTGTAATATCCAATATGAAGACAGGGACGACCATTGATGCCCATGTGGAGCTGCGCAATAAGCGGAAGGAGGGCGTAAAAAACGTTACGCCCATGAAGTCTTACCAGGGGAAGCCTGGGTTTTGGTTGTGTGGCAGCACGCATGGAAATGAATACACGGGCACTGAGGTTTGCCTTTATTCGATCGATAAGCTGATCTCAGGCTATGGGACAGATGAAGAGATCACGCGGATCGTGGACGATCAGACCTTTTATATCTGCCCGGTGGTCAACCCCGACGGTTTGTACAATAGTATCGAAAAGGGGATCTCACAGCGGCAGAACAGCATGAAAAAAGATGATGATGAGGACGGGAAGATTAACGAGGATGGGCCTGACGATCTCAATGCAGATGGATACATCACACGGTTCCGCTACAAAGATCCCAAAGGCCAGTATGTGATGGATGATGAAGATTCTCGTTTGATGATACGCCTGAGGGAAGGAGAAAAGACCGAGAAGCAACGTTATTCAGTCATCAGGGAGGATAAGGATAACGATGGGGATGGCAGGCGCGGTGAAGATTCGGAGAGTGGCATAGACCTGAATCGCAATTTTCCTGAAGGCTGGTTCAAGGACACAATGGCCGGGGGGAAGGGAGATTATCCTACATCTGCACTCGAAACTCATGCGATCGCAGAGTTTTTCACCAATCACACAAACATTCTGATGGCGCAGAATTATCACACATCCGGAGGATTCACTTACAGGCCTATGGGAACAGCACCACATCCAGAGCTTCATCCCAAGGATGTGGCGATTCTCGACATGATCATGGGGAAAAAATACCTGGAGATCATCGGGGATGAAGTTCCGGAAGTATGGCAGAATCCCGAAAAGTTATCAGAGTTTAAAGAGGAGCTGGAGAAAACATCGAAGAATAAATATGCGAAAGCCAGAGGTTATGAGCTTCCCAGGGGTTGGAGAGTGAGCTACGACGAGGAAAAAGACGCGCCATACAATTACGGAATGGCCACAGACTGGATGTACAAACAGTTGGGAATATATGCACTCACCACAGAACTCTGGAATCCGGAGAGAGACATCCCTGATTTTCCCCAGTTTGAAGGTGAAGAAACAAGGATCAAGGCCCAACGGGCGGTGCTGAAGTACCAGGATGATAAATACGGAGGGAGGCTTTTTCTTTCTTGGAAGAAGTTCAACCATCCGGAATTGGGCGAGGGTGAGATCGGTGGATGGATCTCTAAATATCGTAGCAATGCGTTGCCGGGAGAGCCGTTGATGAATGTGTGTGAGAAACACTGGCAGTTCGAGAAGTTTAGAGCCGGGCTGCAGCCCGATATCGTCATCACAGAGGCTAAGGCGAAGGTCATCACAGAGAGCAGCGCAAGGGAGGCTGATGCCAGTCAGGATGGTGACCAAGTGACGATCAAAAAAGGAAAATCTAAGGAAAAATACAAAATTGTGGAAGTGACGGCAACTATTGAAAATAAAGGAAAGCTGGCGACACACATTGCGCGAGGCGCTCAGTTGGCTGGAAACAGGGAAGACATTGTGTGGTTGATCGGCGATCGCGACCGGGTGGCCTACCTTCAGGGATCACCCTTCCAGAAATTGGGAGTTATGGAGGGGACAATGAAGATTCCAGGGTATTCGCCGAGAGGGGCTCCGCCACCCCAAGAACAAAGGCGGATGATGATGCTCTTTTATCCCGGATTTCCGATGATGTTCCAGCGAGGACTGATATATGGCCCGACCGAGGTCAAGCAGAAGGGACCGAAACGCACAGTGAAATGGCTGGTCGCCGTTGAGGGAGACGCCCCGCTCAAAGTTGTAGTGACATCTCAGAAAGGCGGCACCAAGGTCAAAAACCTTTCCATTCAATAAGGGAGGATTACGATGAGAGCACATAAAAATTTGAAATACATAATGGTTGTGATTTTGGGAGTTATCCTTTTGGCGTCGTCGTTGGCACCGGCCCTAGCCCAGAAGAAGCAGCAAAAGAGTCCGGGCGGATACCATGGCGAATTGGATTTTCCTATCAGCTGGAAGAGGTACTACTCGTATGCGGAGTGGACAAAGATCATGCACGACATCCAGAAAAAGTATCCGCATCTGTCTGATATAGAGAGCATCGGGAAGAGCCGGATGGGCCGCAATCAGTTTCTGATAACGATCACGGCGAAGTCCACTGGGAAATATTCGGAAAAGCCCGCCATGTGGGTGGATGGAGCAATCCACGGCAATGAGGTAAATGGGGTTATGTGTTCCCTTTACCTGATGTGGTATCTGCTTACGCGGTACGATTATGATGATTACGTCCATGACCTGGTGGATAATAATACGTTCTACATTTTGCCGGGATTGAATGTGGACGCAAACGATTCGTTTGTAAGCTATCCCAACACGCCTAATAATCCGCGCGAGCCTTACAGACCTGAGGATAATGACGGGGACGGTCTGTACGATGAGGATCAGACGGAGGATGTGGACGGCGATGGTGAGCTTTCGACCATGTATATCGAAGATCCGAAGGGAGATTACAAATTGTCTCCAGATAAACGGCAATTTGTCAGAGTGGAAGACAAGAAGGAGGAAGGGCGGCGTTTCCGCAGGATTGGAGATGAAGGCTACGATAATGATGGTGATGGCATGATCAATGAGGATGACATCGGTGGGCCTGA
>CAZIMJ010000303.1:0-23161 GCA_964540205.1 uncultured Eubacteriales bacterium | reverse complement strand
CCTGTTTCTGAGATTTCTTTTTCGCTTCGGGAAGATGAAAAAAAAGTGGAGGAAAAGTGGGGGAAATATGAGGAATGCAATTTTATCCAACCAGTAAAAAAGACTGTCCAAGACGTTCAACTGACCCGTGGGTGAAAAGGTATAGAATGAATACAGCACCAGCGAGATCAAAAAAAAGAAGACATATGGGAGAGAAAAAGGTTTTTTAGAATTCAGAAAAACGATCAAGCCCAACGCGATCGTGGTCAGACCGATGAGGACCAAGAAAAAATAGATGAGATTGCTCCCTATTTTGCTGATGTAGTTTAAGGAGGGAAAGATCTGATCCCCTTCGTGAATGATCTCATAGATCACCTTCTGGTTGGTACTTTCTGCGATCCACAGGTTCTTGGACACATCGATCTTGGTGCGCACAGGGTTGTCATTGATCTTGTAGAGGATGTCGCCTTTTTGGATCCCAGCCAAATAGGCTGGGCTGTCTGTCTCGACCTGTATGGCTGTTAGGCCCTCAGGCTGCTCTTCCCAAATAACGCCATCTGTAGGCTCGGTCCAAGTGGCTTTCTTGTAGATATTGATACCTCCCAACACTAGCAGTGCCAGTGTGGGAAGAAGGACGAGTAAGACTTTTTTATTCATCCTAAAATTTCTGTTCTCAATCCAAAAAATTGAATCATCATGAGAAAAAATATATGTCTGACCTAGTTTAAAATGTGTTTTTTACCAGAACGAATGGCCCACTTGATGCTGGGCTGCTCCAAATACTTTTTTAGAGCGATGTTCTCTTTAAGCCCTAGAGGTTCCGTATCTCTTGATAAAAAAGTGCTCATGTAGTCGTACTTTGGTTTCTTGGAGGTTTGAGGGTTGACTTCCGTTTTTAGGGAGAAAAAAAATGATTCACTGAATCCGATCTTTTTAAGCGTGAATAAAAGGATCATGGCAAACGCGAACGCTGCTATAATCCAGATCTTCTTTTTTTTCACCTGTTTTAAGATAAAGCTTTCCCTGGATTTTGTCAATCCCGCGACGCTCTGGAGAAGCACTTCTAAATACGATATCGATGAGAGGGTTGATGATTCATGGATCATGAGAATATTGTGATTGGGCAACGAAGTATCCTTGTTTTTCGTTTTACAGGTAGGTGTCAGCATATTTTATGAATAACTAGGCTGAAAGGTAGTTATACACGAGTTGAGGTTGCCGAAGATGCAAGGCATGGAGGGCGAAGCTGTAGTTTACTGCCGCGAGACACGACATAACGCAGCAGATTTTATGAATAACTACCTCAACGAAAAGATGAGATGTCACCCCCAAAAATCACCTTGGATATCCTCTCTACAGGGGATTGACGCTTCAGGCTGGAAATGTGAGTATGAAGGAGCGCGAAAGCACTGGTTCAGGCCAAATCTGCGTGTTATTTAGAGGAGTTTTAGGTCTTATGGACTGATCCTGCCGAATTTGACAATTATGGGTGGATTACCTACCATATTGATACTGAATAGACGGTGAGAGATTAGCTAAAATGCCACACTTTCTTTGTCGACTGGCTACAGATGACGGCCGTATTATATCCGAACCGTTTTTTAGCCCTTCGTTCAAGGAATGCCGGAAGCATTTTGAAGAAGGGGGGTATTGTGTGCTGTCAGTCAGAAGGAATTGGAAGAAAATACAGGTCCCCGTTCTTTCGACAGAGAAGAAGATCAATGAGAAGGATTTTATCACCTTCAACCAAGAATTGGTCGCCCTGATCCGGGCGGGATATCCTATCCTTAAAAGCATCAACATCCTGATCCAGCGTGTGAAGAATGAAAAGCTCAAGGAGGTATTGATGTTGGTGGAAAAGGAGATCCGGGGGGGCAAGGCACTTTCGGAGGCTTTTGCACAACACGAAACATTGTTCTCTACAGTGTATATCGCCTCGCTCATGGCGGGGGAGCGCAGCGGTGACCTTGCGGAGACGATCAGCCGCTACATCAATTATGCCCGTACGATCTCCCAGACCAAATCCAGGATAAAAACAGCCTTGACCTACCCAACGATATTGATCGTCTTTTCCTTTATACTCCTTTTGATTCTTTTGAATTTCATCCTGCCGAGTTTTTCCAGGTTTTATGCAGATTATCAGGCGCAGCTGCCGTCGATCACCCGTGCTTTGATATCTGTCTCTTTGGCCGTGCAGAGCAATATGGTGTTTATTCTTGCCTTTGTGCTCGTGCTCTTCCTGGCATATTTTCAAATGAAAAAGAATGAACGATCGCTGGTCTTCTTGGACAAGTTAAAACTTAGAATTCCCTACGGAAAACAGCTCTGGATAGAATCGGCAGCCTCTCTCTTCTGCCGGACATTGGGCCTGCTCCTCAAAGGAGGGATCTCCCTGCTCTCTGCGATCCCAATTTCTTCAAAGTCTGTCCCCAACAAATACATGTTTTCAAGGATGAAAATACTTCCCGAATCAATCAAAAATGGAGAAAGTCTCACCCAATCTCTCCGGAAGACGGAGTGTTTTCCTCCATTGGCGTTGGATATGATACGCATCGGCGAATCGTCTGCCAACCTGGAAGGAATGCTCTCTGATGTGGCTGAGGTTTACGATGAGAGAATCAGTGGCAAGATCGATACGATCGTATCTTTGATACAACCGATCATTATCATCTTTATGGGTCTGGTCGTGGCCGTGATGCTCCTCTCTGTCTATCTCCCCATATTTAATATCATTCAAGTCACGAATTGAAGGAAAAAATGAAGACAAAAGAAAATAATATCACAGTTCATTCTGAGGAAACGAAAACTAAAGAGCTGGCCGAAAAGTACAAAGTTCCCTATATTGACCTGACATCCATAACTCTAGACAGGGATTTTATCCAGTCTCTTCCTGTCGAGTTTCTCTACAGGGCGAATTTCGTTCCGATAGAAAAAAACAAAAATTCGGTGAAGATCGCGATCGCCGATCCTTCCGATATCGAAGCCATAGATTCCATTGAATCATTCTTGGGAAAAAAAGTGGAGGTCTATGCGGCTTCAAAAAGGGGGATCCACGAGGCGTTGCGCAAGAGTGAGACAGCTCTTCAGTTTCTTAAGGATGCCACAGAAGGCTTTGTTATGCAGGTTGTGGAGGAGAAGGGAGATGAGGACGAAGTCATATCCGTAGAAAAACTGGCCGACCAGGATGGCTCGATCATCAAGCTTTTAAACTCCATTATTTTTACAGCTGTCCAGAAGCGAGCCAGTGATATCCATATCGAGTCCAAAGAGAACGGTGTGACCATCAAGTACCGGATCGATGGTGTTCTGAGTGAAGCTCTGGACACGATCGGTAAAAAATTTCAGTCCCCCATTATCTCCCGGATCAAAGTCATTTCCGACCTGGATATTGCCGAGCGCAGAGTCCCTCAGGATGGACGATTCCGGTTAAAGATCAAGGACAAGACCATAGATTTTCGTGTCTCCATCATGCCCAGCATCTTTGGAGAAGATGCTGTGATCCGGATCCTTGACAAGGAGATGATCACCCAAGCCTTCTCTGAGTTGAGGCTGGACCTGTTGGGTTTTTCAAAGGTCGTTCTGGACAGATTCAACAGATACATCGTCCAACCCTACGGCATGGTCTTGGTCACGGGGCCCACGGGAAGCGGAAAGACCACGACCCTGTATGCAGCTCTTACTGAGATCAAATCTCCCGAGGATAAGATCATCACCATCGAAGATCCTGTGGAATACCAAATAGATGGCATCACCCAAATTCCCGTTAACGAAAAGAAGGGGTTGACTTTTGCCCGTGGATTGCGCTCCATACTGAGGCATGACCCGGATAAGATCATGGTAGGAGAGATCAGAGACCCGGAAACGGCGCAGATCGCCATCCAGTCAGCCTTAACAGGACATCTGGTTTTCACGACTGTACATGCCAATAATGTCTTTGATGTCATCGGCCGATTTCTTCACATGCAGGTGGATCCCTACAGTTTTATCTCTGCCCTCAATGTTATTCTTGCACAGAGGCTGGTGAGAGTTCTCTGTCCGAAGTGCAAAAAAACAGTCCATTACGAGGATAACGAATTGATCGAATCGGGTCTTTCCCCTCAAAAATACAGGAGTCAGTCTTTCTATGAGGCAGAAGGGTGTCCAGAATGCAATTACACGAACTATCAAGGACGGACCGCGATCGCCGAACTGCTCGAGCTTTCCGATGAGATCCGTGAGATGATCCTCGCCAGAAAACCTCTCTCCGAGGTCAAGAAGAGAGCCAAAGCTGAAGGCATGGTCTTTTTGAGAGAGGTGGGAATGGAAAAGGTTCTCAAGGGAGTGACCAGCCTGAAAGAGCTGAACAAGGTGACGTTTGTGGAATGAAAGTTTTCGTGTGATGGGCGACAATACAAATATTAAGAAAAAAAACGGAGAAGAGAAGAATAATGGTTCCTCTCATTGACAAGATCAAATATTATTTCTCTCAGCAGCCCTTGCCACACTCTGCTCTTCAGGTTTCATCCCGTTATCTCAGCGGAATACGTGTATCTCCCAATGACAGGAAGCTGAAGCACTATTTTGTTCTTCCACTCCCGGAAGATGTGATCGCGTCGTCTTTCCACAAAAAAAACATCAAAGACAGTGCCGCACTGGAAAATATGGTACAGCAGGGTTTAACCAAGCTCCATATGACAGACCATAAAGTTGTACTCCTGCTTCCTGAATTATCCCAGAAAACCTTTGTGTTTGCCTTTGATTCCATGCCCATTTCTCCGAAGGAAAGGGAGCAGATCATCCTATTCCGGATAAAAAAACAGATTCCCGTTCTGCCGAAAGATATCCGTCTTTCTTACACCGTAGTAAAGTCGAATGCCAAGAAAAAGGTGCTTGTAACGATCTCGAGGTCTGCAGTCGTAGAGGAGTACGAAGAGGTCTTCAGCCGGCTGCGTTTGAAAGTGAGGGTCGTGGGAGTTCCGTCGCTCAACCTCTACAATCTGATCGACAGTGAGAAAGACAAAGACTTTATGCTTATCGACCTAGAGCGAGATGCATTCAGCCTTCTGGCTATCACGAAATCCGAGATATCCCTCTACCGTCAAAAGCCCATTACAGAAGATTTTATGGACCAGAAGGCATCGATGGATCAGTGGATGGATATCGTTCAAGAGGTCGAGAACACCGCACAGTTTGTTGAGAACAAAGAAAAAAGAAAGATAAAGTGCATTTGGGTGCGAACGGGGGTGTTCGGTTCTGCAGAGGAAATCCTCTCCAGCTTAGAGGATAGGTGTCAGTGTCCTGTGAAAGCCATAGAATCATCCTTGAAGTTTAACCTTCCGCTGGAGGAGAAAAGACTGCTCGCACCGCTGTTGGGGCAACTCTCATGAGAAATCACAAGAAATTGAATTTGAACCTGGCCACTAGTCCCATGCGGAATAGAAGGCTGTTTCTACTCCTGTTCGCTCTTCTCGGGATTTCCACATGCCTTGTTTTGGCTCTGGGGGGAAAGATCTTCTACGAATACAGAGACTTGGCGCAAGAAGCCGAGAAGGAGGTTATCCAGATCGAGAGTCAGATCTCGGATGACCAGAGAGAGGCCAATCAGCTGAACATCAAGATCGAAGAATTGAATGAACAGCATGCTGAGGATGTGGCACTCATCAACAGCCTGGTTTACAGCAAAAGTTTTTCTTGGATGGACTTTTTTTCTGCCCTTGAAGATGCTCTCCCTGCCTCCAGTTATATCATCTCCATGAGGCCTTTCCCTGAAGAGGGAATATCCATGGAAGTTCGGTTCAAAGTGGCTTCTGCCTCTTTAAACGAGCTCCTTAATTTTATCGCAAGATTGGCGGCAAAGGGATTTAAAGATATACAGATCCTCAGTGAGTCGAAAAGCCAGGAGGGCTACTCACTATCGGAGATTTCTCTACGCTATGAACGGAATATTTGAGCTTTTGGACCGTAAAGACAGGAGAATATTAGGAGTGCTATGTCTGTTTTTAGCCCTCGCTCTCCTCTTCCTTTTTGTTGTGGCCCTCGGGGAGAAACGATCACATTTTGAGTCTCTCGACTGTCTCGCCTCGAAGAAAGAGAGTGCTCGAGATATGGGAAAAGCGAGGCGAGATAAGAACGCGGAGTGGCTCAAATGGCAGAGGACTCTGGACGATATGAAGGAGTTGAAGGCGAAGTATTTCTACAAAGAGGAAGAGGGGATCTCGCCGCTCATGCGTGATACAGAGCAAATCCTCAACGGCGCGAGGATTCAGGTTTCTCAAAAAAGATATGATTACGCGAACCTCAAAGAAGGCATGTACCGCGTCGTTAGGATCACTTTTGAAACAACCAGCTCTTATACGGCCTTGAAAAAATTCATCCATTCTGTTGAGGTTTTCCCCCGGTTCCTGGTCGTCCAAAAGATCGATTTCTTGGATGTAGACCCCTTTTCTGGAGGATTAAAGGTCCAAGTGGCTTTGGTGGGTTATTATGAACAATAACAACCAATGGATTTATGCCAAAGTGCTCTTTGTGTGTTGTGCCTCTCTTTTATTTGGTTGGGTGCAGGAAAAGCCACAGAAGACAGAATCGGCGAAGGGAAGCGCAGACAGCTTCATCCGGATGGACTTGCTCTCTTCGGAAAAAAAACCGATGCCTCCCCCCGAGAGGAACATTTTTACCGTGGGAAGCGCCAGTGTCGTGGAGGAGCTTAGTCCGGGGGCATTAGAAGAGAGGATGGAAGAGATAAGGAACAGCCAGAATACGCAGTCTCAAGGAGAGAATTCGATGTCCTCCTTGAATTTAAGATACCTCGGCTATGTGCTCTCGGGCCGGAAGATCGTAGGCTTGATCGTTTTTGAGGGTGAAGCCTTGGCCGTTGTGGAGGGGGATTTGATCACCGATGGCTTTACAGTCGGTCGAATAGGTCCTGAAGAGATAGAGGTTCTTGGACCAGATTCAAAGCCAGTGATGTTTTCCATAGAGGGAGATTTCCCATGAAAAAAATAATCTTTGTGTTTGTGATTGTCTCAGTTTTATGGAGTTGCACAACGATCAGTCAACACTATAAATCGGGATACGAAGCCGCGATGAGTAAGGATTGGGATAAGGCTGTCGAGCTCTATGAAAAGGCCGTGCTCGAAGACCCGCAGAGCTCTGTGTACAGACTGGCTCTCTATCGAGCCAAGGTTGCAGCCAGCTATTCCCATCTCTATATCGCCAGAAACTTGGCGGCCGAAGGGAAAAAGGAAGAAGCGCTCAAAGAATACGAGGTGGCCTTCTCCCACGATACCACCAATATGAAGATATACGAGGAGGCCAGACGGTTCGCACTGAAAGGTGCCAAGGAGGAGAAACCCAAAGAGATCATTGTTGAAAAATACATCAGCCTTGATGTGAGCAAAGAGAAGATCCAACTCAAATTTATGCAAGAAGCGAGCCTCCGCTCCATTTTTCAAGCTCTGGGAAAGCATGCCGGCGTGAACATCCTTTTTGATGAGGCGTTCAGCGATAAGCCCTTTTCTGTCGACCTGTCCGATATGGATTTTGAACAGGCCGTGCAGTCCCTCTGTTTGGCGTCTAAGAATTTCTTCAGGATCATTGACCCCAAGACTCTCATCGTGGTCCCAGATCAACCCATGAACAGGGCCAAGTATGAAGTGAATGTCATCAAGACATTTTATCTCTCAAACATCAATGTCCAGGAGATCCTCGGATCCTTGACGACGATGACCCGGACGCAATTCAAGGCACCATCCATCATCGTGGATAAAAATCTGAACTCGATGACGGTCAGAGATACACCCGAAGTTGTGGCTCTAGCCGAACGGTTGATCCGGCTGTGGGATAAGCCCAAGGGTGAGGTTGTAGTGGATGTGGAGTTCATGGAAGTCAAACGGATCAAGATGAAAGAGATCGGCCTGGATTTTGACAATCATGTAGTCGGCTTCAGTTATGCGCCTCAGTCCTCGGATACATCCTGGCTGAGCTTGGCAGACATCGATTTTACGAAAGAGAACTTTCAGATCACGCTTCCGACGGCGTTCGTTCAATTTTTGGCCACGGATTCGGATACCAAGATCTTGGCTCAACCGCGGCTCCGCGGTGTGGTGGGGGAACCGATCGAATTTATGGTCGGAGACCAAGTTCCCATTCCCATCACGACCTTTACGCCTATCGCTGCGGGCGGTGTTAACCAGCAGCCCATAACCAGTTTTGAGTACAAAGATGTGGGGATAATAGTCAAGATAACACCCTGGATCCATGCGGCAGATGAAGTCACCCTGGAGTTGGAGTTGGAGCTCAAGGCTATCAGCGGGAGCGGTTTTGCAGACATTCCGATCATTGCTACGCGAAAAGTGAAGAATATCATCCGGCTGAAGGATGGGGAGACAAACCTTATGGCCGGATTACTCCAGGACCAAGAGAGGCAGAGCATCAAAGGGATCATTGGACTCAAAGATGTGCCGATCCTGGGGGGGCTGTTTTCGAAGACAGACATAGAGGTCCAGCAGACAGACCTCATCATGACGATCACGCCCAGCATTATTCGATCGATTCCTCTGGATGAAGAGGATGAAAAACCAGTGTGGGTGAATCTGGGCGGGACACCTGCGGGGCAAACGGGTGTCAGGTCATCAGATGACGACCTCTTTGATGAACGGATGAGGCAGGAGAGGTTGCTCATGGACAGAGAGCGGGCTCAACAGCCCGGAGGGCAAAATCAGATCACTCTCAATCCTGCCAATTTTGAAGGACCGCAAAACAGGGATTTTCGTGTCAATGTGAACATCAGCTCCTCAGGGGAGATCGGGAATATGTCCTTTAATCTGTCCTTTAATCCTCAAGTCCTCGAGTTGAAACAGGTGATCGTCGGTGGTTATGCCCAGCAGTTCGGAAAAAATCCCTCTTTTCTGCAAAACATCGACAATTCTGCCGGCATGTGCACCATAGGCTTTTCGAGTCCTGAGGTCGCCAAAGGATTCAGGGGCCGTGGCCGGGTAGCCACCTTGGTTTTTACTTCGAAAGGCAAGGGGGAAAGCTCGATTGCCTTTTCCGGGATTTCAGCGAACAGCCCCACTGGTCAATCTGTGAGTTTCACATCACGCGAGTCCCAGATCGCCATCCGCTAAATCTGAGCCTATAATTGGAGCCAAATCTTTTGGATGGAGTGTCCATTCCCCGAGCGGACCGTTTGGGAAACTGAGCGTGTTTTCGCAATCACCAATTGGAACACTCGGATATCATTCATCACGGATTTAGAAATGGTTACCTTCGTGAATAGCAAATTGACTTAGAGGGATATTTTCGCTAAAATCTTTGCCACTGGCGGTGTAGCTCAGAGGTTAGAGCATACGGCTCATATCCGTAGTGTCGGGGGTTCAAATCCCTCCACCGCCACCACTTTTTTTCTTTACTCTCTGCACTTGAAGCAGTAGATATTCTCTCGCTGGGGGCTGAAAGCTGGAAGGGAACTTTTTATATTGAGCGAATAATATGGTAACCTTCGATTTGAGTCTTTTGAATTGCGGAAAAATATGATGCTCGACAAGTTTTTAGATGCCATTCATGACTTCAACCTGCTTCAGAAGGGAGATAAGGTATGTGTGGCTTACTCAGGCGGGAGAGATTCTACAGCACTGCTGTTTTTATTCCTCGAGATCCGAAGAGATTGGGATATTTCGCTCTATCTGGGCCACTTCAATCATGGCATTCGCGCCAGCTCGGTCGACGATGAGCGTTTTGTTCGAACCATCGCCTCATCCCAAAAGATCCCGCTTTTTGTGGAGTCTTCCGATGTGCCGTCCTATGCCAAACAGAACAAGCTGAACCTTGAGGAAGCGGGCCGGTTGCTGAGGTATGAATTCCTGGGCAGGATCGCCAAGACGATCGGTGGAGCCAAGATCGCAACTGGACACACCATGTCCGATCAAGCGGAGACGTTTTTCCTCCGCCTGCTCAGGGGGAGTGGTTCGAGAGGGTTGGCCGGGATTTATCCTGTCATCGACGGCAGGGTGATCAGGCCGTTGTTAAGGATCGAGAGGGAGGAGATCGAGGATTATCTGAAGAAAAAAGGGCTCGAATACCGCATCGATGAGAGCAATTTCGACTCCTCGTTCTTGAGGAACAGGATCCGGAGTGATCTGATCCCCTATCTTAAAGAGAATTTTGATTCAAAGATCGTTCCTCATTTGGGCAAACTGACCTCTCTGTTGATGGAGGAAGATACATTCCTGGATTCACTCTCGGCCGCCAAGGCCCGGGATGTTCTGTTGGAGGGAGAAAATCGTGTGGCGCTGGATATCAAAAAGTTGCTCAGCTTGCCTCTCGCTATCCAAAGGCGAGTGGTCCGCCATTTCATACACAGACTCAGAGGCGACCTACGGAGAATTTCTTTCGAGGACGTGGAACAAATCTTGAAGCTTAACGAAGGAAAAGAATTTTCCCTCAAAGAGAGCCTGGTGTTAAAAAGAGAGCAGGGATTGGTCTTTTTAAAAGAAGGCCTGCCCCCAAAAGTCCAGTACGCTTATTCATGGACTTGGGACCAAATTTTGGATATCCAGGAACTGGGCATGCGCTTTAAGGGGACACGACTGGAGAATATAGAGCATTCCTCTTTGAGAACGGACAATAATATGGAGGTTTATCTGGATTGGAGTAAACTCAAATTCTCCCTCCATGTGCGGAACCGCCGGGATGGAGATCGGTACCAACCCCTGGGTTCTCCCGGCCGAAAAAAGCTTAAGGAGATCATGCGTGCGAAGGATATCCCCCAGCCAGAGCGGGACAGACATCCCGTTTTCCTCTCAGGAGATGAGATCGTCTGGGTCCTCGGCCTTCCTGTCTCAGAAAAACACAAGGTCTCCCCTGAAACGCGCGCAGTTTTTGTTGTTTCGGTTATTCCAAGTGAAGTTCCTAAAAGTTCATAAGGATTGCAAGCATCTCCAGAACGATGATGGCAGGAATCATGTTGCGCTATTGGGAGTTCCAATTGTGTGATGGAGAAAACCGTGTTTTTGAAATCACTAATTGGAACACTCGGAACGTCATTCATCACGGTTTTGGGGATGCAGCCCATCAGGATTTTAGGAACTTTTCGCGCCAGATCTCGAAGACGAGAAGAGCCCATAGTTGGTGGCTGTAGTTCTCTCTCCCCTCCATGTGTGTGTCGATTTTATGTTTGATTGGGTCCCAGTTAAAGAGCCCGGCATCCTGGATCCGGCTTTCACTGAGATAATGGAGCATCAACTCTTTTAATTCATTCTGTAACCAGTGTTTGATCGGTATAGAGAAACCTTCTTTGCTCCGGTAGATGTTTTGAGGCGGGAGAAGTCTTTCCATGGTTTTTTTGAAGATCCATTTTGTGGTCATACCCCTTAGTTTGAGATGTCCTGGGATCCGGAAAGCAAATTCGACGACCTTGTGATCGAGCAGCGGAACCCGTGTCTCAAGAGATGTGGCCATGCTCATCCTGTCAAGCTTGACCAGAATGTCGTCGACCAGGTATGACTTCAGGTCGAGATAGAGTTCTCCACTGATGTCATCAAATCGGTCCAGTTGTGGGTACAATCTATCAAGAGGAGGGATCGAATGGAAGGGTTTGATCCCTCCCAGTTCGTGGCGGAAGTCCTTGGAATACAGCTCTTCCCGTTCTTTTTGGTTGAGGAACATCATCCATCGGAGGTGCCTTAAGTCCTGTGGATGCTCGAAGCCTTGTGCATAACGCCGCAGCTTGTTCCAGAGGCCTTTCTTTTTGGTTGAGGGTGGAAGTTTTCTCAGGAAAATGGGCATGGGTTTGGACAGAAAAGACACAAGAGGTAAGCGGGATAGCTTTTGGGCCTGATAATGCTCATATCCGGCAAAGAGTTCATCTCCGCCGTCTCCGGAGAGGATGACTTTGACATGTGCCCGGGCCATTTTAGAGACCAGATAGGTGGGGAAGATGGAAAAGTCTCCGAATGGTTCGTCAAGGTGATGAACGAGTTTTTCCGTTAGCTCCAATGCTTGGGGTTTTAGGATGAACTCTTCGTGGTCTGTGTGGAATTTCTGAGAAATACGGCGGGCGTGCTCGAGCTCATTATAGGTGGCATCTTCAAAGCCGATGGAGAAGGTTTTGATGGGCGAGACGCCCAGTTCGTGCATCAGGCCCACGATGGCCGAAGAATCAATACCGCCGCTCAAGAAAGCCCCAAGAGGCACATCGGATATGAGCCGTGCCTTGACCGATTCCTTGAGGCGCTCGTACAGTTCGTCCTCCAAAGAAGCAAGGGTTGCACCGCGAACCGTAGTTGAGGCATCCCTTTCTTGTTCCTCGCAAACATCCCAATACTTTTCGATACGGATCTCGCCCCGCTCATAGACCAGAAATGCTCCTGCCGGCAGTTTGTAGATATTCTTGAAGGCGGAAAAGGGTTCCGGAATATATTCTAAAGTCAAATAGAGGTCTACAGCCTGAGGTTCGAGAGCTCGTTTGACCTCGGGATGGACGAGGATGGTCTTGAGTTCCGAGCCAAAGACAAGAGTCCTATCTCTGTTTTCGATCAACGTGTAGTAGAGAGGTTTTATACCCATCCGGTCCCGAACGATCAGAAGCTTTTTTTTATGACCATCCCAAAGGGCGAAGGCGAACATGCCCCGGAATTTTTGGAAACACAGCTCTCCCCATTCCTCATAGCTATGGACGATGGTTTCGGTGTCTGTCCGGGTTTTAAATGTGTGACCGCGAGCAATGAGTTCCTTGCGGAGGTCGGGGAAATTGTAGATCTCTCCGTTGTGAGCCACCCACACAGAGCCGTCCTCGTTGGATAGAGGCTGATGACCTCCCTCAATGTCTATGATGCTCAAGCGTCGGGTGCCGAGCCCAACATTGTTCTGAACAAAGATCCCTTCATCATCAGGGCCTCGATGTTTTATGGTTGCACACATCGAAGAGAGGAGTGACCGGGAGACGGGTGCTCCCTTCTCAATATTGATTGTTCCGCAGATGCCACACATCAATATTCCGGCATGTACTCGGGTTCGATCACGAATTCGAAATAGACACCCAAGTATCTTTTTTCCTGGCTGTATTCATCCTCAAAATAAGGTATAGATCCTTTTGAGGCGCTAATTTTAATCCTGTAGAGATGGATGGCCTTGATTTGGAATGGTTTGAGAGTTGTGAATGTGAGAGTCCCTCGCTGGTTTTGTCCGAGGGCGATCTTTTTCTTTTCTCCTCCGACCTTGACCGTGATGTCATTGCGCATCCGGGGATTGTTGAGCAGAATTACTGTGAGTGTTTTGATCGGATAGTAGGTTTTGAGGATCATCTCTGCTGTGTGCGGTCCGCGTGTCCAGAAGCCGAATTTCTCCAGTTCCGATTCTTTCTGCCTGGGAATAAAGTTGTCATCCAGAAAATGGATCCAGCTGTATTTTAAGCCGATGGGCTGCCTGCGGGCGCTGGGATTTGTGTTCGTGGGGAAATTGTTCACGAGAGTCATCTCCAAAGGGAGCCATTTGAAGGGAGCTTTTTTGGCATGGGTTGCGGGATAGTGGGAATAGAGAATGGGATTTGTGAGGATCGGCGCAATGAACAGACCGGCCATAATCCAGCAGAGTACGATCTCTTTGAGCTTTCTTTTGAGATTGGGGAGAAAGAGAAACAGGGGATAGATACTTATAAAGTATCTATTACCCAATGCCCCACCGCCACCGGCGTAGTTATCCGGCATGATCACGATATAAAACAGGATTCCCCCGAGAATTGCGACAAGGAGAAACCATTGGTAGATCCTCTTGGCTCCCATAAGAAAGAGGATCAGAGCAAGGATCGCCGGGAAAAAATACCAGGTGAGGCCCGTGAATCTGCCAAAGAAATAATAGAAGAGGTTGTAGAAGATAAATTTCACAGGTAGGAGATGCTTTCCCATATAGCCTTCCGAAGTCATGGCACCACCCTTGGCCGTGTCGAAGGTGATATGGTCTTTCTCAAGGGGGTAACCACCTTCGCCATAGAACGTCTTTCGTTCACCCCCCTGGTAATTCCAGTCGCCCGTCGCGAGATAGTTGATTCCAAAAAACAGACCTGCAGTGAATGCAAAGATCAGAACGAGAAGTACCGCCTTCACAAATTTTTTCTTGAATATGGCATAGAGCACTATGGGGCCCAAGATGATAATATGGGGCGGTTTGGAGAAAACCGCTAGACCTGCAAAAAGCGATGCCAGATAGTCGGACCCATTGGAGAGGAGGAAACTGTCAAATTTGGTTTTCTGTTCCTCATTTGGGGGCATCTCTTCTTTTTTGTGTTTATAGAGCCATAAAAAAAGCACAAAAAATACGAGAAAAAAGTTGAAAAAATCTGGATGTATCCAAAAGAAATACACACAGGCCACAGAAGCAAAGAGAAAGGTGAGGATGGCGGCAAAAGAAAGAGGTGTTGTGTTGGAAAGTGAGAAATACGCATAGCCCATGATCAGAATGAAGAAGAGGAGGATGGAGTGAAAGACCAAAAAACCATTACTCCCGAAGATCTTTACGAATGGAGAGGCAAAAAGGGGGTAGATGTAGGATTTTGCAAAGAACAGCCGGTCATTTTTTCCTTTTTTCAAAAAGATCCCCAGAGGGCCCGAATCGAAGGCTTTGTAATAACGGATCAGGTCCTTTTTCGTGTATTCAAGATCAAAGTCATTCGCGAGGCTCTGTGTCATCGAATAATAAATCGCCTCATCGGCAAAGAGAAAATTCCCTTGCAGGGCCGGGAGGTTTATGAACAGAGATAATCCGAGGAAGAAGATAAAGATAAGACAGCAAATCGCAAGGACCCTTTTATTCTCTGGTATCATTGATAAACCAATACCATACTCGGTACCAAAATACAACAATCCCCAGACTCGAGGAAGCATTTCCAAATCCGTGATGAATGCTATCCGAGTGTCCCAATTGGCGATTGCGAAAACACGCTCAGTTTCCCCAGCGAGGGAACTTCACTCGGATCCGGGCTTCCCTCACATCTCCCATAGGGAGATTTACCATGCCCGTCCAGCCCTTCTCACGGTTTTCTCCACCACACAATTGAGACAATCAATAACGCAACTTGTGTTCATATGATCACAGATTTGGAAATGGATATGCGACTCTCTAGGCAGGATTGTTTTCTTTGAAAACGATTGTGCATAACGATCTAATGAATGACAGTTCTTGAGCAGAAAGGAGGCGATTGGGTTGACGAAAAGGTGGGGAATGGCGGTAGGGGGGTGAGATGTGGGAGTAGAAAAATCACCCTGAGTATCATCTTTAGGGGTTATTGACGGTATATATATAGAGGTATTCTAATACTATTAAGAAAAGAAGTGGAATGGCAAATATTGTCAGGGTTTTGACAAATATTGATAAATCAGGAGGAAAAGCGAGTCGGAGGAATCATAAACCGATTATTTTCAAACACTTAAAAAAAATAGGTTTGGTATAAAAGTTGCTACTCATAAAATGCATGTATTGTATATATAGAAAAGGAAGGTCTAGGAGACCAGGATCTTAGGATTGCTGCGGTTGGTTCGGCATCAAGGAAAGAACTTGAAAATATTGGATTTAGGATGTAAAATCACCCTCATAAGGGTTGAAGGCTAACACACAGATGAATTTGCTTACTCGTGGACGGAGAATTATCCCTACAGATATGCTGTGTAATACTGGTGCCGCAGATCCCATCAGTATCCGGTACGGGGACACTTATACCCTTAGTCCGAATCCTCATAAAGGGGGTAAAGTGTAACAATGAATAATCCAAAGAAAAAGAGTCAAACGAAAAAGTGGAGGCTGTCAAAACACCGCGAGGGTGTAACACTTATCGAACTCCTTGTCGTGGTTGGGCTTCTCGGCCTTGTCATGTTATGGTCATTCCCCAGCATCCGAAATTCTATGGAAACGAGGAGTTTGGACAACGCGGCCAAAGACATCCTCACGATAATGCAGAGAGCCAAGTTCCAGGCTGTTAAAACCAAGTTGGACCACCGGGTGCATTTTGAGCAGCTTGCGGATTATTGGATTTTTTATGTAGAGAGAGAGGAGACACCAGATGTGTGGACGCTCATGCCTGGGCTACCCAGGATGTCGATCCCGGACAAATTCAACGTGACTGTGAGCTTGCCATCGGAGATCGTGACCTTTTCGTCTTTGGGTTTTGTGATGGATTTTGATTCGGTGCAGAACAGTGTCGCTCTGCAAAGCCCCAAGCTCAATAAATATGGTAAACCGGATCAGAGGACGGTGAGTGTTTTTGCTGGGGGCTCGATAAATTATTCCAAGAACTAGGCGTGCAACAATGAACAAGACAAACAAATCAAACAAATCGAAGAACTTCGAGGGTGATACTGTGAAAGTAGGAAGAAAGGAAGGCTTCTCTCTTATCGAAGTGCTCGTGGGGATCGCCCTTCTCTCGGTGGCGATTCTGGGTTTGGCTCAACTATTCACCTACAGCATTCTCAACAACTCACGCTCCGAAAGAATTACAAGTGGCACTTTTCTGGCTCAACAGCAGATCGAATTCATACGGAATCTTCCATCGAATGAGTTGGCCAACCTTCTGGTAGGCGATGTCGATGAGCTCGTCGATGTCAATACCGACGGAACGAATGATTTCCGGAGAATAACCCGTGTTCAGTTTTCAGGTTCTATGTATGATGTGCGGGTTATGGTTTTTCCAATAGCTCGGCAAGGAGTCGCTATCGGCGATCTATTCACAGATCCTATGCAACACAGGGTATTGGCAGACGTAAATACCATAATCAGCAGGTGATCCAATGAAAAACAAATGGTTACACATAGGCGGTAAAAAAACGGATGGACACCGATTTGAGAAGGGATTCACCCTCTTGGAGTTCATGATCGCCAGCGCCATCATGCTTGTCGTTATCCTCGGGACGTTATCCATCTACATGGAGAGCAACAAGATCGCTGTCGATCAGCAACAGTTCACCGAGATCCAGCATGATGCACGCGCAGCGATGTATTTCATCGCCCGCGATCTAAAGTCTCTTGGGGCGGGTTTACCTGCAGAGTTCGGTGGATATTATCTTCAAGGAGTGAACAACGATCCCAATCAGGGCAGCTTGGATTATCAATCCGATAGGGTGACCATATTGGGAAACGCAGACCCTCTTCGCCTCCTCATCCAGAGTTATACACCCGGTACAGGGACAATCAATATAGAACCCAACGAATTTATTCATTTTCCCTACATGGATACATCTTATCCGAGTGATCCCGCAGGTTATATCAACCGGATGATCCTAATCCTTCCCAATCCCAGCCAGAGCGTTCTCAATGCTGAATTGGGACAGATTACCTCTGTCGACCTCGTGGGAAATCAGATCTCTTTTACAACCCTCAATATTCCTCTTCCCAATAACCTCCAACCCGGAGGAGTCGAGGGTGATTATGTGGCCGGGACAGTCCATTTTATCGAGCTGAAAATGTACTGGCTGGATATAGATGGGAACTATCCTGGATTGACGGCAGGTTCTGATGGATACATCGGAGAGCCGAACGTCCTGTATGTTTCTCGTCTCAACAACTCCACCGGGCTCTTGGAACATCAACCCCTTGCCGGGAATATAGAAGACCTGCAGTTCCAGTACCATGGAAACCTCGATGGAGACGATCTGCTCGACGATAACAACAGCAACGGAATGATCGATAATGGGGATTTTCTGAATTGGGATGACCTCAGGATGTGGACGGATGTTCCGTCTGTGGTCATCGGCATTCGGCGG
This sequence comes from uncultured Eubacteriales bacterium, assembly GCA_964540205.1. Classification (GTDB taxonomy): domain Bacteria; phylum Acidobacteriota; class Aminicenantia; order Aminicenantales; family Aminicenantaceae; genus WTAW01. The sequence continues at coordinate 5,459 of CAZIMJ010000303.1, read as the reverse complement.
GTACGGTTATTCATCCTCGCTCGAACGCAGAGTCCCTATGTCAGGGTCTCCGGCACGCCGCCCGCATCGGCCCAGTACATCTACGGGAAGCCGCCCATAGCGGATTCTCCGGCAGCTGCCCAACCGGACAAACGCAGAAGATTTTTATTGGATTCAACGTCCAACCTCAGGAATATGTCGTTGGGTGTTTATAACGATTCAACATATGATGGATTTTAAATGAGCAAACAGTGAGTGAACAAATGAGAACTTTCCAAGACAACAACGTTCCCCCTCCTGCACCGCACGAGAGGGGTGTCGCTCTGATCATAGTCATTCTTATTCTGACCTTTTTACTGGTCATCGGACTGGTGCTTGTGACTGTCACAAGCACTGGAACCAGAGTTTCTGGAAACATCAGGACTCAGCAATTGGCATTTAATGCCGCAGAGGCCGGTTTTGATGCGACCTGGAGGGCTGTCAATGACTCGTTCAGCGCAGAGCTCTGGACGACTTTTGAGGGACATTATGTGAATGACCCGGTCGGATTCGATGATCCCATGTCCGATGTGTATTTCCGAAAACTCACTGATCAGCAAGTACTCAACTACATCGATCCCAATGAAGATGGGATCGCGAATGTGAATAACGTCCTTTTTTGCCGGCAGCAATACGTCACCGACGCTGTAGGAGTCTTGGACCCACGGTACACCTACACCTGTTTTTTGATCGATGATGAGGCCGCAGGTGGAATCCCAGATGCAGCCGATGTGCTGTTGGTTTGTATAGGAACGGCCGGAACAGGCGATACCATAACGACCTCAAGAATCGAGGTTGAATTGGCAATCGAGCTTTCTGGAATATAAAAATAAAGAGGCGAAACATGAAGACAAAATCAAAAAAAATTGCTTTGATCCTCCCCGTGATTTTACTGATTGCTTTTTTCACCATAAAGTTTTGGGCACAGGAAGAATGTGTCGAATTCCGTGAAAACTTCAATGATTCTTTTGACACGACAGATTGGAAGGACCACGAAAACAGTTCGGTGTACTGGCCAGGTGCTGGATTCGCTGGAGCTGGTGAGATCACGTTGAACAGGCTCGGAGCGAATTTTGCTGTGGCAGAACCCAGCGGAATGGGTGCGCAGATCTATGTCTGTGATGCCGGAGATTTTGACGGTGACGGGTATCCGGATATCGTCGGCCTGGAAATTTTTTCTGATGCCTATTTAAACCGGCTGCTCCTCTGCAGGAATCGTTTTGAAGATCTGGATGGCGACGGTTACGATGACGATGGTGTCGTCCTATTCGCAGATTTTAACGAGATCTATGATACTGGTTTTGCCTGCGGTCCTGCCTCCATTTCTGTCGCCGATTACAACAACGACGGCTTGCTCGATTTCTTTTTCATGAAGAACAAACAGGATGAATTTGCCTATACAGAGTTCGTTGCAGCCATGTTTATCAATATCGGAACAGCGACCGATCCCGATTTCGTCCAGTACCAAACAGCACCCAACCTGGACTTTACAAACAGGTTCATGAGTGAAAATATCTATATCAACTGGGCCGCAGACCACATCGCGTCTGTGGATATCGACAAAGATGGAGATGTCGATGTTTTGGTGATCAGCGAGGATAAGATATTTTTAGTTCGGAATCCAGGAGCATCGAACTTCGACATCGGTCAATTCGACATCTCCGAACTCAATTACGACCAGCCCACCGGATTTACGTCCGGCCGAGGTGGCTCAACCGTTGATGCCGCTGATTTCGACCATGACGGAGATATTGATGTCATCGGAGGGAGCGTCATGGACATCCCCTTCCTCGTCTACTACGAGAATGACAGCCAAGGAAACTTTACGCGCCATGAACTGCCCATTCCCATCCCAGAATGTACAGGTGCGGTTGCCACTTGTGTGTATGACTTTAACCTCGATGGGTATATCGATATTTTTGCAGGAACTGACAGATGGAATGCCGGGAACGAAGCCCGTATGTGGTTCATGAAAAACACGGGTGGCATAGCTGCGGGCGGAGAGCCTGATTTTATTTTCAGATGCTTGAACAATTGTGACCCCATTCTCCCAGACCCGCATGACGTGGATATGAGTGCCATGCTGGATTTTGACCAGGATGGGGACATGGATGTCATCTTAGCTGACGCGAACCATTCGGGGGATTATTATTTGATCATAAACGAATTGGCGGCTGTGTATGTGTTGCATGGAGAAGCGTGGTCGACCAATGTCACTCCGCATCTTGACCCGGCCACTCAGGCGATCACTCGAGTCCGCCTGTCGATATTTGACCAGTATGTCCGTGGGGGTTCCAGCCAAGGACTATCTGTAGAGCTCTACGTGTCCAACAACAACGGACGCGATTGGGAATACCTCACGCGTTTTGATGATGATGGAATCACCAACCTGCCGAGTGCCGAGCCCTGGCATTACTTCACTCACTTCGGGTCTCAGCTCAAATGGAAAGCGCTCTTGACAGCCGAAGAAGATAATATGGACGAGTTTGAAGGGGCCTCCTTCGAGACACCTGTTCTCGAATACATACGGCTCAGGTATTCGGTTGTTGACCGGCGGGAATATTCGCGCACATCCGTGGCTGCGAGACTTGTGGATGACAGCGGAGAAAATGTCAAACTCATCATCGGTGGAACCTTCTATTTTCCGGGCTGGCAAGGGCATTTGCGGGCCTATGATGTCACCAACATGACGGCTGTGAGCTCTTCTGATTCTGTACTGAGGACCATCACTCGCCCGGACCTCGGAGATCCTACGGGCCGCGAACTCGTTGCCGCTGGTGTTGCGATCAGGTGGGATGCCGGACAGGATCTGATGGATCGCGCTCCTTCATCCCGTGTTGTTTACACCGCTATGCCTGATGGAACGGGAACGGGCTACACGCGGGAGGATTTCACTGTAGCCAATGTTGGCACTTTGCAAGGAGAGCTGAACGACTTTCAGAACGATAACGCGGGATTGATCCAGTTCATTCGTGGTGAAGGACGCGACTGGATCCTGGGTGATATCAACCATTCCAACCCAGCCATCGCAGGCCCCCCGGCTGGCAATGAGCTCAAAATGGGATCCGGTTACGATGCCTACAAGACAGCATGGGAAGACAGACCCAAGGTCCTGTTTGTCGGGGCCAATGCCGGGATGATCCACTGCTTCAGCGTGCTGACAGGAGAGGAGCTCTGGGCCTTTATCCCTTACAACCTGATCTCCAAGTTGCGGAACATGTGGCCGGTGGATGCTGCCACAGGAGACCGGTATTTTGCTCGAGATGTGTATGTGGACGGGAGCCCGGTCGTGGCCGATGTCTACTTCGATGATGCATGGCACACGATCCTTGTCTGCGGCCAAGGACCCGGCCAAGGCAAGGCGCAGGGTGTAGATGCTACAGGGAACTATTACTTTGCTCTGGATATCACCAACATTGATAACCCCCAGCCCATGTGGGAGTTTACTGAAATACGTATGGGCGAAACCTGGTCTACTCCGGTGATAGGAAGGATCTTGAAGGACGGCGTGGAGACTTGGACGGCCTTTATGGGTTCGGGTTATGATAACGTACCGGCTCAAGGCCGGCAGGGACACCGTTTTTATGCGGTGGATGTAGAAATTGGACAAGCCTTCTGGTATTTTAACGCCAATCCGGAGATCAACACAATCACAGGCGATCCTGATGGCGTTATCTGGCCGAACGGCAATAATGTCCTGAGGTCCATCCCTGGATCTCCCAACATGGTCGACACCGATGGAAATGGTTCTGTTGATGCCGTGTATGTCGGAGACCTGGAAGGTCGGATGTGGAAGGTCAACGTCGGGATCGAATACTTGGATTCCGATCCTTGGGACGCAGAGGTGATGTACGAAGATCCCAACAATTATCCGATCATCACCAAACCGGAAGTCTGGCTGGATGTGGTCTCACCTGGAACACCCCCTCGCATATATTTTGGTACAGGCGGGGATGATAAGGCACCGGCAGATGCCATCTATTCTTTTATCGCCATGATCGATGATGAGACACCCGAAGTCGAATGGTTTCTGGGCGACCCGAACATCCTGAACTTGCCCGTGGAGAAGCATTCTGGCGACCTGACCGTTGGCGAAAAGGTCTGGGCGGATCCCAAACAGGCGAATAACATCGTCTATTTCAGCACATTGACCGGGAACATCGAGACTGTGGACCCCTGCGAGAGTTTAGTGGGGATCGGGAGACTGTATGCAAGATTTGTCAAGCCCACTGCGGGAACGCCCGTTGGTGGCACGGCATTCAGAGAAGCCGGAGGCCAGCTGGAAAACATACAGCTCTCGATCAAGACAAGGGCTGCAGTCACTCTTGGTGAATCCGAAGACGTCGCTGGCATGCAGAAAAGAGAGGTCTACATCCAGGAATACGACTCAACCATCCAGAAGCTGGAACAACCCATTGGTGCCCTTCTTAAGATTAAATCCTGGAGAGAGATCTATAAGATCATCAAATAATTCTGCGAAATGAGTGTCACGGCTGCCTGTAAAGCGACAGGTAGGCATCGATGATCCGCTGCCCGTAGAGGAGGGCCACAAAGGCCGCAGGAGCCAGAAAAGTCCCGAATGGAAGAGCGTGCTGGAGGTCTTTCTTCTTAAAAATGATGAAAAAGACACCCACCACAGCCCCTCCGATGGAGGCCAGGATAAGAGTCAACAGGGTTTGCTTCCATCCGAGGAATGCGCCGACCATCAGCATCATCGTCACATCACCCATGCCCAGGCCCTCTTTTTTACGCAGAAGGTAATAAGCGCCGTAGACGAGCAGGAGAAAGCCCGCTCCCACGCCAGCCCCCAGCAAGGCCTGAGTGAGGTTCAAGTCATTACGAAAAAACGTGTAGATGAGAGCTAAAACTAAGCCGGGCAAGGTTACTTGATCCGGCAAGATCTGGTGGGTATAGTCGATAAATCCCAAGACGATCAACGCACTAGCGAACAGGCAGGAAGCAAAAAACTGGGGGCTCAGTGAATACTGCATATAAACCAGCAGAAAACAGAACGGAGTGAGAGCCTCGACCAACGGATAGGCCGGAGAGATCTTGGCCTTGCAGTTCCCGCATTTTCCCCTTAAGACGAGATATGAAATGATGGGGATGTTTTCGTAGGCTTTGATCTGTTTTCCACAGTGAGGGCAGGACGAAGGGGGCCGGAGGAGGCTGAGACCTCTGGGCAGCCGGTAGATGACGACGTTGAGAAAGCTTCCCCAAACAAGACCGAACACAACGATTAAAATTATCTCTTCCATGGGCTTATCCGTGTTGTAATGGTCTCTGTTTCCGGGTCATAGAGATAGTCCTCTCCATCCAAGTCTTTGGGGACAGCTGTGATGAATCCGTCGCTCACGAGCTGTCGGAGGTCGTTGGGAGCACGGCCGTGCTTGTTCTTATACAATTCAATAACCGATTTCAATGTCTCGAAATCCATGGCT
>CAZIMJ010000302.1:0-8264 GCA_964540205.1 uncultured Eubacteriales bacterium | reverse complement strand
TCGATCCATAGTATGGACCGACACGCCGGACAGCTCACGTGAAACACATTCACTTTCTTTTCGTTCATTTGTAAAAAATTTAGCAGAATCCACAGAAATTCGCAAGGTGTCTCGCAGACTGTCTCTATCTCAGTCACTTTCTGGGCCGTTCGATATGACATCCACACACCCATCTCTCTATTCGCGCTCTGGAATCGGGATGTTGTGTTTTTTGATCAATTTAAAAAGCCCTTGCCTGCTCAAGCCGATCCGAGCCGCCGTTTTTGCTCTGTTGTACTGGAACTGAGACAGAGCCTGATTTAAAAATCTTTTCTCAAAATCCGCTTTGGCACGGAAATAATCGCATGAGGTGGGATTATGAACTTCCTGCCGCTGATTGATCCTCGAAGAGAGATGCTCCTCTTTGATCAAATAACCATCGCCGCAGAGGACAATACACCTCTGGATCTCATTCTGAAGCTCCCTGACATTTCCAGGCCAAGAATAATTCATTAAAAGTTCCAGGCTCTGTGGGGACAAATGCATTCTTTCCCTTTTCATCCGTCGGCTATATTCCCCCATGAAGTGATTTAGCAAAAAAAGGATATCTTCCCTTCTTTCCCGCAGAGGAGGAATCTCAACGGTGAATATCTTCAAACGGTAATAAAGGTCTTCTCGGAAGCGGCCCCGGCCCACTTCTCTCTCAATTTTTTTATTCGTCGCACTGATAAAACGCACATCCACTCTTCGGGTACGATTTTCTCCTACCCTCCGGAATTCCTTTTCTTGCAACAACCTGAGGAGTTTGGACTGGAGAGGAGGGGATAGATCTCCGATCTCATCCAGAAAAAAAGTTCCTCCATGAGCATCCTCGATGAGACCCGGCTTGTCTCTGAATGCGCCGGTAAAGGCTCCTTTGACATGGCCGAACAATTCGCTCTCCAATAAATGATCTGGGATCGCACCGCAATTGACGGCCACAAATCTCCCCTCCCTCGTTTGCCCCTCATCATGGATCGTGCGGGCGATCAACTCTTTTCCCGTTCCGCTTTCTCCCCAGATAAACACGGGAACATCTGTATTTTTTACTCTGTCGATCATCCGGAGCACATTTAGAAAACGCTCGCTCTGTCCAACAAGAACCGTATGGACAGAAAGGTATGGAGGGGCCAATTCTCCGTTTTTGTCTAAATAATTCCGCAGAATATACTTAATGGGTTTTGCCAATTCAGCCAAGAGGTCCAAGTTCTTGTCCGTGTAAGGGCCAGAACCAGAGTGCCTATCGACACACAGTACCCCCAAAGGATGATGCCAATCCATAAGGGGCATACAGAGTATGTTTTGGTTGTTTTTTTCCCCGGACATCCCATCGTATGGGAGGGTTTGCTCTGGGTCTTGTGAATTAAAAACGAGAGGGCACTGGCTATCCAACACCTGTTGGATGATTCTCGATCGGAAATCTGCGTTCAGGCGGTCAGTTTTGTTTTCTGATCCTCGAACAATCGTCTGATTCCTCTCATTCTTGATGTGAAGCACCACCCGCTCCGATGGGATCACGTCCTTGATCAAATCCATAACTTTGAAGAGGAATGGGGGAGTTCGCAACAGTATCACCTCACCGGAACTTGTTGCCAAAACAATTCTGGCTCAGTACAGATAACGAATTCGCTCAGCACATTTTCTCACGGTGTGTGATCTGACAGATTTTTGGGAGGGACGTCAAAATGGCGCAAAAAGGGGACACTTAAAATTAGCGTGGTGGGATAAGCCTATTTTTTTATCTGGAGGGATCTAATTCTTTCCGCGACATCGCGGTATTCCGGATTCCATTTGTTGACTTCGTCGTAGATCTTTAACGCTTTTTTGGCGTCATTCATATCTTCATACAGGGAAGCGAGCTCATATTTGAGCGCAAACTCTTGATTCGCATCCATTTCCGTTATTCCCTCGGCTTTGTCGAGCCATCTCATGGCCTCTTTGTATTCCTTTTTCTGCCTGTAACAGAAGCTGATGACACTGTAGCACTCGACCTCCAGATTTTTGTCTTCTGCTGCGAGTTTACACTCTTCAATGGCCTCATCAAACAGCCCCTGCTCCAAGAAAGCAATCCCCAGGTTGTAATGGCTCTCGTAATCCTCTTTCTCCACTTTCTCATCCAGGGATTTCCGGAATTCTGTGACGATATCGCTCAAGGCCTTCTCAACGATCGTAGTGTCGCCTTTGATCTGATTATTGCAGGTGGTCTTAATGGCATCCAATTCCTTGGCGATCCTTTCAGAGAGATCATAATAATTTCTTTCGCCTAACTCCTCGGAAACTATGGGGACGATGTCTGTTTCTGCAAAGATATCTGCCGATGTAAGTTTTTCTTCTCCAACAACCTCATCAAGAAATGATTTCCCCTCTTTGGAAATTTCACCGACTGTCGGAAATATCTGGGTCTCTCTTTTTGTGACCTTATCCACTCTGTCTGAGATCTCATCCACTCTGATGTCAGCAGCCATGATCTTTAGAGAATCGATCTTCTGGGTGATTCCTATATCATCAGGAAACTTGTTCCTCAAATTTTCCAGGAGCCGTCTTGCGTTTCGGATCAACCCTTGACCCACATATAAATCAGCCTTCGACAAAGTCGAGTCGACGATGTTCTTCGCCTCTTCGACCTGGACTGAGGTTTCTTCCTCTCCCCCCACTTCCTCCAAGATCCCCAGATCCTTCTTCAGCTGTTTGGATTCGTTGTAATACTCTTCATTCTCTGGAAACGTGCTGAGGAGTTCACTGAGGACAGATAACATCTTCTCTCTCAGGTTGTTTTTCCGGTACTCATCCAGCATGACCTTACAGACGAGCTCGAAATTCTTTATTTGGTCCTTGGATTTATAGATAGCTGCCAATTTCTCCAGAGTAGGCAGATGGGCTTTTTGGGCAGCCAGAATGAGCCCGAGAAGCCCAATGGCTTTGTCACTCTTTTGTTTTCTGATCAGTGTGTCGACAAGAGGCTCATACTGTTCGAAGGCTTGATCGAATTCGCCCGTCTGAATGTAGATCCTTCCTAACTTGACTCTCGCCTCGACATCTTTGGGCCTGATGGAAATAATCCGGGAAAAAATCTCACCGGACTCTTTGAAGCTTTTATCCTCGAAATGAAGGTTCCCTAAAATATACAAGGCTTTAAGATTCTTTTCGTCTTTTTGAAGGATTTCCTCGACGAGGTCCAGCGCTTCTTTCTTCTTGTTATCTCTCTTGTAAAGATCGATGAGATTAGTGATCGTGCGAGAATGGTCTTCCTTGAGCTCTTTGGCGCGGTTGAGGATCTCGCCAGCTTCTTTGAGTTGGTTCTTCCGCATTTTGAACTCAGCAACCTTGTTGAGTTCTTCGAGCGCTTGATCGATCATTTTTTCATTTGTGTAGAGTTCTGCAAGTGTCAACCGCGATGTTATGTCATCTCTATCCAGCTTGAGGAGGTTTTCGTACATAACGATAGCTTCTTTGGTCTTTTTGGCCTTGGATAGATTCTGAGCGAGATTCATGTACTCCATTTTTGCTTCCGAAGAAAATCCCTGATCCCGGTAGAGCTCAGCCAATCTCTTGGAGGAATCTATATTGTCGGGAACGAGCCTTTTGATCCTTTTGTATATGGCGATGGCTTTGGAAAAGAGCCCTTTATTCTCATAAAAGTCAGCAATCTTCTCAAACTCTTCAACAGCTTTTTGATTGTTGTCGGCTTTGATGTAAAGATCTCCGAGAATATTGAGGATGGAGATATCCTGGTCATTGCCAGACAACAGTTTTCTGTACTCGGTAATTGCCTCTTCCAGCCTGCCTTTTTTGATATGTTTTTCTGCGATGGACTCGATCTTGGCTCTATCTGATTTCAGAATCATTTTTTGCCCTCGAGATTATAGGACTGCCTGTGTAAGGCCGTCGGCCCCAGTTTTTGAAGCGCATCGTAATGCTCCCTGGTTCCATACCCTTTATTTTTTGAAAGTGCATAACCCTGAAAAACAAGGTCGAGTCGCTTCATCATCCTGTCTCTGGTGACTTTAGCAATAATCGATGCAGCCGCAATGGAAATGCTTATTTGATCTCCTTTAGACAAATTCATCTGGGGATAATTTACATCATTAAGCCTAAATCCGTCAACTAAAAGAAAATCCGGGACTATCGGCATGCTCATGAACGCTCTTTTCATCGCCTCAAAAGAAGCCCAATAAATATTCTTCGCATCGATCTCGGCACTCGAAGCCATCCCAATACCCACTGCATCGGAGTGGATAAGGATCAACCTCGCCAGTATCTCCCTTTTAGTCGGAGAGATACGCTTTGAATCATCAATTTCTTCCAACCAAGCTTTTTTTTCCCCGTTTATCAAGGATGCGGAGAACATGACCGCCGCAGCAACAACAGGCCCAAACAGTGCGCCTCGGCCTGCCTCATCCAAACCTGCGATGGACCCGTATCCCTGGCTGATAATTTCCTTTTCGAACTGGAAATCCGGCACTTCTCCGACCTAAGCCTGACTGTCCTTATCGCGCTTCCTTTATTCTTGCCGCTTTGCCCCTCAATTTTCTAAGATAGTAGAGCTTAGCTTTTCTTACCTTTCCCTTTCGGACAGTTTCGATTTCTCTGATCATTTTGGAATGGAGTGGAAATATTCTCTCCACGCCAACTCCAAAGGATATTTTTCTGACAGTAAACGTGGCACTCGGACCCGATCCCTTTTTGCTGATAACATCGCCACGGAAAACTTGGATCCTTTCCTTTTCGCCTTCTCGGATGACGACATGGACTTTAACAGTATCTCCGACGTTGAAAGAACCCACATCCTCTTTTATTTGTTTTTCTTCAACCATATCAATCAGGTTCATTTGTTTTTCCTTCCTTTTCTCTTTGTATTTCCTCGAGTACCTTCAAATCTTCAGGAGACAATTTCCCCTCTTCCTCCAACATATCCATCCGAAACTTGGCTGTTTTTTCGAGGGATTTTTTCCTTCGCCATCGGGCTATGCTTTTATGATCTCCCGAAAAAAGAATTTCTGGAACCTTCATTCCCCTAAAATCTCGAGGTCTGGTATACTGTGGATAATCGAAGAGCCCTTCAAAAAAAGAGTCCTGCTTGACAGACTCCATCTTTCCAACGACATCGGGCAAAAGGCGGGAGACAGCATCGATGATCACAAAGGCTGCCGGCTCTCCCCCGGTCAACACATAATCGCCGACGGAAATCTCGTGTGTTGCCAGATATTCGTTCACTCTCTCATCGACTCCTTCATAACGACCACAGATAAGAATGACTTGTAAAAATCCAGCCAATTCCTCCGTGACTCGGTAATCAAATTTTCTGCCTTGAGGAGAAAGAAGACAGACCGAAGCGTCCGGATCGGTCCTGACCTTTTCAACGGCCGTAAAGATCGGCTCAGGTTTCAAAACCATCCCCGGTTTGCCTCCGAACGGACGGTCATCCACTTGTCTGTGCTTGTCTGAAGTAAAGTCTCTTAAGTCATGCACTTTAACTTCGATCAAACCTTTCTCTAAGGCTTTCCCCAAAACTCCAGCGGACAATACGCCGTCAAACATGCGGGGAAAGATGGTAATTATATCAAATCTCATTTAAGTCTAAAAGTCCTTCCGGAGGCCTGATAACAATCTCACGTTTCTCGAGATTGACCGAAGCACAGATGGCAGCGGTAAAGGGGATCAAAATCTCTTTGCCTCCCCTTTCGATCACAAGAAGGTCATTGTCCTTGATGAACAACACATCACTCACAACCCCAACCCTCTCATTGCTCTCAGTAACGACAGAACTCCCAACGAGCTGAAAAAGATAATACTTATCTTCTTCGAGACGGGAGAGATCCTCCTCCGTAAGCATACACTCTTGCCCCACGAGCTCTCTAGCTTGGGCAATAGTGTTAATCCCCTTGAATTTTAAGATGTAAAAATTCTTGTAGGGATAAAAGGACTCAACCTGGAATTCTTCGGGAACCCCCTCTCTATTAAGGTATACCCTGGAAAAAAAAAGGCTTTTTTATCTCTTCGGAATAGAGCTTAAATCTCAGTTCGCCTTTTTTCCCCTGGCTCCTTAATAGCTTTCCAATACTAACCAAATTAGTTTTTTTCAATAATCTCGAGATTAAATCTCCTTTTTAGCTTCATCCCAGCGGCACCAAGAATCACTCTGATGGCGCGTGCAGTTCTTCCTTGTTTGCCGATCACTTTACCTAAATCTTCCTGAGCAACTTTGAGTTCCAAGATCGATGTTTGTTCCCCCTCCAACTGGGAGACCTGTACTTTGTCCGGATTGTCAACTAATGCTTTGGCAATCATCTCAACGAGTTCTTTCACTGTAACCTCCTAAATGTTTTGTTAATTGGAAAGTTTCTCTTTCTCCAAAACTTTATTCAAAAGAGATTGTACTGTTTTGGAAGCTTGTGCACCTCTTTCTAGCCAGTAGTTTGCTTTAGCCATGTCAACCTTGATATCTGGTGGCTCTTTGAGAGGATCGTAATAACCTAAGATCGCTTTAGCTTTGCTTTCTCTGGGTTTTCTCGAATCGGTCACGATAATCCTGTAAAACGGCCGTTTCTTTGTGCCCAGTCTCATCAGTCTTATTGACATCATTTTGGGTAAACTCGTCCTTATTAAAATTAAAAAAAAATGATACTTGATTTTTGTGGACAAGTCAACTCATTTCAGCTTGCCAACCGCTGAAAAAGCGATATGTAACTTGTCATAACTCCTTCAAAATAAAGAGCATCTCTCAATCATACGCATTAATGCATTTCATTAATGCCCCATGGGCATAGAGGAAAGCATTTTCTTGAACTGGGATTTCTTCATCATCTTCTTCATCTCAAAATACTGTTTCAACAGTTGATTCACTTCCGACACTGGTCTACCGCTTCCTCTTGCGATCCGTTTGCGGCGGCTACCATTGATGTTTTTTGGATTCTCTCTCTCTTTTGCGGTCATAGAGTTTATGATCGCCTCGAAGTAGAGGATCCGTTTGTCATCGATATTCATCTTTGACATCTGCTTAAAAACACCGCCGGTTGGCAACATGTTCAAAAACTGAGACATGGATCCCATCTTTTTCAGCTGTCCCAACTGTTTTCGGAAATCCTCCAGGGAAAACTCTTGAGATCTCAATTTACTGGCAAGCTCCTCTGCCTCTTTGAGGTTCGTCTCTTGCTCAGCTTTCTCGATCAGGCCCAGAACGTCCCCCATTCCCATAATTCGGGAAGCCATCCTGTCAGGATGAAAGACTTCAAGCTTGTCAAACTTCTCTCCGACGCCAACGAACTTGATGGGCTTGCCTGTCACAGAGACGATGGATAGCGCAGCCCCTCCCCGCGCATCGCCGTCAAGCTTTGTAAGAATGATTGAGGTTAGCCCTATCTTCTCCTCGAATAACTGGGCACTTTTCACAGCATCTTGACCTGTCATCGAGTCACCGACATAGATGACCTCGGTGGGCTCAAGGATATCCTTCACCATCCTGAGCTCCTCCATCAACTCCTCATCCACATGGAGTCTTCCGGCCGTATCGACCACAAGCGTGTCATGTCCTCTCTTCTTTGTCTCGGCAAGGATCTTCTTGAGTGCTTTTTTCGGGTCGGCCATCTGGTCCTCAAACAGTTCAAAGAAAGACAGATTGAGAGTCTGTGTGATGATGCCCAACTGTTCTTGAGCTGCAGGCCTCTTCAAATCGAAAGAAACAAGCATAGGATTTTTCCCCATATTCTTTAACCATTTGGCCAATTTGCCACATGTGGTCGTCTTACCCGAGCCCTGAAGACCCACGAGCATGAAAATTGAAGGCGGAGGGCTGGAGAACGTCAATTTTTTTGTCTCTTGCCCCAACATGTCCTTGAGTTCATCTCTTACGATCTTTATGACCTGTTGTGAAGGAGTAAGGCTTTCGAGCACCTTTTCATCCAGTGCTTTCTCCTTGATCTTCGACTCGAAATCCTTGACCACACGATAGTTGACATCGGCTTCAAGGAGGGCCATGCGTATCATCTTCAAGGCCTCTGCCATGTTCTTTTCTGTGACTTTGACTTCACCGCGAAGGAATTTGGCAACCGTCTGGAGCCTGCTCGATAACTGATCTAGCATCGTCTCACCACCTCTTGAGATGTATGTCTACTATGCTAGGCTAAATCCCAACTTCAGTCAACACGACTGCACATACTCCGATCGCTGAACACCGCAAAAGGCATTCCGAGTAATCAGAATGTATGATATCAAAAACACGCTCAGTTTCCCCAGCGAGGAAACTTCGC
>CAZIMJ010000301.1:0-11045 GCA_964540205.1 uncultured Eubacteriales bacterium | reverse complement strand
ACTATTTTTATAAAATCACCAAACTATCAATTCACTGTTACATACGCGGGGTCCCCTTCCAAACCCTCACTATTCACTCCAACAAGCGAATAGGTGTATGATCTATCCCCCTCAACACTTCTGTGCCAGTATTCAAATGTGCTGGCATCTACCTCAGCCACTAAACTCTGAGTCTCTAAAACCATTTGGAAAATCCGGTATTTCACAACACCCACATTCTCGGGATTGGCTCGCCAACGCAGAACATTGATGTACTCTGAGAGTATAAAAGCTCGGTTTAAAACTTTTTCCCCAGATAAGTTTAAGGGCGGATAAATGATCCTATTAAAATTGGCGACTATAGATAAATCCGTGTTTACTGTCTTTGTTTTTGGATTAGTCCTTCCCCCGATATCCCCGCTCCAATGGCTGAACCTAAAATCAATATCGGGAATCCCCGTAATGGTCACTTTTATTCCTTTGTCATACATGTGTGTTCCTGGTGCTGGATCGGTTGTTCCTCCTGCCCCTGCGGAAATGTTCAAAGTATATTGATTAACAAAATTGGCTTTGATGGATTTATCCGCATCCATGATCACAATCACTGGATTATCCTTCCCTGTGGCATCTCCGCTCCAATGGCTGAATCCAAAACCTTCATTAGGAATCGCCTCAACAATAATCTCTGATCCAGCACAAATATCATAATATCCTGGACTCGGATCCGTGCTGCCGCCTATTCCAGCCTCCACCTCCAAAGAATACGTAGAAAAGCATAGCTTGGTGACAAATGCATCACTATTTCCAGCATTGTTTGCTTGAATAGGATTTTTGATAGGGAAATTTATAGAATTCGTTGCTCCTACTATGTATGTCACACCGTTTGCCCCTGCAGCGATGCCTCTGCCTGCATCGCCTCGAGCTCCTCCCAAATAAGAGGAATACTCGAGCTCCTCTCCTGCAGGACTCACCTTGACAACAAATGCATCCGACCCCCCAGCCCTGCTTTCCTGAAGCGGATTCACAGTCTGAAAATCTACAGAATTTGTTGATCCTGTCACATATGCTGCACCCTTTGAATCCACAGATATGGCATAAGCATGTTCATCGCGACTCCCATACAACCTGAAGTAATACTCGCGCTTTCCCGTGGAATCAAACTTCCGTATGAAAGCGTCTCTATCTTTTGTTCTCTGCCCGGTTTCTCCAACGACATAAACCGCGCTCCTTACATCTATGGCTATGTCGCGGCCCTGTGCCATATTCAATCGTGCTTGCTCACTGTTTAAGTGGAGAGGCCCATCTCCTAGACGGATGGCTGGGCCAGTTCCATCCGGGCGTATCTTCATCACAAAAACATCTTCTGGATGTCCAGACGGATAATCACAGGTTTCGACTCCTGTGACATAGGCCGCGCCTTCTGAATCCACGGCTATGCCAAAACTCGCATCCCAACCACTTGCTGCTGCGCATACAGGAAGATATGTAGAATAAACAAGATCAGTTCCTCTGGGATTTATCTTAGTGACAAAGGAATCCCCTCCTCCTCCAGGCCATCCCTCAATCGCGTTCTTAATAGGAAAATCATAAGACCAAGTTTCTCCTGCGATATATGCCGCACCTTCTGAATCTACGGCTATTCCAAAGCCATAATCATGTGGCCCATCGTCCCACTTTGAGCATATGGATCCGCCCAAATATGTGGAATAGATGAGATCAGTTCCTGAAGCGTTTATCTTAGTGACGAAGATATCTGCTCCTCGTCCTGCATTATTTCCCTGATAAGGATTCATTGTAGGAAAATCAACGGATTCTGTACTCCCTGTAACATAAACTGCACCCTCATTATCCACGGCAATACTAGGGGTCCAATCCCAATCCGAGCCGCCGAGATAGGTGGAATAAAGCAGGGCCGTTCCATCTGAACTTATCTTTTCGACAAAAATATCTCTATTGCCTGCAAAAATTTCTTGCATGGGATTTATAATGGGGAAGTCTAAAGACATTGTGTCTCCTGTAACATACACTTCACCCGCCGCATTCACTGCCACGTCAAATCCCTCATCATCTCCTGATCCCCCCATATAGGTGGAGTATACAATCACCATTGGATCGATGATTAACTCATAATCTCTATCATATTCTTCAACTTCAAAGCCATAGGTATTGGTCCCCATTCCCATAAACGCAGCCTCAACCTCAACTCTTTCCCCTTCAATCACCTGGTAGCATTCGGGCTTTTTGTGCGTAAGTTCGCCAAACTTCGTGTCTATCAATAGATGGCCCCTCTCATCTATTCTTGTTCCTTTAACATCCTTGTATTCAAACTGAATATCTGAAACATCTCCCCCAGGCCTCACAACAAAATCATACTCTATCTCTTCCTCAACACCATAGATCTTCATATCGATTTTGTCATAAAGTTCTTTATAAAGAACTACTCTTGAAGCCTGAATATTGGTGCGCCACTTGGATATATCATTTCCAACAAAATAATTCACTTTGTAATATGAACAATCTAGTGGATACACGGCAGGATTTTTATGGGTATTGAGAAAAAATAGTCTCGAAACATCTCTCTCATACACGGAATATTCAGGCTGTTGTCTGTGTTTAGGATGTGAATGGCGCGATTCATTATCATCTTTTTTTACTCTTCGCATACTGTCAAAGAACAATCCCTCCTCCGTCAACCAGAGATGATATCGTAATGTTTTGGCATAAAAGAGCACTCTCTCATCCACTTGTCCCTCATTCGGAACAAAATACAGTGGTATTCTCCCGTAATCTGGAAATAGTATTGGACTCTTTGTTACATTCTTGTCGATTTTCGACTGAAGGCTTCGGCTTTGATTCCCTTTCTCGAAACGGACCAATCCTTGAAGAGAAATAGATACGAGCAAAATAGAAAGAAAAGCAGTTTTTCTAGCTGAATTGATCACATCATCCCCTTAATCAATACCATCTATATTATATCATTATCCTTTTGAAAAGGGAAGGTGTTAAGAGTGTGTCAAAACTTTTTTAAGAATCTCGCAGAGTGAAAGCGGTTTATAGCATATACAGTGATTTTCTTAAAATGAAGTCCATGAGAAACTCTTTCATTACTAGAACTCATTCAATCCTTAACAAGTTTACTATTCAAAGGGGGGTGACGTTGGATTCACAATATCACCCCCTAAATTCACCCCAAAAGAGGATTGACCCCATAAAATCCCTGGCTTAGATTATTATTGCAAGAGAAAATTTTGCACGCTTAAAAGGAAGCGGAGTTATTTGGATTTAAATCAGGGTTAAGCAGGTTGCCAATGGAAATGGAAGCTAATAAGCCAAGAATTATCGCTATCGCCAATCAAAAAGGCGGTGTAGGAAAAACCACAACAGCCATCAATTTGAGCGCTGCTCTAACTCGACTGGACAAACAGGTCTTGCTCATCGATATCGATCCCGGTTCGCATGCGACATACGGGCTCGGCATTCTTGCCCACAAACTGGAAAGGACAGTCTACAATGTGCTAAAGGGTGAGGCAAAGGTTGAGGATACTGTCATCGAGATCTTGATCGAGGATAAGAGCATGGATTTTCTGCCTTCCTCTCTCGAACTTGCCGAAGCGGAAATGATCCTCTTCAACACGCCAGGCCGCGAGTTCCTCCTCTCCAAGGCACTCTCCAGCATCACCAACTACGACTTCATCTTCATCGATTGTCCCCCCTCCTTGGGTTTGATGACTCTCAATGCACTCGTTGCGGCCAGGGAAGTTTTTATCCCTCTGCAGACGGAATTCCTGGCCTTACAGGGGCTCAGCAAACTTTTGGATTCGATCGCGATCATCAAAGAACGCCTGAATCCTCCACTCGAACTCATGGGAGTCGTCGCGACTAGATTTGATGGACGGAGAATCCTCAATCGCGAAGTCGTCGAAAAGATCAGATCCTATTTTGGTGATAAAGCTTACAACCTACCCATCCGAGAGAACATTTCCTTGGCTGAAAGCCCTTCTCATGGCCTGACGATCTTCGAGTATTCTCCTTCCTCCTACGGTGCAACTGATTATTTGGCTCTTGCGGAAGACATTTTGGAGAGGACGTGAATATGGCCACACAAAAAAGATTAGGTGATGTGGATCCTTTTACTTGGATCAGGGACACAAGGGAAGACATTCTGGTCGAACGCGTTTTGAAAGCCACTTCACCCCGTATTGGCACTGACTCTAAAATGGCCATGGCAGGCGAACCTTTTTTGCAGACACAGACAGATAAGCCGGTTGAGATCACAATTGCGATCAAGTATGTCCAGGGTGAAAGAGTCATCACTTTCGAGGTTTTTAAAGAGGGATATCCCCCCGCAAAGATTAACCTCAAAGCGTAGAGATCACCCCCCTATCCGAAAATATCACCTCAAAATCCATCGCTAGAGGTGATTGTCTAACCCTATGATATCTGACATCATTTCCGTGCGTTTGAGTGTGGATATGTAAGAGAATTACATGTTTTGCTAACGGATTGTGTTACACACTGAGATTTGGGTTCGAGAATGAATAGAACAGATACGAAAAGACTCGTCGCTACCAACACTAACAAATCCCAGCCGAGGAAGACCCAAAAAACCCCAAAGCTCGTGCGAACCGCAATGTCCACTCAAAGGCCTCCTGAAGCGGGCAATGGCTACCTCGATCAGCTGTTTGAAAACGCCCAAGAAGCCATTGTTATGACAGACAACCAAGGGCGCGTGCTGCGCGTCAACAGCGAATTCGAGAGACTTTTTGGATATTCTCAAGACGAAATGACAGGAAAACTTATCGACCCACTCATCGTGCCTAAAGGCCATTATAACGTGGCCTCTTGTTTGACCAAGCGGGCAGCCAAGGGTGAGCAAGTTGTTATGGACACAGAGCGTCAGCGAAAAGACGGGTCTCGCATCGATGTCTCTGTTTTAGCCTCTCCCATTCGTGTCAACGGCACCATCTCTGCCGCATTTGCCATCTACAGAGATATCACAGAACGCAAAAAGGCGGAACAGGCACTCAACCACAGAATTGAGTTTAATAAACTCGTCTCATTCATCTCTTCCCGTTATGTGATGACCAACGATTTTGACGAAGCCACAGACTTCGCTCTCCGCGAGATCGGGAAGTTTACAGAAGCAGACAGGGTTGTGATATTTCTTCTTAGAGAAAACGAGCCAGTGTTCGACATCACGAACGAGTGGTGTAAAAAAGGTGTGTCTTCCAGAAAAGCAGATCTACAGGGCACTCCAATGGGCAAACTTCCATGGTGGATGAAACAAATTCGTAAAAAAAAGTACGTCCTAGTGAGGGATGTTATACAACTGCCAAAGGAAGCCTCGTCGGAAAAGGATATCTTGGATCGGTATAACATCAAATCTCTCTTTGCTATCCCATTGGTGGCAATGGGGGATTTCGCTGGCTTCATTGCCTTCCATAACGTGATGCGAACCGGCGTTTGGGACAATGGGGATATGGCGCTTCTCAAAGTTTTTGCAGAATTAGTCGGAAATGCGCTCGAGCGGAAGCGGAGGGAAGATTTTCTCCGTGAGAGCGAAGGACAATACCGTTCCGTCGTAGAGATGGCAAGCGATGGGATTGTGATACTTCAGGACGCCAAAATCAAATTTGTAAATCCCCGTCTGGGCAAAATGTGGGGAGGCCCTGCTGATGAGCTATTGGACAGGAACTTAACCGACTTTCTGCATCCCGACGAGATACCGAAGGTTCTCGGACGGTATAAAAAACGCATGGCAGGAGAGGAGATCCCCGCGATATACGAAACAATAATGTTACGGAAGGATGGTACGAATCTCAACGTGGAGCTGAATGCCGGCATCAGCCAGTATCAAGGACAGAAAGCCGACCAGGTGTTTGTCCGCGATATCACAGAGCGCAAACAGGCCCAGTCTTGGCGGAAGATGCTCGAGGGGTCGATTGAGGCCATCGCCATGACACTCGAAATGAGAGATCCCTACACGGCTGGACATCAACAGCGCGTTTCAAAATTGGCCTGTGCGATCGCAGTTGAGATGGGCCTTCCACAGCAACAGATCGATGGGCTCCGCATAGCCGGACTCATCCACGACCTCGGAAAGGTGACCATCCCCGCAGAGATCTTGAGCAAACCCAGTAAACTCACGGAAACAGAATTCAGCATCATCAAAAATCATCCCCAGGTGGCCTATGACATCCTGAAAAAGATCGATTTCCCCTGGCCGGTGGCCGACATTGTGCTTCAGCACCATGAATCCCTGGATGGCTCCGGCTACCCTCAAGGCCTCAAAGAGAAGGATATTCTCCTCGAAGCCAGGATCCTGACCGTTGCCGATGTTGTCGAGGCAATGGCATCCCACCGTCCCTACCGCCCAGCACTCGGTATCGATAGGGCCCTGGATGAAATCAAGTTCGGGAAAGGGACGAGATTCGACGCCGCTGTAGTGGATGCCTGCCTGGCGATCTTTGCAAAGACATTTAAACTGGATTAGTTGGCCTTTTCGCTCTGAAAATTCGCCAGAATCACCCCTGGGAGTGAAAGAATATCACCTCCTAATCCCTCTCTAAAGGTGATTGTGCGCTGTTTCCGAATCTGGCATCATTTTTCTGAAAGGCTGGAAATGTGTTATGTTTGTTTCGACAACAATTATATATATCGGAAACCAAATAAGGACGAAAAACATGCGTTTAGGAATCTTTAACTCAAAATTATTGACCATTTTTACACTTTGTCTGTTCATTTTCCTCCTTACCTCCGAGGCTTCTTCCTTGCGAGGCTTTCAGGAAGCAGAGTCGTTCGCCAAACTCCTCGGCGAGGGAGAAGCCTTCTATAAAAACAAGGAGTACGACAAAGCGATCATCCGGTATCTCGAGGCCTATATGCAGGCCGAGAAAGACTCAGAGAAGTCGGATGTGTATATGGGCCTTGCCTTGGCACACACGGCCAACAACCAAAAGGATAAGGCTCAGGACTATCTCCTCAAGATTCTGAAGATGCAGCCTGACAAGAAGATCGATGAGCAGAAATATCCCGCAGATTTTGTGATCCTGTTCTATCGAGCAAAGATCGAGGCCTTGAAGCCTGTGACAGAATTAGTCAAGACTGTCCCGACCGAAGTCGTCGAACAGGAAGAGAAGAAAGTTCCTCCAAAGACAGAGGCGGCCAAAAAGCAAGAGCCAAAAAAAGAAGAGCCCAAGCCGGCAACTGTGGAGAAAAAAACCACAACTCCTGCGCCAGCAAAAAAGACGGAACCCCAAACAGTAACAAAGACAGAGCCGAAAAAAGAACCTGCTAAAGAGGAAAAAGCCGGGGATCTTCCCGATAAGCTCAAAGATGTTCCAGGCGTTACCGCCACAAAAAAAGAGGATGTCGCAAAAAAAGAAAAACAACCTGCCACTAAGGAAGAAAAGACCGCAACAAAAGACGAGACAAAGGAGCCCGTTGTAAAGCAGCAGGTAACCCAAGAAGGCAGAATCGAAGAGAAGAAAAAGATCCCGTGGTTGCTCATTGCTGGGGTCGCTGTCATTGGCGGCGCTCTTGCCTATCTGCTGTTGGGAGGTTCAGAGAGCAGCGAAGAGGAGGTCTCGGCCGGGAGCATCCAGGTGAATTCCTCACCCTCTGGTGCCCAGATCTTCCTTGATGGATCCGATACAGGTCAGGTTACAAATGCAACTCTCACGGGAATAGCTCCAGGAACCCATGAGGTTGAAGTTACCAAAGAAGCATATGTTGATTACAAAGAAACTGTCTCCGTGACTTCAGGACAAACAGCACGTGTCGATGCCACTCTCTCCAAGCACACGATTTCTGTGAGCAGCCCGAAAGCCAATGACGTCTGGCACAAAGGACAGAACGTCCAGATTAAATGGAGCACCGGAGGAGGTTCGAGTGCTGTAAAGAGTGCTACTCAAAGTCACTTCAATCAACTCATTTCGGATGGCGGCAATAACAGAGCCTTTCTCAGGCTTAAAGTGTATCGTGAAAGAGAAACCATGCGTGCCCGAAGCCACAGTTTGAGAGCTGGTGGTGGTGGAGTGGAAGATTCATCAGACGAGCTCGCCGGAGTTCGGAAGGTAATCGGAGAGCTCTCACAACCCACGAGGGAAAGGACTCCGGGAGCAACCGGACAACCCCTGGATGGGAACGACAATCCTGGCAACAATCCCGGCATGCTGAATATCATTTCCAAAACTCAGCCTGGAAACGACAAGGCAGTTCCCGCAGGTGATTTGGGTGTCCAAACCGTATCTGAGGTGAAGATCGAACTGCTTCAGGACGGTAAACGTGTGAAAACGATCGCAACCAGAACTCAGAACGACGGTCAGCATAACTGGAAAGTGCCTGCTGATGTGCCTGAGGGATTCAACTTTAAAGTTAAAGTCTCTGCTGCAGATGAATTATCTGTCTCTGGCACGAGCAAGGTATTTACGGTGATAGGCGAATACGAATTGTCGATGAAGTGGGGCAGCAAAGGGAACGCTCAGGACCAGTTCAACCAGCCGTATGGAATCGCTGTTGGTAATAGCAAGGTTTACATTGTGGAAGATATCAACTCGCGGATATCGATCTATACCCAACAGGGAACATTTCTCAACATGTGGGGAAGCCCCGGCAAGGGATCCGACCAATTCCAGGGGCCATTGGGAGTGGCTGTTGCAAACAATGGAAACATTTACGTGGCGGATACGAACAATGAACGGATCATGGTGTTCAAGCCCGATGGAACCTTCGTACGGGAATGGGGGAAACGTGGTGGAGGCAATGCTCAATTCCGTTCTCCCACGGGGATTGCTGTTGACAAGAACGACAACGTCTATGTGGCGGATTCCTACAACTTCCGGATCCAGAAGTTTGATGCTGCGGGGAAATTCCTCGCCCAATGGGGAAGTAGAGGAAGCGGCAACGATCAGTTTGGCCTACCTGTTGGAGTGACGGTCGATAACAGCGGCAATGTCTATGTGGTTGACAGCGAGAACCACCGTGTCATGAAGTTTAGCTCCAACGGACAGTTCATCACCAAGTGGGGCAGTCAAGGTAGCGGCGACGACCGCTTTAACCATCCTGTGGGCGTGGCTTGTGATTCGTATGGAAATGTTTATGTCACAGATTCGGAAAACCACCGCTTCATGAAGTTCGACTCTACAGGTAAGCTTATTACCAAGTTGGGAACCCGTGGTGATGGAGACGATCAGTTCCGGTATCCTTCGGGAATTGCTGTAGATGCCTCAGGCAGAGTCTATATCTCAGACAGCGGCAACTACCGCATCATGAAGTTCAAATTTATGGAGTAGGCTAGGGAAGCAGTTAGAAGCGCAGTATGTAGAGCAGATTTGTTAGTTCTGCAGCACAGGGACTTTTCCTCAAAACGAGTCTTATCTTATCCCCTAATGTATGAAGTGGTTGTCTACACTCTTGTATGAATGGATCATTATGCGGATAAGGGGAAATGTATTGCTGGCTGTGGGGGGTAAATAAGCAAAAGGGGTTATTGGATAGAAATTCTTGTCCAGCCAGCGCAACAAGAATTGATCCAATTATACAACACTAAAATGATGAAATCAATAGGAAATATAAGAACTATTATTTCTTTTTTTATATCTCGATTTTCCAATTTTTTGTTGATGAGAATAAGCTCTCCGCTTTAATGAAGCTAAAAGAAAAAGCAATTTTAATGAGAATAATGTTTTCTTAACATCGTCTGTATGCATTGGTAAAAAAAGAGTTGGGAATTTCTTTGTGGTGTGATTGACAGGCGTACCGTTTTCCTATACTTTTTCAGCCATACAATGTTTGGGTCCAAGGAGAATCGTTTCCAAAAGATAGTCGGTTTCTGTATTGTTTTGCTTGCCCTGTTTGTAATAAATTTTCTCGAGGGGGCAATAAATAGAGATGATCCTGCCCATGAGCAATTTATTTCTTCTTTCAAAGAGGGTGAAAAACATTTAAGAGACGGTCAGTTCGATAAGGCACTTGAATCATTTGAAACAAGCTTGAATTTTGCGAAAATTGGAGGGAATGAACGGGGAGAAGTTGAATGTTATAAAAGTATTGGATTGATATTCTGGAATCTGGGACAGCTTGACAAATCAGAAGATTTCTATGCAGAGGCACGATTGTTTGCGGAAAAGTATGGAGTAGACACAGCACACGAAGAACTCTCCACCTATAACGAAATATTTCAATTATACACTGAAGGGAAAACAAGCCGCGTTTCTAATGATTACCAGAAATCTATAATTAGTTTCCAAAAGGCTCTTGATTTAGCCAGAGCAAGTCCAAGCAAGCATCATGAACTTAAATGCCTTCGACAATTGAGTCTTACTTTTTGGGAGTTAAATGATCTTCAGGCTTTTTATAAATTGAATAAAGACTGTTTAAAGATTGCCCAAGATTTAAATCATAGGCGAGAAATTGGTAGAGCTTATAATAATATTGGACTTTACTTTTGGAAAACAAACGAATACTCCAAAGCCCTGAGCTTTTATCAGGAAGCGTTGAATATCGCAAGAGAGCGTAATGATAAAGTGGAGATCTCAGCTTGTTATAATAATATTGGATTAGTTTACAGGGCATTAGGATCATATTCAAAAGCACAGAATTATCTTGAAAAAGCCACCCTAATAGATAAGGAATCTGGAAATAATATATATCTGCCTATGGTTTTGAATAATTTGGGGGTATTATATCGAAGGAAAGCAAATTTCACAATGAGAGGAGATGATTATTTAAGAGCATTAAGATATTTTGAAGATTGTCTAGAGCTAACCCTGAAAGCAAGCAAAGTGAGAACTGAAATAAAAGCCTTGAATAATATAGGGAATATATATTTAGATCTGAAAAAATATCTGAATGCATTAATGTATTTTCAACAAGCACTTCGGAAATCAGAAGGAATACATGATGTGGACGCAGTATGTACTATCTTGAACAATATTGGAAATGCGAAATTCCATCTTGCTGAGATTGATGCAGCGAAGAAATTCTTTATGAGAGCTATTGATTTAGGAAAAAAGTTAAGTAGGGGAGAAATCCTTTGGGAAGCTTACTTTGGGTTAGGGCGCTGT
>CAZIMJ010000300.1:0-27545 GCA_964540205.1 uncultured Eubacteriales bacterium | reverse complement strand
TTGAACTTTCGTGTGGAATATTCGGTTATCCAAAAAGGTTAGGACAAAAACGCTATCGTCTTCTCCCATTCCGGCAAGTTGATCTTGGGCATAGAAACAAAGTTGTTGAGGCTTTATATCATTGGCTTCGATCTTTCCAAGAAGGTTTGGCCGTTCGCTCAGATGATCATTTAATTCCACTTTAAATTTTCTCTCCTCAGGGACGAAGGAGGTGCTCAGACTCTTTGGCATGGGATGCTCGACAAGCGAAAAATCATCTGTTCGAAAAGTAAGCTTTTCTGGGAAGGTCCTCTGTGCTTTTAATTCTTTATCGAAGTCTCCGAGATGGATTAAATTCCCCCATGCTTCGATCCTCCTCTTTTTAAACAACTCCTGGATCTCTTGGCTGTCGAGCCGGAAAGAGGCCGAGTTATCAAGATCATAAAGAATCACAATTCCTTCCCTGTAAAAAAGTGTATCTTCGAGGACGGGTTCTTCGAGAAAAGATAAATGTGTGTTGATACTTTCCAGGGCACGCTCTCTTTCTTCCAAGTTCAACCTCCGGGAGGAAAAGGTTGCCCGAAAGTTTACCTCCACATCCAGTGCTCCTTTGAAATAAAACAGTTCGACGACTCTATGAAAATAATGTTGGTCTCGACAACCGTCCAGAAGTATAAGCTTTTTATCCTTGTTTTCTTCAAGGAATGTCTCCATAAAATCGTCAGGATCGTCTTCCTCCTCCAAAAGCGGATAATCTTGGTAATAAACAGGATCGATGTACTTTTTTAGCCATGCTATACCCAAAATTCGGTTGAATATTTTATGGTCTTTCTTCCTGTCGCGCATCAGATAGAGAATTTCTTGCGCTTTCACATCGCCAAACCCCTGGGATATGGCTTGACAGAAATAGGTCTTTCCTGTTCCTGAGTCTCCATTCACGGCAACGATCGCCCTCCCCTTTGTTTTTATTAGATCATGCAGTGTCTCGGAAAGCTCGTACAAGCCCCTCTGGGCAGGCTTCAGGCCCAGGATACTCACAGCTCCAATATCATAAAGATAAAGAGCATGAAGAAATTCCGGCAATCCAATTTTTTTGAGCGCACACACAGCCTCTTCGAAATTTTCTTTATCCTTGATCCGCAGCAAACTCAAGAGAGCGATTATGATGTCAGCACTCACACCTCCAAATTTTTCTTTTTGAGCCTTGCCAATCTCCCCCAATGCCCAGGCAAGACATGCTTTTAGTCTTGCAGAGGGATGAAGCACATATTTCAGCAGAGCGGGGAGGGAACGGAGCGAGCCCACGCCGATTTTGCCGAGAGCAAGGATGGCCTCTTCTTTTTGTCCACGCAGGGAACACACTGTGGCTTCTTTTCGTCCGGAAGATTGTATCAGCTGGTCTGGCTCCTCCAAGACCTGAGCGATGGCTTCAACAGCATCTTCCTCCAGCAGTCCGAGAGTATAGAGAATGTTCTCTCTTATTTTGGTCACGTGAAAGGGATAAGAATGCAAAGCTTTGATTAAAATTTCCGTAGAGCGAATATCCTTAAGAACGCTGAGTATGACGGAAGCGTGATATTGGATTCCGCTGGAAACATCAATCGAATCATCCAGCAAGAGTCTGAGGCATGGCATGAGCAGCGCAGGGGAAGTCTGCGTAACGATTCCCTGTGAGGGCTGTATCTTTTGGATGACCAATGAAAAAATCTCTTCGCATTTTTCAGGATCTTTTGCTTTGGATAAGAGGCGATCGATGGAGAGTGCGAGCAAACCTTCTCCGGCAATGAGCGGGGGAATGGAAATCATAATATCGGGGAAAAGTTCTGTCAAATGCTCCAAAAAACTAACGATCCAGCTTCCCTCGTGTTCAGCTCCCGATATCCGGTTGAACAGATCATCCAAGCTTTGGAACCTATTTTTATATTCCTGGCATAAAGACTGGGTTTCCCTATCCCAATAAGGAACACACAGCTGGCTGTTGATCCGATATGCCTCAAATACAACACTCCACACAATGACCTCAAAAACGATTAGGAATGAATAGCGGTCTTTTGGTAAATTTGTCGAGGAATAAAATTGCACGACATCCCTATCGGCCGCGTTTTCGGTCAGTCTTTTTGGTTGTAGAGGGGTATCTTTCAGAAGAGCCCATCTGGTTTTTTTTACCCAAGACCATAAATGGCTGTCATTAACCACTAACAAAACCTTTTGAATGAATGTCGACAGCTTCTTTTTGTCAAGATTCCACAAATAAAAGAGCAACTCGTGTGATGCGCACTCTGGGGAAAGTGCCGGGTTTTCTTTCCACCGGCCTTCCGCATCAATGAAAATGAGTTTTTTAGGGTTAAACTCCCCCAGGATGCTTCCTACAGCCTTTTCAAGGCTCCTAAAATCGACAGGCTCAAGTTTAGACATGATCAGAACTGCAGAGGAACCATTATGGCCTAGGATGCCACAAGACCTTCGATATCTTTCTCAAGCTCCGGCACAACAATCTGAAGAAGCCAGCCGCTTCCATAGGGATCCCTTTTCAAAAGGGTTATGTCTTCCTCGATCGTTTTGTTTATTCGTGCTATTCTGCCTGATGCAGGAGACCAGATCCGATGAATGTTTCCTTCGGTATCAGTAATTCTGGCGCACACCTCTCCCTGAAAAATGCTCTTATTTTCCGGAGTTAGCTCAATATGGGTGATCATCTCCAAATTCTTAAGAAAATCATAGACGATGCCTATGGTCGCCATATGTTCCTCTTCTTTGCGGAGCCAGGTGTGTCCCCTCATCAAAAACAGACCTTCGGGCATCGGAGGCGATGGAACTTTTTTTGAATCGACTTCCTTTCCGGCCGCTTTCTTGAACGCCCGGGAGACCAGGCTTCTCAATTCATCGGGCGTAAAGGGCTTTGGGATATAATCAAAAGCCCCCAGTTTTATGGATTGGACGGCTGTTTTGATGGTTGGGTAGCCTGTGACCAGAATCACGATGACTTCCGGCCGATTGATTTTCAAAGTCGTCAGGAGGTCCACCCCGCTGATGCCAGGCATCATAAGGTCGGTAACG
The DNA here is from genome assembly GCA_964540205.1 of uncultured Eubacteriales bacterium. Classification (GTDB taxonomy): domain Bacteria; phylum Acidobacteriota; class Aminicenantia; order Aminicenantales; family Aminicenantaceae; genus WTAW01. Next base: position 24,509 of record CAZIMJ010000300.1, on the reverse strand, counting down.
ACCAGATCATAAAGCCTTTCCTTGTCCATCTGCAGGGCTTCTTCACCGCTCAAGGCCATGTCCACATCATATTCTTCTTTAGCGATTGCCTGACGGATGCTCTTGCAAACATTGATCTCATCGTCCACAACCAATATTTTTCTTTTGACCTTGTCTTTCATGTTTTCCTCCATCTTTCAAAAAATTATGTTCCCTTGACCGGTAGGCTGACCGTAAAAGAGGAGCCCTGGGATAACTGGCTTCTCACTCCGATCTTACCTTGGTGTTGCTCGATAATTCCATAGCTCACTGCCAATCCCAATCCCGTACCTCCTCCTTTGGTCGTAAAAAACGGGTCAAATAACTTTTTTTTCTGTTCGTCGGATATTCCGATCCCAGTATCCAAAAATTCGATCTCGATGAATTCCTCCGACCTTGAAAGCCTGCTGCATATCGTTAACGTACCCCCTTCGGGCATCGCCTCCGCAGCATTGATAATAAGATTCCAGAAAACCTGTTTTATTTTGCTCGCATCGACCTCGATGAGGGGCAATTTCTCTTCCAGCTTCTTTAAAATTTGAACGTTCTTCAAGGTCACCTGCTTTTCTAAAATGCCAATGACGGTTTCAACGATCCCGTTGATGTCCACATAGCTTTTGAGCGGGGGATTTTGACGCGCAAATTCAAGAAGTCCCTTTACAATATCACTGCATCTTGATGTTTCTTCAGAGATCATGTTGAGGTTTTCTTGGAGAGGCGACTCCTCAGGGGTTATTTCCATCATAAGATGCGCGTTGATGAGAATCGATGTCAATGGATTGTTGATCTCATGGGCTACACCCGCAGCGATTTTTCCGAGCGATGCCATTTTTTCGGATTGAATCATCGAACCCTGCATGTCTTGTAACTCTTTGGTTCTCTCTTCCACTCGCTTTTCTAAGGTTTTCCCCCATTGGATGAGTTTTTGATTGGCTATCTTTAGAGCCTCTGTCATTTGGTTGTAGGACTGAGCCAGCTGTCCCACCTCATCTTGAAAATCAATTTCGACCTTATAATTCATGTCACCCCTTGCAATCTTATTAGTAGCAAAAACCATGTTCTGAAGAGGCCGAATGATGGTTGATGTGATGAAGAAGAGAATCACGAGAAGGATAATGACACAGAGGACAGCTATTCCTGTAAAAGTGATCATGACTTTGTTCCTGAGGTCAATATAGGGCTTCTCAAGCATACCGACATAAAGGATGCCTATGATCTCGCCATCGATGTTTTTGATAGGTTCATAAGCAGAAATATACCAGTCGTTGACCACAAATGCGCGGTGAATCCAAGATCTCCCCTCTTTCAACACAGCTTGGTTGACTTCAAGAGAGACGCGGGTTCCTATAGCCCTCACCCCATTTTCCTTTTTGACATTCGTGGAGATTCTCAAGTCATGTTGAAAAATAGTGGCCGTGCCGATTTCCCGGCCTTTGTATCTTTCTCCTTTGAATACGATTTCTTTGACTCTGTCGACAATCTCGTAGTTTCGGTTGAGAAGTATTCCTCCGTAAAGCGAGCCGACAATGTTGTTGTTCTCGTCGATGAGGGGAGCCGCAGCCTTGAGCATCATGCCGTTTTCTTCGTGTTTCTTGGCAGAAGGGGCAGCTTTCGGAGTGGGGATAATCTCCAAGTACGCTTGCTCGGCAAGAGTTTTGTTCTCTTTGATCAGTTCCTCCCTGGAGATGATCTGAGTAGCCGCTACGATTTCACCCCTTAAGGCTCTGATCACTAAAGGATCATTGATCTGTTCATCTTCCCAGAAATCGGGTTGAGAGGTCCTGATAATCGGTTTTCCTTGAGCATCGGTTAAAGTCAAAACATCGAGGTCGAAGTCTTTTCTGATTCGACCTAAATATTTAAAAAGTGTCGCTTTGTCATTGTCTTTTACGGAATTATGTACGGATTCTCGGTTTGAATTTATCAATACAATATCTCGAATATCGTTGAGTTTTTCGTTGTACACCATCCAGGCTGAGGCGAGGTCGTGTTGAACCTTTGCCTGTGCCAAAGAAATAATGGTCCGATGCTCAAGCCGCGTACCAAAAGTTAATGTTAGTAATCCTCCCAAGGAGATGACAGCAAGAAAACTCAGTATAAATTTGAGCCTCAAGGGAAGATTCAGGAACTTATTCATGTATCTTTTGAAAATCATTGAGACCTTTATCTTCCTTTTTTCAAAAACCCGCTTGAATTTGAGCTAAAATTACACCATCGAAGGTTTCATCTAAGCTTTCTCTACGATATTCATAATTGATCTGAAATTTTGTCTTTCTTGAAAAAAAATAATTCATGCCCACGGTGATGACAACAATCCGATCTTCCCCGAAAGCCAGATTTCTGTCAAGAGAATCTTGCTTAACAATGGCCTCAAGTTTGTTTTTAATAAAGTAATAACCTCCCTGGATATACCAACCAGATCTCTCAGTCTGATTATCTCTAGCAAAAATATATTCTCCCTTCAAAGAGGTTCGATCTTTAATAAAAAATATATCAACCCCAGTTCTGTCTTTCTTTATAACGGGCACGCCAAGATCAGGACTGTATCTGCCATCGTAATGTGAAAAACCAATGGAAAGAGAATGAAAAGGAGTAAATACTAATCTTCCGGCTATGTCTAATTGATCGTTGGTGTCAATTTTATTCATCCCTGATCCGTTAAAAACTCCCAATGTGTACTCTAAGCTGGAATATTTCCCATTAACAGTAATTCCGATGTCTCTCCCTTTAGCACCGATGTCCCGCCCAGGACAGAGGTTTTCTACTGTATTTGAGCGGTTTATTGTATCTAATTCTGAACCTGAAATGAGATTCTCTATACTAAACGGTATTTTAAATTGGCCAAACGATAATTTGGCATAAGGCGAAAGATTAATACCAATCTTGGCATCCAGTAAAACTGGCGATTGCACTGAATCAATCTGAAGCTTATAATTGAAATTCTTAAGAATATCTCCTTTTAATATAACTCTGGCTTTTCTTATTCTGAATCCCTCTCTCCCTTCTTCCCAATGAGTATATCCCACCTGGGTATACGCTCCCAATTTTAAAGATTGATCTGACGGGATTTTTAACTCCTCATCGCTTCCCCCAGCCTCAGATATTCTTGTCATGCCGAAAAGACAAATTATCAATAGGTACAAAAGAGTTAGACTTTTATGCATTTTCATATTTGGCGATTCCTTATCATATGATTTTGTTTTTTCATAAAAATAATAGACATCATAAAAATCTGAGGCCGATGCTACAGGTTTGACACCGCCACAAATAACAAAGGCTCAATGAATTCAGAGGAATAGTTTCCCCAAGGTAACTAAACCTAGTATTAAAGTGGCAATACCCACAATCAACCTGAGCCGACTTTCTTTAAATTTTTTAACTGTATACGTTGCGAAAGGAACGGATAGAATTGCTCCCAAAACTAAAGAGGGAGCGAGATTCCATTCAATAGTGTGATTTGTGTAGTTAAAATAAATAATAACGCCAACTAGACAGGTCAAACCCTCGGCAAGAGAAGTGATGCCTATTGCATTTTTCGACTTTACTCCTGTGAGAATTTGCCCGCTAGTAACGAGAGGTCCATAGCCTCCTCCGCTTATTCCTTTATTAAACGCAGCCAAAAGCCCAATGGAGACGATTTTTCCCCACGAAAATCTAAATGTACGATTCAGAGTAACCAAAATGAGGACTCCCATACTAAAGACCAAAAGGCCAATATAGAGCTTTATATAAAACACCGGTAAATTCAGAGCAATATAAACTGCGGCCAAGACCCCAAAAATACTGCACCCTGCCATAATAAATGCTATCTTGAAGTCAGAGTTTCCTATCTTAAAGTTTACGTTCTTGAGTCTATGATGAAAGAAAGCCGCGCTTAAACCTGTTATTAACTCGGACAACAGAACAGCAGGAACAATTTGAAGTGGAGTATACCCCATTATGAGCAAAATTGGAGTAAGAGCGGTTCCGTATCCCATTCCGAGAGAAGAATCGATATACTCACAAAAAAAAGCTAAAATGATGATGAAAATGGAAAATTCGATAACATCCATAAGTTCTCCTCGAATATGCGTCAATTAAAAAATTTATGATTAGATTTAAGAGCAAATGATTCTCCTTTAATGTCCCTATGATCCCTGATACACTTCCCACAGAGCGAACTTTTTATTCTCTTGGAAACTCTTAATCATAATATTAGGCTCCATTTGTAGTCCTATCACAACCTTTTTGTACTACGATTAGAGCTCTTTGTCAACAGTTTTTTTAAAAATATTTCAATAACCGAAATTACTCTTTTCAGTAAGTGGCTCATGAAATAGTAGGCGTAGACTTGCCAGGTCTTCTCGGAATCATCCCTAAAACCGTGATGAATGACGTTCCGAGTGCTCCAATTGGTGATTTCGAAAACACTCTCAGTTTCCCCAGCAAGGAAACTCCGCTCGGATCCGGGCTTCCCTCACATCTCCCCTCCGGAGATGCACTATGCCCGTCCAGCCCTTCTCACGGTTTTCTCCACCACACAATTGGAACACTCAATAACGCACTGTGGATTCATGCCATCACGGTTTTAGTGATGCTTGGACGGTGGCTTGTAATGATCTTTTAGCTTCAGATATAAAACTACCAACAATAAAGAACATCCTGGTTATTGGGGAGACAAAATAAACTTGAAGCGGAATTTAATGAAAGGGAGGACGTTTAGAAATAGCCCAAATTTTTAAGCCTTTGTCGGATAGCTTCTAGTTCCTCTGCAGAAAGCTCTTTCTTGTCCCTGTTTATCGAAACAAGATCCCGCAGTACATACACGACAAATTCGTTAACGCTGCTGAAACCGCTTTCCTCAATGACTGTTTTGATCTTGTCATAGAGGGGGCGGGGAATTTTTAATGTGACTCTGTCTTTTCCCATTTGTTTTATTCTAAATATGCTGTTCACTAAAGTCAAATCCATCATAGGTTGCGCTTCATAAAAGATTGGCAGCAATTGCTCTAAGGAGCCATCGGGAGAAACGGGACAAAGAAACTATAAGGAGTTCAATGTTTCTTTCAAGAATCAAGCCGGTTTGTCAGCTCTTTCTTTGGAATATAGTCATACCATTTTTTAATCGCATCAACTGTAGCACTAATGACCGGATAAGCGATTGGAGAAGCACTCAACAATGGATGTGTTCCGATTTGAAGATTATCGATGTCCATATCCGTCATTTTGTTTAAGATTATGACAGAAAGCATGTTCACCATTTCCCCGACTGAATCTCCTCCATACATTTGAGCCCCCAAGAGTGTGTGAGAGTAACGGGAAAAAACAAGCTTTAAATGTATTTTGGTAGCCCCTGGAAGTTTTCCCGGGTGCCGGTCAACAGAGTCTGCTTCCCCTACGATATAATTCAAATTCATGTCTTTAGCTTTTTCTTCTGTAAGCCCACTTGTGCCGAAGGAAATCCCATTGATCTTTGTGGAAAATGATCCAAGTACGCCAATAAACTTCCGTATCACCTTGATCTCAAAAAGATTCGAACCTACGAGACGTCCTTCGGCCATGGCAGTGGACGCTAATTTTACATTGGAGAATTCTCCTGTGAAAAAATCACACTTGGAAGCACAATCTCCGATGGCAAAAATATCCTTATCCATAGTACGCAGGTACTCGTTCACCCAGATCCCGTGTTTTGGATGGGCGGCCAACCCGAACTTACTGGCCAGAGTAAGATTTGGGCGTGCCCCAGTTGAAACAATCACCATATCAGCCTCAAGATTTTCGCCGCTCTGCAATCTAATAGCGGCTACGCGGCCGTCGCCCTCAATAGAATTCACTCTGTTTCCTGTTAAAACTGAGCATCCTGCTTTATCCAGAGCTTCTCTTACTTTTGCTCCAAATTCCGGATCCATGGTTGTCGCGAGCAACCGATCCAGCATTTCAATCACGGTTACTCTTTTTCCCTCTTTGAGGAGTTCGTCTGCGATCTCCACTCCCACATATCCGCCTCCAATGATTACGATATTATTCGCCTTCTTTATATAATCCTTCATATCTGCCAGATAATCACGGTCTTTTTTCACAAGAAAGACTCCATCTTTATCCAAGCCTTCTATTGGTGGTAAAACAGAAGCAGAACCGACAGCCAAGACTAATTTGGCATACTCAATTTCTTCGCCGCTCTTCAGTTTTAGGATCTTTCCTTCCTTCTCCACGACCTCGTCAATGATCAGGTCTGTACCATTGTTTGTAACCAGACCGTCGGGAAGGATATCTTCATCCACTGAATTCAAAGAATGCAAAATGTAGGGGATCCCGCAGGGAATAAGAGAAATTTTTTCCCTGCGAATGAGGGCAATACTTTTATCAGGATATGTATTGTGGGCCGATATGGCGCAAGTGACACCTGCCGGCCCTCCTCCGATAACAACCACATCATATTTTTTCATTACTTCCTCCTTTGGGTAACATTACAGTAAAAATGGTTCCCTTTCCAAGCTCACTGGACACATGAATGGATCCATTGTGGGCCTCGACAATTTTTTTGGCGATGGAAAGTCCCAATCCTGAGCCTTTATCCCTCTTCCGTTTACTCCTGTCTATCTGGTAGAACTGATCAAAGATGTAAGGAAGGTGCTCAGGAGCGATCCCGACTCCCGTGTCTTCAACATCGACCCGGATGGAATCCGCATTTTCTTTGATGGATACTGTTACAGATCCATTGGGCCTGTTGTATTTGATCGCGTTGTTGATGAGGTTTGAAAAGACCTCTTCCAATGATTCATCATCACCCAGCACCGCATCGCTTCCGGAGGGGAGAACAAGCTTGATTGAAATATTATCTTCTTCAGCAACTGGCCGTAAGAATTCTATAATTTTTGATAAGATTATTTCTAAAGATGTAGGTTTTAGCTTATCAACAAGCTGTCCACCGTCCATCCTGGCAATACTTAACCAGTCATCGATCAATTCCAGCAGACCCTCTGACCTCTCTTTGGCTTTAAGGATCATCTCCTTTTGCTTTTCTTCGACCTTGCCCACCATCCCGGCAAGAATAACTTCAAAGTATTGCTGGATGGCGACTAATGGGCTTCGCAGCTGGTGGGAAACCATAGTGATGAAATTTTCCTCCATGATTTTTTTTTCTCGGCGCAGCGATTCAGTCTCCAGCATGAGCTTCCTTCTTTCTACACCTCTTCTAATAATGATGCGCAACTCTTCTGGAGTGAAAGGCTTGGGGAGAAAATCATAAGCTCCCTTTTTCATGGCCTCAACGGCTGATTCCACTGTGGCGTATCCTGTGATGACAATCGGAATGATTTCAGGGTCGATCTCTCTAACTTTTTCCAGAACCTCCTGTCCACTGATGTGGGGCATTTTGAGGTCGATAAGGACAAAATCCGGTCTGTTTGCTTCGGTCTTCTCCAGGCCTATAACGCCATTTTCTGCAGAATCTGTTTCGAATCCCTCTCTTTCCAGGATCAAGCAGCACGAATCCCTCATTGATTCTTCATCATCGATCACTAGCACTTTGAATTTCTTTTCTTCCATTGGTTATTCGTATCGTTAGCTCACGTTTTTTTCAACCGGAAACTCCGCCTTAAAAGAAAATAACTTTTATCAAGATTTTGCTGAATGCCCGCCTTACGTTTTAAAAACATCTCGCCTTTACCCAAATTTTTGCCTGAGGGGGAAAAAATCCTTTGAGCTCCCTCTCTTTAAAGTTGGAATAACCGGCTTATCTGTTGGATTCCTTTTCTGTTTCATTTCTCCAAGAGTTTCGCTATTCGCGCTAAGAGGTCGTCGGGTTTTACGGGCTTATCGATGTAATCGTCGGGCCCGACCATTCCTTGATCATCACCGTCAAACTGGAATCTTGAACCAGTTAATTCTTTGACTGCTGACACGAATATCACCGGAGTGTCGTTGACGTCTTTGAAGTCCTTGGAAGTTTTAATGGCATGGCACAGAGAAAACCCATCAAACAGACTGTCCATCATGATATCGAGCAAGATCAGATCAGGCTTTTCTGATAGGATTACATCCTTTCCTTCTTTGGGATTTGTTGCGGTAACGACTTCATACAGTGCTGATTTCAGGATTGGAGTAACAGCATCAATGAAATCCGGATCGTCGTCAATAATCAAGATTTTTTTACTTATTGTTTCTTCCATTTTTTCCTCCACTATTTTTTGATAGCATTATTTAAAGCCAATTTCAATTCATCTTTTCCAAAAGATTTGATGAAGTAATAGTAAATGTCTTGTGCTCGGACTTTGGACTCCAAATCTTTGGTGTTTTTTTTCGTTGTCATGATGACTTTGATCTTACGGTCGATATTTCGAAGGATAGAAACAGCTTCGTAGCCCTTCATTTCCGGAAGGTCCACATCCATGATGAGGCAGTTGAAGCAACCTTCGGAGATTTTTTTTATAGCCTCTGAAAGGCCTTTTCCTGTTTCCACAGAATAATTTTGTTGCCTCAGAAATGTAGCCATGATATTACTGTCATCATCATCCGGATCGATAATAAGAATTCTTTTTTCTGGATCCGTCATTTCGAATGCCTCAGAATAAAGTGGATGCAATTATCGTGCCACCTATGTTAGTTCTTGAAACGCACTGTGATAATAAGTTAAATAGTTGTAAATATTAAGGTTAGGGTACGATAAAATCATCATGGGTGATACACTTTTTGAGGTGGAGTTAAAGGTGGGGAATTTTCCCTCACTCCCATTACAATTATTCCCATCTGTTCCTGCGAGATATCATTCATAATAATGAAATGTATCTCGCAAGAAAAAAGAAATCGCCCAGCGGCGATAGATTGATGCAGGAAAATGGGTGGGAAAAGTGATTAATAAACAACCACTTTTAAATTGATATTTTGTCGCTGGACGATTTGCGCGTTCATGACACCGTGCCACTGTAACTCTGTCACTCTGTTATTCCGAAACACAGTGACTCCATTCAAACTTATTCAATTCAATAATTTTGTAAGAACATCGTTCATTGCTTTGCGGACAGGAGTGCTGATTTCATGTCCATTATCGATAGATTCGGGCTGGATGCCGAGCATATAGGCATTTTTCAATTGCCTATAGGTCATCAAGCCCGAAACAATTGGCAAGAACCTATGACTCAAGGTTGCATTATTCAGCACATAATTCAAGGGGAGAAGAGCAACTTTGCCCGGTTTCTCCTTGAAGTCAACGGTATCAAGAAAGATGAGAGGACGAACCGTATCATTTTTCCACAGGTTTTCATCTTCTTCAATATCTGATTCCAGGAGGACATCGATGTTCTTGTGCTTTCTCAATTCGAGGGCCAGTTGGACGCCTGCACCGTCATCCGATTGATCGGGATTCCCGACTCCGATGAATATTGGTGAGCCCCCTTTCATTAATTCATTCATTTTATTCTTCCAGTCTTCTGATGGAGCTCTTTTAACCTCGGCCATATGTGCGGAGCAACTGATGCAAGGGTCAAAGGCCCGCACAACTAGATCCATTCTATCCCGGATTTGGTCCTCTTTCCCTTCATCAAGGAACTTCTGTGCAGCAATATAACAATATCTTTCGATATCTTCGGCATTTTGTGCTGTGGGCGTAATGATATCAACGTGATGGACAAGGCCTTCCTTTATTTCATGATGGTGAATGAGAAGTCCCCGGGGAGCTTCAACCAGTCCTGTGCCGATGCCTTCCTTTTTATTGTATTTAACTATGGGGGGGTCTTCTTTATACTGAAGAATTTCATCGACCAATTCGGGTATCCTCTCAAAAGAGTAGAGTATTTCGAGGGCTTGTGCGGCATTGTGGAAAAGAGGATTTCTCTTCCAACGATTATTGAAGTACTTTTTATAAATCTTGCCTGATTCTTTCTTCAACCTTTCTCCGATGACATTCACCCGCGCAAGAGCACCAACTGAGTAGGGCTTGCCTTTGTAGCGACTGTGTTTGGCATAAGAGTGAGAGACCACGAATTCGTTTGTCAATCCTTTGTAATCATCGCGATAAAATTTCTCTCCAGTAGAAAGAAGAATCTCATCACCCCAATAGCCGTATTTGTCATCACCTGGATCGCAACAGGCATAGACTGTTTCATCTTCAGGGCAATCCGGATAGTCGAGCTCACAGAACAGGTTCACGGTTTTGAAGACAAAAGGCATAAATTGGATCGCTCTACTCTTGATCCACGCCAATTCTTCCTGTGTGGGGAATTTGCCAAAACCGCCGATGACAGGATTTTCTCCATGAATATAACGGCCACCGATAACCTTCATGATGTGGTTTCCGAAATTTTTCATCTCAAGAGCAATCTCGACTTCGAGCTTATACTTGGAGGCCATTGCGATGGCATTCGGGAATCCCACATAATCAGGCAATGCAAGGTAATACACGTGGAGCGAGTGGCTCTCGATCATTTCGCCCATATGCATCAATTCTCGGAGAAGAGTAACTTTCGGAGGAACTTTTACAGAAAGTGCATTCTCCATAGCGCGGATTACGGCATTCTTATGAGAGATTGAACAAATCGCACAGATTCGCGGGGACATGCTGACATCCTCTTCCGGAGTCCTGCCCACAGTTAATCTCTCGATAAGACGCGGTCCTTCATTTATCGTGAATTTGACTTCCGTGATCGTGTTCCCATCGATGGTTGCTGATATGCCCCCATTACCCTCGACACGGGCCAAGTGGTCTACGCTTATCCTTTTCATGGTTTCTCCTTTTTTAGTTGATCGAAGAATGTTGTGATTTTTGTGCCTGAGTAATTGGCTATAATCTTCTTTATGTATTCGGCGTCAAATCCCTTGTCTTTGAGAAGATAGAATTCAGAGGTCAAATTGGCTCCCTCCACAGGGCCCCAACAACCCACGCAGGGGAGGTTGTGATTTATACACACCGAACCGCAGCCGTCTGCTGTGAGGGGTCCCAAACAGGGAAGTCCTCGATTGAGAAGACAATCATTTTCGTTGTATTTACAGCTTACGCAGACAGGATGAGGATATTTTTCTGGCGGGCTCCCTCCCACTAAGCGGGTGAAGAAATTCAAGAATTGATCTTTGCTGATGGGGCACCCAGGAAGGTAAAAATCCACATTAATATAGGCGTCGATCGGCTTGGATCGGACAGCCTTGGTGTGGGTCATTTCCACATCACCGTACACCTTCTTGAGATTCTCCTTCCATTCTTTTGGATCGGTAAATCGGGCTTGAAGACCTCCCACCGTGGCGCACAAGCCGATAGCCACCACAATCTTCGCTCTATTACGAATATCCTTTAGCTCCTCTATCTCCCTTTCGGTAGTCACAGAGCCTTCAACGAGGGCCACATCGAGATCTCCGTCAATATTGTCGCTTTTGGCCATGAGAAAGGATTGAATATCGGCAGCCTGAAAGATATCCAGGAGTTCATTTTCGCAGTCGAGAATGAGGAGGGCATCTCCAGCACAGCCTGTGAGTTCATAAATTCCGATTTTTGGTTTATTGTTGTTCATTTTATCCCTCCTAGATGAGCTCCCTCATGTGAATGACATCCCAATAAGTAAAGACAGGACCATCTAAACACGTGTAGATATAATCGATCGCACAGTGTCCGCATTTGCCAACTCCGCACTTCATCCTTCTTTCCAGCGTCATCAAGATTTGGTCTTTTGGGATGTTCAACTGAATGAATTCCTTGATGACGAATTTGTACATTACAGGAGGTCCACAGACTAATCCGTAGGATTGAGAAGGATCAACCTTCTTGAGTTTCGGGAAAAGCGTGGTGACCACTCCGATGTTTTCCTTCCATGTTCCGGTATCATCTTCATCCACGGTTAGAAAACACTCCAGGTCATCTCTTTCCTTGAGAGTCATAAACTCATCCCTAAATATCATGTCTGAAGGAGTTCTTGCTCCATGGAGGAGGATAACCCTGTTGAATAAATCACGGTTATCAAGGCAATAGAGCAGGACGGAGCGAAGTGGAGCGACGCCCAATCCTCCCATGACAATCAGGACATCTTTCCCCTCCATGTCTCCCATGGGAAAGCCGTTTCCGTATGGGCCCCTCACCCCGACAAGATTATTTTCTTTGAGGCGAAAGAGAGCGTTGGTTAATGTCCCCTTTTTTTGGATACAAAACTCCAACAGTCCAGGGCGGGACGGGGAAGACGATAAACAGAACGGCGCTTCCCCAGCACCCAATACAGACACCATCGCAAACTGACCCGGTTCATACCTGAAAGCTAGTGCTTTTTCCATGTCTGTGAACCGTACTTGGAAAAATTTGACATCTTTCGTGAGATAACGCGTGCTGATTATTCGTGCAAGTTCGGGTAAAAAAGGATTATTCTGAGTTGTTTCATTGATTTTGTCTTTCATCTTGCCACCTCTTTGCTCAGCCTGCTCCAAAAGGAATCAATGCCATTTCCATCCAGTGCTTTCGCGACAGTGAGAACATTGATATCCACAGGACATGTTTCCACGCATCGGCCGCAGCCGACACATGCCGGTTTTCCGTATTTTGAGATATAGGCTTGGAGTTTGTGTGTATACCAGAGTTTAAGGCGTTTAGACCTTTTTTCTCTGAAATTCTCTCCCCCGGCGACTCCCGAGTAATATTCCAATGTACAAGCATCCCAACAACGGCTGATATCTGAACAATTCTTGCCCAAAACAGGCTTGTCCTCGACATTGTAACAATTGCACGTAGGGCACACATTAGAGCAGGAGCCACAGGCCAAACAGGCCGTGCCCAAATCGTCCCAGAGGGGATCGTTATACTTTAATTCCATCAAATCTGGCATGGCTGTGAAATTGATCTCGGCTTGGAAAGCTTTGTCTTTTTCCTCTCGCCTCCGTATGAAGCTCTGAATGTCTTCATTGGTGATTTCTTCCTCAAAAAGGTCGGATTTCATGCGGATGAGGTCATCTCCGCGGCTGGAACCGATCCAGACCAAGTAATTTTTCTTCAAATCTGTAAAGAATAAATCGTATCCTTCTTCGACAATATTGGTATTCGTGGATTTGCACAGACAATTCTCATCGGGCCAGCATGAATGCCCGAGAATGATCGTATTTTTCCGCGACTCGAGGTAGTAGGGGTCGTCGTACATAAAGCTGTAAAATTTATCCATTATGAGCAGGCCATGGATGTCACAGGGATGGATTCCGAAAAGGATTCTTTTGGTAACATGGGAAAAATTCGGTTCATATTCTAATGGTGTCGCTCTGAACATCCTGATCTCTGGAGGCAGAATGATATTCTTCGGGGGGAGAATAGTGCGCGTGTAGTCGAGGTTAATGTGAGTAAGGTCATCAATCATTTTAAATACGTGTCTGTCGCTGTTTTTTTTCACAGGCGCCCATAAATCTGCATCTTTTGATACAATTTCAAGGAAAGGAAACAGATTTTCTTTTTTGATTTTGACGATTTTCATTTTATGATTCCTTTTACAAGTATTTGGTTACGTCTTCTGGAAAAGATTTGGCTGGACAGTTGCCCGAAATGCGGTGTCTTCACTTGTCCACCTCATCAGGTGTAAACTTATGCAAGTTGCATGCCGAAATATTTGGAGATTAAAAATTTTTCCCTCTTTTAGATTAATTCAGAGGAAACACGTTGAAAAATTTGATTTTTGCCTGGATTCCGTTGAGATGCAGATTTGGATGAGATGATGCATATTTCCCCACTGGCTGTTCAATTTTGACATACCACCCCTTTTTAATATGAATAATTCAGACGGAAGATGGATTATTCACGAGTTGAGGTTACCGTAGCTGCGAAGCAGCGGCCCATGAAGCTGTAGTGAACTACTGCGAGCCGACCCAACCTAACCCGAGCTGCAACGAAGCAGAAGCGGTAAGATCGGCTCGCCTGAAGGGTAAAAGATGCTGACAATAAAATATTGAGTGTTCTTTGAATCTAAATTTGTCAGCAGCTTTTATGAATAATTCAGGTTTATTGGATGTTATAGCGTCTAAGTTTGGAGAGGAGGGTTTTTCGATCGATACCAAGGATTTTAGCGGTTTTGCTTTTGTTCCCGTGATGGGCTTGAATCACCGCTTTGATGTACTCTTTCTCGATTTCATCCAGGGTCTTGTACTTTCCCCCTACTGGCTCCAGAAAAGACAAACCGGAACCAATTCCATGGTAGATCAGGTCTTCAAGTCCAAGTTGATCGTTCCGAGTGAGCACGATTGCGCGCTCAATAGTGTTTTCCAGCTCCCGTATGTTTCCGGGCCAGTCGTAGGCCCTTAAAGCTCTGATGATTTGGGGAGATACGGATTGGATGTTCTTTTTTGCCCGTTTGTTGTACTTGAGCAGGAAATGATCGACGAGGAGAGGGATATCCTCTTTTCGCTCTCTCAAGGGAGGAACATGGATGGGAACAACACTCAGGCGGTAGAAGAGGTCTTCCCTGAATTTTCCGCCTTTCACAGCTTCTGCCAAGTCTTCATGGGTCGCAGCAATAATCCGTACATCTATTTTTATGGATCTTGCACTCCCCACTCGAGTGACTTCTTTCTCCTGGATAACCCTTAAAAGCTTTGCCTGGATGTTGAGGCTGATGTTACTGATCTCATCCAGAAAAACCGTCCCCCCATTGGCCACTTCGAACCGGCCGTGTTTGGTCTCGTAAGCTCCTGTGAAAGATCCTCTAACATGCCCGAAGAGCTCGCTTTCAAAAAGCGTTTCAACCAGTGCGCCACAATCCACAACAACAAAAGGACCATCAAGTCTGAGGCTATGTTTGTGAATCTCATGAGCCAACATTTCTTTTCCCGTTCCACTTTCGCCAGAAATCAGGACTGTACTTTCCGACGGGCTTACTTTTTTTACAACATCCAACAGCGCTTCCATGGCTTCACTTTTTCCGACCACCAGGTCGAACTCACTCTTAGCTTCCAGCTCTTTACGCAAGTAAAGATTTTCCATGAGCATTTTTCGGTTGTTCAGCGCTTTCCTGATGGTCACGCGCAGCTCTTTGGGGCTAAAGGGTTTGGCCATATAATCAAAGGCGCCTTGTTTCATGGCTTCTACTGCGGACTCCACGGAGGCATAACCTGTCATTATGACGACAGGCGTTTCTGGATTTTCCGTCTTGATATGGCCCAATACTTCAATCCCATCCGAACCGGGCAATTTCAAATCAAGGAGAACCACATAAAAGGATTCGCTTTTGAAAAGGTTGAGACCTTCCTCGCCATCTCGAGCTCCCTTGACAGAATAGCCGGCCTTTAGCAGGACCTGAGTGCATGAATCTAAGATGCTTTCATCATCATCAATGATGAGAATCTTTGCTGTTTCACTCATCCTGAATTTCTCCAGAAACAGGGAGCTTTATCGTAAAAGTCGCACCCTTTCCAAGCTCGCTCTGTACCACAATCGTTCCTTGATGTTTTCGAACAATGCTGTAGCTGATCGAAAGACCCAGCCCAGTCCCATGTCCCGCTTCTTTTGTCGTAAAAAAAGGGTCAAAGATTTTTTTCTTATCTTCTTCCCTTATCCCAGGTCCAGTATCCGTGAAATCAATGATAAAATACTCGCCATCCGCGTCAAAAGACGTCTTTAACGTCAATATTCCCTCTCCTTTCATGGCATCGGCAGCGTTTAGAATAATATTCATGAAAACCTGTTGGAGTTGAGCATTGTCGGCTGTGACAAGAGGGAGGTCCGCCGAGTATTGTTTTTCCACACGAATGTTCTGAAAAAGACTCTGGGATTCAAGAAGTGAAAGCGAGTTGTCTAAAAGTACGTTCACGCTTGAGGATGTCATCTCTGGTTCTTTTGGTCGCGCGAACTCGAGCAGTCCTTTAACAATCTCCTTGCAACGTGTTGTTTCCTTAACAATTCTCTCCAGGTTGTTGTAATACGGACTCTCCTTATCGATATCCTCCAACAGGAGATGACTGTAGATGAGTATTCCGCCCAGGGGATTGTTGATTTCATGAGCGACTCCAGCAGCCAGTTTTCCCAGTGAGGCCAGTTTTTCTGTTTGGATGAGATGAGCCTGAGCTTCCCTTAATTCTTTTGTTCTCTCCTCTACTTTTTTCTCGAGAGTTTTTCCCCAATCGACGAGTTTTTCATTGGCGGCTTTCAAATCTACTGTCATTTTATTAAAAGAATCCGCTAAATCACCGATTTCATCTTTGGAATTCACTCTAACCTCATGATTTAGATCTCCTTTAGCGATTTCTTGCGTGGCAATAACCATATTTCGAAGAGGATTGATAATCCTTGATGTGGAAAAATGAAGGATAATCAGCAAAAAAACAACACAGAGGGAGGCCATTATTGTGAATACCAGCATAACCCGGTTTATTGTATCGACATATGGCCTTTCTAGCATCCCGACGTAGAGAATGCCGATAATTTCTTTATTTATATTTCGCATGGGTTCGTA
The DNA here is from genome assembly GCA_964540205.1 of uncultured Eubacteriales bacterium. Lineage (GTDB taxonomy): Bacteria > Acidobacteriota > Aminicenantia > Aminicenantales > Aminicenantaceae > WTAW01. Next base: position 8,118 of record CAZIMJ010000300.1, on the reverse strand, counting down.
CGCAGTTATGTACCAATCGTTAACCACAAAAGCTCTGTCAACCCAGGGTTTTCCTTCCACAAGGACAGTATTACTGACCTCTTTGGAAACTCTTGTGCCGATGGCTCGTTCGTTTCTTTCATTTTTGACATTAGTCGAGATACGTAAATCATGCTGAAAAATTGTCGCAGTCCCAATCTCCCGCCCTTTATATTTTTCTCCTTTGTAAACTGTTTCTTTTACGCGATCGACAATATCGTAGTTTCGGTTGAGCAATATTCCACCATAGAGAACTCCCAAAAGGTTGTTGTTTTCATCTAGAACAGGGGAAGCCGCTTTCAGCATCATGCCGCTTGTTTCCCTGTTTTCTAGTCTGGGAGCAGCCTTTGGAGTAGGGATAAATTCCATGTAAGCTAGATCGGCCAAATCTTTATTTTCTCTTAGGAGTTCATCGCGAGGGACAATTTGTGGCTTGAATACTACACTTTTGCTAAGAGCCCGTTTGATTATTTCATCCTGGGATTGATCATCACCGACTACTCCTGGATTGCGCGTTCTCACAATCACTATTCCTTTTCTATCCACAAGGGTTAATATGTCTAATCGGTGTTCCTCTCTTACCCGGCTAAGCTTTTTTAAAAGAATACTCTGGCTGTTATTTTTTATGTCCTCCTGGATACTCTCTCTTGCTGAGGTTAAACTCACAATTTCTTTTATATTACTGAGTTCTTCATTAAAAACCATCCAGGCAGAAGACAAGTCATGTCTGACGTTGGCTTGGGCTTGAGAGATGATAGCATTTTCAACCAGTCTATATCCAAAGCTCAAAGAGAGTAAACCACCGAAAATAATGATAATAAGAAAATTAAAAATGAGTTTTGTTCTTAAAGACTGTGAGATCAATTTCATGGTCAGTGTGAAAGATGACGTTTCTTGATTTTTAAATATACAATGAAGAAAAAGAAAATTCAATCATGGAAGAAAATGCATAATATCCTGTCTAATATATGTAAACATGCTTAATAACCTGGATTATTCACGAGCCGACCCGCCCCACCCCAACATTATGGTGGCGGCGAGGAAGTGGCCCATGAAGTTGTAGTGGACTACCGCGGGTGGGCTACAACGAAGCCGATGCCGACCCAACCTACCCAGTGAGATCAGCGGGTAGGTTGGGACGGCGCCCAAAGGGTAAAAAATGTCGATTATAAATGAAAATCTCATAGGAAATGCAGTGCCCAAATGAGTATTACGAAAAAACAATGTAACATTCTGATATTGCGTCAGTTATGATAAGTATCGACATTTTATATGAATAATTCAGGTTATCAAGTTTAGATGGAAGAAATTTGAGAGAATACCGTCTAATATATGTATGTAAGTTATCAGATGCTTTTTGACTCTTCGGTAAAGTGCATTAAGAGGAAGATATTTGATTCTCGATCAGTTGTTTTGATTGCTGAGAAAAAGTATACTCAAGCATGCGACAAGAATGAATTGGAAATGAATGGAATGGTGGTATCATGCGAAAATTACTCATATTTATGTTAGCTGCGATTTTTTTATTGACATTCGGCTGTGGAAAATCTGATCAAGCTGGCTCTGAGGGTCAATCAGACCCACATCAGATGGGACAGCAAAGCGACAAAAGATCCCCGGACAATGGGAGTTCGCAGAAAAGAGAGGGACAGAAGCCGCAAGCAGATTCTCGAGAAGGGGGCAAACCGGAGGGCGGGCCGGATGGAGGTGGCACTGCCGCTCTCGTAAATGTCGAGCCGGTTGAAAGGCAAAGCCTGAATTCTTATCTGGTCCTCAACGGGATTGTGGAACCTGAGCGCAAAATCGAGATATACTCCCGTCTTTCTGCCTATGTGAAACAGATCGTTAAGGAGGAGGGCACTTTCGTTAAAACAAACGATGTGCTGGCACTGCTCGACGATACGGAAATACGAATAAGCTACCAGCAAGACAAGATCCAACTGCAACAGGCGAAGCTCAGCCTCGAGGAAGCGGAGGCCAATTTCAATCGCAGCCAGGAACTCATCCAAAAAGACCTGATCTCCGAGCAGGAGTTCCAGACCACTGAAGCGGCGTACAAGCAAAGACAGCTCGACTATGAAAACCGGCAGGAAAGTTTCAAAGACCTCGAGCTGCAGCTGAATTGGACACAAATACGTTCGCTATCCGACGGTTACATCACCGAGCGGCTGATTGAGGTCGGAGACCAAGTCAACGCAAACCAGCAGGTCTACACGATCGAAGACTTCTCGCCCCTATTGATCCGTGTATTTGTCCCCACATCCGACTCCATCAAACTGAAACCGGGGATGCGGACTGAAGTGACAACCGAGATCATAGAAGGGACCATATATGAGGGAAGCATCAAACTGATCAATCCCCGTATCGATGTTCAGAGCGGCACTGTTAAAGTTACTGTCGAGGTTTTCGACGAGACCCAGATTCTCAAACCGGGGATGTTTGTGGAAGCCAAAATCGTCATAGGGAAAAAAGAAAACGTCCTGGTCATCCCACGCAAATCTATCCTTTTTAAACAGAATAAAACATACGTCTTTGTTATGGACCAGAACCAGGTATCCCAGCGGGAGATCGCACTCGGACTCACTGAGGAAGATCATGTGGAGGTTCTGAGCGGCCTGGAGCAAGGCGAAGTCATCGTGACCGTTGGCGTGGAAGGATTGGAAGATGGAGAGAGGGTCGAAGTTGTCCGATGAAGATCGTTAAGTTTTCCATCAACCACCCCGTTTCTGTTCTTATGTTTACGGTTGCGGCTATCATCTTTGGATTTATCTCTTATTCAAAATTGCGGCTGAACCTTCTCCCGAAGATATCGTACCCTACCCTCACTATCCAAACCGAATATCCGGGGACAGCCCCATCAGAGATCGAGAACATCATTTCCAAACCCATCGAAGAAACCTGCGGCGTTGTGGATAACGTCGTGGGGATCTCTTCGGTATCCAGAGCAGAACTCTCTGAAGTCACGGTCGAGTTTGCCTGGCAAACAAACATGGATTTTGCCACTTTAAAACTTAGGGAAAAACTGGACCTTCTCCGGCTCCCCATAGGGGCCACAAAACCCATCCTCCTCAGGTATGATCCCAATCAGGAGCCGATCATGAAACTGGGGCTAACCGGCGATACAGATTTAGCCCGCATACGATATATCGCTGAGAGAGAGGTCAAACAGGCCCTGGAGACGATCGAAGGAGTGGCAGCTTGTTCGATCTCTGGGGGTCTGGAGGACGAGATCCACATTGATCTCGACGAGCGAAAGCTCAGCCTGCTCAATATTCCGATCACAACCGTCGCCAGCCGCCTGTCCCAGGAGAATGTCAATCTGTCGGCGGGAATACTCAAACAAAAGGACAGCCAGTACCTGGTCCGCACTGTGAATCAGTTTGTCGAAGTCGAGGAGATTAAAGATATCATCATCGAAAGACGGGGGGATGTCCAGATCACTCTCGGAAGCATCGCTGATGTCTTCCGGGGATACAAGGAACGAAAGGTCATCTCACGCATCAATGGACGGGAATGCATAGAGGCTGCCATCTACCGCGCAGAGGACGCGAACACGGTTTCTGTTTCCAATGCGGTGACTGAAAGGCTCGTACAGGTCCGGGAGAATATCCTCCAGCCAAGAGACATGGACTACATGGTGATCACCAATCAGGCAAAGTTCATCAAGAATACCATAAACGAGGTGAAACGCACCGCCATGATCGGGGGGTGCCTTGCGATACTGGTCTTGCTTTATTTTTTAAAAAACTTCCGGAGCACCCTGATCATCGGTGCGGCCATTCCCATTTCTGTGATCATCACATTTTTCCTGATGTATTCGTCCAACATCACTCTGAATATCATATCTCTTGGAGGCCTGGCACTGGGGATTGGGATGCTTTTGAGCAACTCTATCGTTGTGTTGGAGTCTATCCAACGTTACAGGGAAAAGGGGGCCGACCTGTACACGGCAGCCCTTGAAGGAACATCTGAAGTCGCCGGAGCAGTGACCGCATCCACATTCACTACGGTGGCGGTCTTTTTCCCCATCGTTTTTGTGGAGGGGATCGCTGGTCAGTTGTTCAAGGATATGGCTCTGACGGTCACCTACTCTCTGCTGGCTTCTCTGGTTGTTTCTCTGACGCTTGTGCCCATGTTGAACTCCACTCTTCGACGAGAAACGTCCAAAGAAAGTCTGATTGGCTGGCTCAAATTCATCTTTAAACCTGTGGATAAATTGTATGACAGATTCTTTCAGGGATATAAAAAAACCCAAGAAGTAACATTTGCCCATCGAAAAATCATTGTTCTCTCTGTGATCGTTCTGTTCTTTGTAAGCATCTTTATGATCCGCTTTATGGGACAGGAGCTCATTCCCATCATCTCTCAGGGAGAATTTTTAATAAACATCGAGTTCACGCCCGGAACATCATTAAAAGAAAACTCTGCTATCATTACCGACATATCCAGAACCTTGGAGCAGTATGAGCAGATCGACAGCATCTATGAGCTCATAGGAAAAGGGTCCCGAGGAGGCATTTCCTTTCAGGAAGAACGCGAAAACCTTTCGGAATTCACCATTCGGCTAAAGCATGGCATTCTCGGGAGAGAGGAAAACCGGATCATGGATCGTGTCCGGGCCGACCTGGAACAGTTCCCCACAACCAAAGCCAAAGTGTATAAGCCCCGGCTCTTTTCTTTTAAAGCACCGCTGGAAGTGGTGGTCTCGAGCAACAATCTTGATGTCATCAAACATGTTTCCGATGAACTCCTGGAAAAGCTTCGTGGCGTTGAAGGTATTATCGACCTCAAATCCAGCATGGAAGAGGGATATCCGGAAATTCAGATTTTATTCAACCGCGCCATCCTTGCCTCGCAGAATATGACCATCAACTCTGTGGGATCCCAGCTCCGGAATAAGATCGAAGGCGAGGTGGCCACACGTTTTATCGAGAGCGACCGCGAGGTCGACATCCGTGTTCGTCTCTCCGAGGATTTCCGCGACCGGGTGGATAAGGTCAGCCGAATCAACATCCGCAATGGAATGGGCGTCATGGTGCCGCTCAAAGCTCTGGCCGATATCCGTATCAGTGAAGGTCCTGCAGAGATCCGGCGGATCCTTCAACAGAAGTCTGCAGTCATCACCGGCAACCTCTCCGGGATTTCTCTGGATGATGCCAAAGAACAAGTCATGCAACATGCCCAGACTATTGACCGGCCTCCAGATTGTTCGATCAACATGGCTGGCCAGAGTATGGAGCAGGATGTGGCTTTCTCTTCCATGATCTTCGCCATATTCCTGGCGATCTTCCTGGTCTATCTGGTGATGGCATCCCAATTTGAATCATTCAAAAAACCCTTCGTCATCATGTTCACTATCCCTCTGGGCATCATCGGAGTAGTGATCGTCGGCCTCATCTTCAGCATGTCGATCAACGTGATCGTGCTCATCGGCCTGGTCATTCTGTCCGGGATCATCGTGAACAACGCCATAGTCCTGGTGGATTACATCGGACAACTCCAAGCCCAGGGAATGAAAAAACTGGAGGCCATAAAAACCGCATCTCAAGTGAGATGGCGGCCAATTCTGATGACGACGATCACGACAGTTCTGGGCCTTCTGCCCATGGCTCTGGATTTTAACGAAGGTTTTGAAATCCGCATCCCCCTTGCGTTGACTCTGATCGGAGGCCTGATCTTCGGCACATTTCTCACGCTCGTTTTTATCCCCTTGGTCTACAACTGGGTGGTAAGGGAAAGCCAGGACGCAGATGAACGGGAACCCAAATCAGAATTATTCTTGAAAAACATCAAGCTCGCCCTTTCTCCTGAGAAAGCGAAAAAGAGGGAGACATGAACCTTCCCGAATTTGCGATAAAGAAGCCTGTGTCCGTGATCGTGGTGATGCTGATCTTTATTACCATTGGGATCATCTCCATTGTCAAACTTCCTCTGGAAATGATGCCGGACACGTCTTTTCCCGGACTTATGGTACAGGTCCCCTACCCCTCTTCATCCCCAGAAGAAGTGGAGCGGATCATCACCCGTCCCCTGGAAGACATTCTCTCCACCATCAATAACTTGGAAAGCATCAGTTCCACATCTTCCGCCTCCTCTGCTAACATCCACATGCAGTTCAAGGGGGGGACCAACATGGATCTGGCAACCATGGACATCCGCGACAAAATCGACCAGATCCGGAACGACTTGCCGGACGACATCGAGAATATCCGTATCCGCCGGTTTTCCATGAACGACAGTCCTGTGATCCAATTCAGTCTGGCCCTCCCGGGTAACCTGGAAAACCTCTTCTACTGGTCAGAAAACTACATCACGCAGGAGCTGGAAAGGATCGAGGGCGTTGCCAATGTTGATATTCGGGGAATCCGGAACAAGGTCCTCACGGTGTACTTAAAACCAGAGGTTTTTTACTCCTCCTCGATCCGGATCGGGGACCTCATCAACACCATCCGCAACAACAATATCAACATCTCAGCCGGGTATGTCGAGGACGAACAGGTCCGTTACGTCACACGGATTCCGGGAGAACTGAAAATCCTGGAGGAGGTAAAAAACCTCCCCCTCAATGAGAAGGGCTTGACTATTGCCGATGTGGCCCGGGTGACTTATGATTACCCGGAAAAGGATGATTTTAACCGTCTCGACGCGCACGAGACCGTACGCTTCCAGGTCTATCGCGCATCCAATGCCAATATTGTTGACGTCTGTACAGCCGTCAAAGAGACCATGGCACATATCAAAGACAGTGAGCCCTCTCTCCAGAACATGAATGTCATCTTTTACAGGGATCAATCCGAGGATATCTTGAGCAGTCTGAAGGATCTGACGATATCGGGTGTCGTTGGCGGTCTGCTCGCTGTTATCGTTCTTTTTGTCTTCCTGAGAAAATTCAGGACTACTGTGATTATTGCCATTGCCATACCCATGGCGATGGTCTTCACATTCAGCTTTATGTATCTGTACAGAGCGATATTCCGCTCAGCGATCACCATAAACATCATATCTCTGAGCGGATTGATGATGGCTGTGGGCATGCTGGTGGACAACAGTGTTGTTGTGCTTGAAAATATCTTCCGTCTGCGCCAGGAAAAAAAGTACGAATCCTTACAGGCATCCATAACAGGAGCCACTGAAGTTGCTCTCGCTGTCACGGCCTCCACACTGACAACACTCGTGGTGTTTATATCATTAGGCTTTATGTCGCAGTCGGGATTCGGGCGTTTTATGCAGGATTTTGCACTGACGATCTCTCTCGCTTTGATCGCATCACTCCTTGTCGCCCTGACTTTTATCCCCCTGGCCAGCAGCCGCCTGCTTGCGGGAAAAGCCAAAGAAAAGGCGAAATGGCTCGTGAAACTCACTTCCATCTACGAGCGTATCATCAGTTTTACCATCAAGAACTGGAAGAGCAAACTCCTGGTTGTTGGAGTAGCCATCGGTATCTTTTTTATATCGTTTCATATGCTGGGGAATATCGAACGAGAGTACATGCCCAGCAGTGATGAACGGGAGATCGATATAACCGTATACATGCCACGAAGCTTTACCCTCGACGAAATGAAATTCCTGTTTAATCAGTATGAGGAGATACTGCTGTCCAAAAAACAGGAGCTGGCCATAAAGTATCTGACTACTGATTTTGGCACGAGGAACGCACGTCAGGGGCGGTTCCGTGGCTCTATTGAGCTGGCCTTGACGGAAGAAGGCTCATCTGTGGTTGAGATCAAGGAACGACTGAAGGAACTCCTGCCCAAACGAGCGGGGATCGAGTATGAATACGCAGAGCGACGGGGCCGTCACGGCCATTTTATGGGAATCGAGATCGAGCTCATCGGCCTGGACTACACTAAATTGACCGAACTTGCGCCCATGGTCGTCGAGAAGCTCCGAGCCGTCGAGGATGTAGAAGATGTTACGAGTGACCTGGAGGGGGGAGACACGCAGCTCATGGTCCAGGTGGACCGCAAGAGAGCGGAGAGATCAGGTGTGGACAGCCGTATGGTTGCTCAAACTATCTCATCATCCATTTCAGAAAGGCCCATCGGGAAATTTAAGACCGAGAACAGGGAGATCGATATCATATTGAAGATCCACGGAGAT
>CAZIMJ010000299.1:0-6182 GCA_964540205.1 uncultured Eubacteriales bacterium | reverse complement strand
GTGGGCCACTGCCTCGCCTTCGCGACCTTAATGTTAGGGTGGGGCGGGTCGGATCGTGAATAATCCAGATTAGTTCTTTAGAATTTATGGCATTTCGCTTATTTGGTGTTTTCTTGGTATAATTGTCTGGCTCAGCTTATTCATAAAAAATGTCGATTGAAAAAATATTTCAAGAGATAGTGGAAATAACTTGAAAACATTAATAGCTCCTATTTAACTGATATCAAAGAAAGTTGACAGATGTATCGACATTTTTTATGAATAAGTTAAGAAGGAGATTAGGATGGCAGATTTAAGCACATCATACATGGGATTGGAACTCAGTAATCCTGTGATCGTATCCAGCAGTGATCTGACAAAGACTGTATCAGGGATCAAAAAGTGTGAGGATGCAGGAGCTGGAGCTGTTGTTTTGAAATCGATTTTTGAGGAACAGTTCTTGATAGATGGGGATATCCCAAAGAGTGAGTATAGTATCCATCCTGAGGCTCTGGATTATATGCGGTCAGGCAGTCTATTGGAGTACGGCCCGCACTACCTGACTCAATTGATCGAAATGGCAAAACAGAGCGTTGATATCCCAATTATCGCCAGCATTAACTGTCAGACTCCTAAGCTGTGGCCACGATTTGCACGGCAAATCCAGGATTCCGGGGCCGATGCATTGGAGCTTAATGTGTCCTTCCATCCTATCAGTCTCGCAATCCCGGGCTCAGAGTATGAAGATTATCATTTGGAGATATTGAAAGCAGTAAAAGATGCTGTATCCATACCCGTTTCTGTTAAGCTCAAGTCTCAGATCACTTCGGTGTCCCACTTGGGTCAGCAATTGGCGGAATTGGGATGTGATGCCATTGTCCTTTTTAACTGGTTTCTCGAACCGGATATCGATGTCGAAACTCTGAAGACCAAATCGCATATCGGGAAAGCCAACTTTTTTCATTCGTTGAGATGGGTCGGCCTTTTGTCGGGAAGAGTGGAATGTGATGTAGCTTCGTCAGGCGGAGTAATGGCTGCTGAGGATGTGGTGAAGCAGATCCTTGCAGGTGCGGCGGGTGTTCAGGTCTGCACCCTCTTTTATCAGGAAGGGCTGGGAGAAATTCAGAATCTCCTCAAAGGCTTGCAGGATTGGATGACCCGGCATAAGTACGAGAGAGTCAATGATTTTAAGGGAGAATTGTCTTTCAGGCATCAGGAATTGCAGTTTAAAGATTTGGGCGAGGCCAGTGCATATTTCCGTGCCCAATATCTCAAGGCCTACTCAAAAAAGTGATATTGGGATTTAATAAATAAGGAGGGAGGGGTGTAATGGAGAGGATTTTAGAAATTTTTGTAGTTTTAGAAAATTATCCGTCCAGATTGGGTGAATTGTGCAGCCATTTAGCTGAGAACGGAATCAATATCGAAGCCATCGGACTTTTCCAGGACACAGCCAAATTGTTTGTTAATAACGTCAGCAAGGCGATGAAGATCTTGAACAAGCTGAACTACGAAGCAGATATCAGGGAAGTGCTCAAGGTTGGTCTCGAGAACAGGCCCGGCGCTTTAGCAGAAGTCGCTACAAAGCTCGGAGATAAGGGGATCAACATCGAATACTGTTACGGAACCCTTAGTTCAAAAGGAAAAAACGCGGCTGTTATCCTGGATGTCAAGGATATAAATAAAGCTATAAAAGTCCTTAAATCTTAAATCTCTTTTTCTAGCTTTTTACTTATTTCGTTTCTATTCCACAGATTAGTCTCTGTATTTTACTTGTCGCACCTCTATCTCAAATCATAGAGAAAATGTGTTGCAGTTTATCAGGGATTTATATAATATCTGCTTAATTCTGAGGCTGAATACTTTTTGACCTAAATTATTCACGAGTCAATTTCAATCAATAATTCAGGAGAAAGATGGATTATTCGCGAGTTGAGGCCAACCCGCCCCACCCTGACATTAAGGTGGAGGCAGTGGCCCAAGAAGTTTGGTTGGTTAGGTCGGGTCGGTAGTGATCTACCGCGAGCCGTCCCAACCTAACCCGGGCTGCAACGAAGCCTTTGTAGTGAGATCAGCTCGCCTGAAGGGTAAAAAATGCCGATAATAAGAATAAGAAGTTTTTTTAAAGGGAAAATATCGGCAGTTTTTACGAATAATCCAGAAGAAGGGAGAATTGGATGACTGAGAAAAAGACCGGCCTGATGAGGTCGTTCCCGGCCACATTTTGGGTGGCCAACATGATGGAGTTTTTTGAGCGGGGGGCTTATTACGGATTGAATGCCGTCCTCGCTGTCTACTTGGTCGATGTCCTGGGCTTTGGAAACCAGGCTGTAGGTTTCCTCCAGGGATTCGTCTACGCCTTGACATACATCGTGCCCATTCTGGGTGGGGCTCTTGCGGAGAGATTGGGTTACCGGAGGATGCTGTTGGTGGCTTTTTCTTTGCTCTCCATCGGATATTTTGCCGCTGGAAATGTCACATCCTATGGATTGATATTCCTCTTTCTCCTGATCATGGCCACAGGAAGCGGATTGTTTAAACCGATCATCACAGGCACTGTAGCCAGGACCACGACCAAAGAAACCAGCGGATTCGGCTTTGGCGTGTATTATTGGTGTATAAACTTAGGTGCCTTCATTGCGCCTCTGTTCGTCAGTTGGATCAAAGGATTCGACTGGCGATATGTCCTCTTTTCTTCGGCGAGTTGGTGTTTCTTGATGCTGCTGCCCACCATATTCGTTTACAGAGAACCGGAAAAGCCCGAAAGCACCAAATCCAAATCGATCAAACAGGTACTGAGTGAGACCATGCTTGTGCTGAGCGACTCCCGTTTCATGTTGATGATCCTGGTCTATTCCTGTTTTTGGATCCTCTACTTCCAGATGTTCGGGTCCATTCTGTGGTATTTGCGTGATTTTATAAACCGGACTCCTGTAACGGCGTTTATGAAAAAAATCGCGATACTGCGCATATTTGAGTTCGATGCGGAATTCGTCACGGTTATCAATGCGGGGACCATCATCTTACTGGTTCTTTTAGTCAGCCATATCACAAAAAACATGAAAGCCCTGCCAGTCATGTCCGCCGGGATCATTTTTGGAGCGTGTGGATTTGTCGTTCTGGCCTTTACGCATTCGCCTTGGATGTTCATAGTTGGGATTGCGGTATTCTCGATCGGTGAAATGACGGCTCATCCCAAGTACTACAGCTATGTGGGGCTTGTGGCGCCCAAAGATAACGTGGCCACTTACATGGGATATGCGTTCCTATATGGCGTGTTTGGAAGTTTATTCGGCAGTAATTTTGGGGCGACCCTCTATGAGAAAATGCTCAAGCCTCTGGCGCCGGACCCTGAAAAATTGGCTGCAGGAGTCGCTCTCGAGCCGAATGTGCTCTGGAAGATCAAGATTTTCTGGCTGATATTTGCTGCGTTAGGGATTGTGTGTCTCATCGGGATGCTCCTTTACAACAAGTTTTTCTCTGGGGACACACCGGAAACAAACCGTAGAGCTTGGAAGATCATGTTGGGCATTTATGTCATCCTTGCAGCTTCTGGAGTCTATTTCCTTATCTATTCTCTTCTCCTTGCTGATCAGATCCAATGGAGGACATTCGTTCAATCGTTGATACTGTTGATATTGGGTGGAGGCGGAATAAAGATCTCTCTGAAGAGGAAGCCATGAAATCCCTGACTGAGCATTTGACTTTTCATGTGCCTGAAAGGCGTGACTTTTTAAACATCACGCCAGAGGTTGAAGCCCTTGTGGGAAAAAGCGGCGTTAAGGAGGGGTTGTGCCTCGTCAACGCCATGCACATCACAGCGAGCGTTTTTATCAACGATGACGAGAGTGGATTGCATCAGGATTTTGAGGTGTTTTTGGAGGGACTTGCTCCTCATGAACCCATCTCCAAATATTTACACAACAGGACCGGTGAAGATAATGCGGATGCTCATCTGAAACGAACGATCATGGGGAGAGAAGTGGTGGTGGCTATCACCAACGGCCGGTTGGATTTTGGTCCATGGGAGCAGATCTTCTACGGCGAGTTCGACGGACGGCGGCCAAAACGGGTGTTGGTTAAGATCATCGGCGAGTAAGTTTCCTGACTACTTCTTCTGTTGATCAGATTTGAGGGGGGCTATTTCTTCGCTTTGATGGCGTCTTTGACGGTTTTGCTCTGGGCGACGAGCGAATCGTTGAGCACCTGACTGATGAGGTCAAAAGCCTGAATGATCTTTGAGTTGGTAATGGAGTAATACACGTTGATCCCATCTCGGCGTGAGGTTACGATCTCTTTGGTGCGCAAGATGGCCAGATGTTGTGAGAGATTGGCCTGAGATATGCCTGTTTTCTCGACGATCTCGTTGACGGTCATCTCTTTTTCCCTGAGATTGTCCAAAATTTCCTGTCTTTTGGGGTTTGCGAGGGTCTTGCACACATCAGAGTGGATGGTGTAAAAGTCTTTTTTTTTCATCTCTCCAGCCTTCTAAGATGAATTATTCATAAAAGCTGCTGACATATTTACATTCAAATAACACTCAATATCTTAATGTCAGCATTTTTTACCCTTCGGGCGCCGACCCAACCTACCAAACTTCTTGGGCCACTGCCTCCACCTTATTGTTAGGGTGGGGTGAGTTGGCCTCAACTCGCGATTAATCCATCTTTCTCCTGAATTATTCAGGCTAAAAAAGTGACAAACTTAATAATTATAATATTCGAAATTCATTATAGCTTATTTTTTGCTCGTTTCAAAATGTGCGTTGATTGATTTGTGATGATAATTTAAATTGAGGGATGACAAGGGATGAAAACTCACCACATGTCGGGACCGCTTCCCCTACAATTCACAGCATATAAAAAAAATGGTTTAGGCTCATCACAATAATGAGTACCTGATTCTACTCCAGAAGGTACTCATTATTGCTAAGAACCATGGTTGACCGTATTTTTTTTACGTTTTATGATAGCTAATCCATTTGAGGGTAGAGCAGGGCGTTGAGCAGGAATTTGTATGTGCCGTGAGACTGAGCACGGTGCTGACACCGGAATCCGATGAGGACGATGTGTCCTTCTTTGTATTTCACATCCACGACGGCTGCCTTTCTAGCGATCTGATCTTCTCCCAATAGCCAACCGCTCAGAAGGATATCATCTTTGGGATAGCTGGCGACAACTGTCCTGTCCCACTCGCCCGAAGGTACACGTGTACTCATGGCAAGACTGCGCGAGAACATAGCTGCAGCCTCTGTGGGCATTCCATAGCCGATCGGGGATGAGTTATCCACTTTGATCTTGAGAAGGGAGGTGGGGCAGAAGAATTTGCTACGGTCGACCCTTTCCAGGGCATTGCTCACCGGTGCTTCAAAATCCTTGAATACAAGGCCTGTGGCACTGTTCAAGGTGACGAGTATCCCACCTTTTTCCACAAAGGTTTTGAGTGCGTCGACGCCTTCCTTGCCGATTCCGCCCTCGTACTCAGGAGGAATGTTCATTCCGCGGAAATAGCGAGCGCTAGGGCTGGTCGGATCGGGTTTTCCATTTTTAATCATATCGGCATTTTCATCGGCGAAGACAATGACATCGTACTTGGCTTTCAGGTCGAGCTTTTCTTTTTTGGTCCCCTTAAAATCTTTGTTGTGCAAAGTTGTGAAGGGCACAGCTAGATCATCAAAAACATACCGTGTCCAACCTTCGTCCATGTTGGATCGCCAGGATTGGTAGAGTCCGATCCGCGGATTTTTCAAGGGTGACTTCGGGATGTCTTCAACGCTATCGAGTTCATACGCCTCAACGTGCCACTTCTCCAGGAGTCCGGGAAGGGATTTTTGAACCTGGGGAGTGTTCTTTACGATAAAACTTCCCGTGCACGCGTGCATTGTGTCGCTAGAGATGTGTTCTTTGGCGCGATAGACCTCTGCATTCTCGTTGAGGAGAGCGAATATGACGGAATAAGAAGCATTTTTTTTGGAATCGAGGACGGTATATGGCGCTGTTGCTTGAGGGGGTGTAATGGAAGGATAGGTTACTTCAGCAAGTTTTGTAAGATCTGCTTTAAAAGGATAATCGATCTGTTCGCAACGAACGCCCATTTGCAGGGGGAGTGTCCAACCGGCATTATCGTAGGGTGGTTCAGGTGGACCTCCTGGGTATTGTCGAATATCAGGATATTTTTGCTTCTCGAGCAAAGCCTGCGCATAT
>CAZIMJ010000298.1:0-3468 GCA_964540205.1 uncultured Eubacteriales bacterium | reverse complement strand
ATGAAGCATTAGGAGGGATGGGCAATGAAGTGTCCGGAGTGTCATACAGAAAATCCATCTGACAGCCGCTTTTGCAAGAGTTGTGGGTCCCGAATCCAATTTTTGGAAGGTGGGGGTGTGTCCTTCACAAAGACTATCCAGACCTCAATGAAAGCTTTAGCCTCGGGCGCAATTTTTGCTGAAAGATACAAGATTCTTGGCGAATTGGGCAAAGGTGGGATGGGAATTGTCTATAAAGCCGAGGACACAAAACTTAAGCGGACCGTCGCTCTCAAATTCTTGCCCCCTGAGTTTACCCGAGATCAGGAGGCTAAGGAACGTTTCATTCGTGAAGCCCAGGCTGCGGCCGCTCTCAATCATCCAAACATTTGTACAGTCTATGAAGTTGATGAACAGGGTGAGCTAGCCTACATCTCTATGGCCTATATCGAGGGTTATAGTTTGAGGGATAGACTTAAAAAAGCTCCTCTTGGTACAGAAGACGCACTCGATATAGCCATCCAAATTGGAGAGGGCCTTGAAGAAGCTCACAAAAAAGGCATCGTCCACAGAGATATTAAAAGCGCCAACATCATGGTGGATGAAAGAGGGGTAGCAAAGATCATGGATTTTGGATTAGCTAAAGTTGTTGGCGGCTCTCTTATCACAAAAGAGTCAACCACGATGGGCACTGTGGCCTACATGTCGCCTGAGCAAACCCGAGGTGAAGCTGTCGACCATCGCACAGATATCTGGTCTTTCGGAGTCGTCCTCTACGAAATGCTCAGCGGCCAACTCCCATTCCAAGGCGAGCGCGAAACGTCCATCATGTACTGTATTGTCCACGAAGAACCTCAAGCTTTAACAAAAATTAAGCCAAACATCCCCATTGAATTGGAACGAATCATCAGTCGCGCTTTAGAAAAGAAACCAGATTCCCGATATTCATCAATACAAGAAATTCTTAAGGATCTTATAAGCTACAAATCCGCCTTAATGCAAACCATCGAAAGTCCATCCAGGCTGAAAAAAGTCTATCAAATATTACGAAAACCACACATAGCCATTCCTGTGATTATTACCATCACAGTTATAGGTTACTTTGCTTTTCGTTCTTATTCGCGAAGCGCCAAAATCCGCTGGGCCAGAAACGAGGCTATCCCTCAAATCGAGAAGCTCATCGATGAAACATTGAATACGCCTCAATGGGGGGTGAAAAGAATTTCAGCCTATAGCCTTGCCCTGGAAGCGGAGCGATATATCCCTGATGATCCAAAACTCAAAAAATTATGGCCTGAGATTTCTCGAAAAGTTACGATTGAAACGACTCCCCCAGTTGCAAATGTATATATCAAAGAATATTCCTCTCTTCAGACTGAATGGGAGTATCTCGGAGTCACTCCTTTAAATGAAATAAGACTGCCCAGCGTATACTTTCGTTGGAAATTTGAAAAAGAGGGATGCGAGACTGTTCATGCTGTGGCAGCAACATGGCAAAATATATCCAGGACTTTGGACACTCAAGGAAATATCCCTCCTGAAATGATCCGGGTGAAAGGACGAGAAGTCTCTGAGGAAATTGGCACTCTCGATGATTTTTTCATCAATAGATATGAAGTGACCAATAAACAATTCAAAGAATTTGTGGATAGCGGTGCTTATCAGAAAAAAGAGTACTGGAAGCACAAATTTATTTTAGATGGAAAGGAGATTTCATGGGATGAAGCCATGTCTCAGTTCGTAGATTCTACAGGAAGGCCTGGCCCTTCGACTTGGCAAGCCGGAGATTATCCGGAAGAACAAGAGGACTTCCCAGTCTCTGGCGTCAGTTGGTATGAAGCGGCGGCTTATGCTGGTTTTAGAGGCAAAAACATTCCATCCTTGTATCATTGGGAAGTCGCAGCAGGATTTTATGAGTCTGACTTTATGTATTTTCCGTCACAACTCATTCCTTTGAGCAATTTCGACGGAAAGGAACCTGCTCGTGTGGGGAGTTATAATGGAGTAACTTCTTTTGGGGCGCTGGATATGGCAGGGAATGTCAGAGAGTGGTGTTGGAATGATGCGATGATGGGAAAAATTATTTGTGGTGGTGCGTGGAATGATATCAATTACATGTATGGTCAAAGTCAGCAGCCGCCATTTGACCGCTCTCCACGGAATGGTTTCCGCTGCGTCGTTTATCTTGATAAAAATGAAATCCCTGATACTGTATTTGCACCGCTTAAATCCGTACTTATCCGAGATTATTATAAAGAAAAACCCGTATCCGATGACGTTTTCCAGGCGTATTTAGGTCAGTTTCAATATGATAAAGCCGCGCTTAATCCAGTTATTGAGTCTATTGACGAAAGTTCAGCGGATTGGATCAAAGAAAAAATAACGTTTGATGCGGCATATGGGAATGAACGTATGACCGCATATCTGTTTAGACCAAATAATGCAGTCCTCCCATATCAGACTGTTATTGTATTTCCTGGAACAAATGTTATAGATCAGAAGAATAGTGAAAATTTGGATCGCAGCTGGATCGATTTCTTTATCAAAGATGGCCGTGCCATCATGTATCCAATTTATAAGGGGACATTTGAGCGCAATGATGGCTTGACTGATGATATCATTAGCCCTACTGAGAGTACGCAATATGCGTATGCCGATTATCTGGGAAAGTGGGTAAAGGATTTTAAAAGATCCATCGATTACATGGAATCCCGCCCTGATATTGACATAAACAAACTTGCGTATTATGGAGTTAGCTGGGGAGGGGATATGGGGAATATCATACTAGCGGTCGAAAGCCGCATTAAAGCCGGGATTCTCGATCGAGGTGGTTTGTTCTGGGATGGCATTTTTCGTCCTGAAGTCGATGAAATAAATTATGTTTCCCGCGTAAAGATCCCGGTTTTAATGCTCAATGGCCGCTTCGACTCCATTTTTCCTTATGAGACGACTGTCAAGCCTATGTTCGATCTTTTAGGAACGCCCGAAATGGATAAAAGCCTTAAGCTCTACGATACAGACCACTACATCCCTAGAAATGAGCTTATCAGAGAATCTCTTGGTTGGCTGGATAAATATTTAGGTCCGGTCGAGAGAAAATAGAGCCGTCCCCAATTTTAATCTGTGGTGCGGTTGTCGACACGCTGGAAGGGCTCTTTCATGCGCTCTCTCGCATACGGACTTAGCGAATACTTCAATTCGTACTGGCCGTGCATCCACGTGTCATCGAGATTCATCTCTGCGGCCTGTCCATACCGGCTGATGGCTTCATCACGTCTTCCCAATAAATCGAGCATATGCCCCTGCCATATCAAGGCCACCGCCTCATAAGTCTTTTCTTTCTGTTCTGCGGCCACCCATTGCATCCTCTCGAATACAAACAGCGCTTCCTCGTAGTTCTCCACATCATACAGTGCAAAGCCAGTTCTCATATAACTCCCGATCTGATCGAACATCTCGAGCCATTCCCTCGAATATTTTTTCGCCAAC
>CAZIMJ010000297.1:0-3211 GCA_964540205.1 uncultured Eubacteriales bacterium | reverse complement strand
AAAAATCCTTATGCAAATCGCTTGAAAAAGCAGATAACGATCCGCCTGGATAACAGCACCATTGACTACTTCAAAAAGCTTGCCGAAGAAACAGGATTCTCATACCAGGCTCTGATAAATCTTTATCTGAGAGACTGTGCTGAGAATCACAAAAAGCTTAAAGTCGAGTGGATAGAATCCGGCTATTAAACTTGGCTTATATTACCATTTTGATGTCGGCAGGTTCATCTTGCGCAGCGGTTCCGCCCACAGATTCTCGTCCGAAGCGTCGATGAGCTTGGCCGAATTCGGCCTTGTTCCCCACCATCACGCTCTTCTCCTGAATGTCGGTTCTATCCCCTATTTTGGAAGCGGAAGGTTCATTTTCTTGCAAATGGCAATAAAACTGGGATTCCCGAACAATCGATCGAAAAATCGCGCCGGTGTGGTGATATATGTCATCTGCGGCTCATGCATCTCAAATCCCTTCTCGACCCAATCCATGGCCTTATCCGGTTGGTTCGCTATGATGTACCTTAATGCCATATCTTGAAAGCCGACGTAATTGTTTTCAGCAAACTTCTCCATGTGTTTCATTATTTCTTCATACGCCGCAACGATTCCGGATTCCCTGTAAATCCTCTCGATCTCTTTAAATGTCTCTTCTTCCATTGGAAAGGGAAGCGCGTATCTAACCGCGTTGATGACTTTGTCGTACTTCTTCAACCTGAAAGCTATTAGTTCAATCAAACCATTGATGTTAAAGTTCTCTGGATCCGCGGCCACGAGTTCATATGCAAGAGATAAGCTGGTTTCGTAATCGCCGGCTAGCACCAGTGTTCCAAGATTCATAAGCTTCATCATAGGACCTAGCGGATCGAGGCTCATCGCCAGTTCTCTCTGCGCTAAGGCTTCGTCACTCCTGCGGAGGATCAATAACAGCTGTGCATAGAACATCCTCGAAAGTGCGTCGTTGGGATTGATGGCCAAGGCCTTCAAGAACTCTTTCTCGCTCTTCTCCCAATTCCATTCCACTAACTGGGCGATCATTCCACTGAGACGATGAGCTTCAGAAAGATTCGGATCCAATTCCATCGCTTTGTTGAGGTTCTCATAAATTTTAGGAGCTGTCACGGAAGTTGTCTCAAACCCACTTTGATGTATCCACATCCAGGTTTCGGCCAGACCCGCATAGAGAGGCGCCCAGTCAGGGTTTTTCTCAACGGCGCTGTTCAGGATTTCCAGCCCTTTGTATAACGGTTCCCTTCCTTGTTCCCAATAGGATCGGGCCTTCAGATAGGCATCATAGACCTCAGGATCAATCTGCCGGGCGCCGGCGAAGCGTGCCGTTTCATCAGCAGTCAATGGGATCTGAATGTTCTCTGCGATGGCAGCGGCCACTTCTCCATACATCACCAACATTTCAGCTGTCGGCCGGTCATATCTCTCTGTCCAGAGGCTCCGCTCCTCGGGGAGAGCATCGAACAACTGCAGCTTGATGCTGACATTTTCACCGATCTGATAGACCGTTCCCTCCACTAAAGCATCCACATTCAGCTCTTGGGCGATTTCCGGCAGGGATTTATCTGTATCCTTATAGCGCATGACTGATGTACGGGAAATGACCCGCCGCAAACCGCTTATCTGTCCCAACTGCCAGATCAGTTCATCGGTCACGCCGTCCACAAAATACTGCTGCTCCGCATTGCCTGTGAGGTTTTGAAGAGGCAGGACCGCGATGGAATCAATGGCTTCAGCCGGACCGGTAAAAAGAATTGAAGCCATGACAACCGCGGCTATGACCAAACCCGCCGCCCCTCCATAGAGGAAGGCCCTCTTTCTTTTGCGCAGCTTTGCTTTTCTCAGCCTGGATCTGATCTCTTCGGGCACGATTCCTGCGGATATGGATTTTAGATCATCCAGCAGTTCCTCTACCTGTTGATACCGCTTGTCCGGATCCTTCTCGAGAGCTTTGCTCACCACCTGCTCGATAGAAACGGGGATGTCTGGTTTTATGTCTGCTATGGGCTCGGGTTTTTCCTTCAAGATGGAATACACGATGGCCTGTTCATGGTCTCCACGGAAAGGCAGCTGACCAGTGAGCATTTCATAAAGCACCACACCCAAGGACCAGAGGTCCGTGCGCTGATCCACCTTTTCTCCCCGGGCCTGTTCGGGCGACATGTAGGTGACCGTGCCCATGGTCATCCCTTCCTGTGTGACCAGAGTGCTTTCCGTAACCCTGGCCAGGCCGAAATCCATGGTCTTCGCCTGGCCTCTCTCCGTCACCATGATGTTGGCGCTCTTGATGTCCCGGTGCACGACGCCTTTCTTGTGCGCTTCCTGCAAGCCTTCGGCGACTTGCATAGCCATGTTAATGGCCTCTCCCAGTTCGAGCGGGCCAGACTCGATCTTCTTTTTTAAGCTCTGGCCCTTGATATAAGCCATAGAGATGAAGGATGTCTCGTCGGCCTGGTCGAATTCATAGACGGTGCAGATATTGGGATGATCCAGTGCTGCGGCTGCCTGGGCCTCGCGAGTGAACCTTATTTTTACTTCCGGGATGTGGGTGAACTCCGATGGCAGAAACTTAAGCGCCACAGTCCGTTTCAACTTGGTGTCCTCGGCTTTGTAAACAATCCCCATGCCGCCTCGACCCAACTCCTCAATGATGGTGTATCGTCCCACAACAGTTCTGCCCTTTTGCAGGCTTTCCTTAGAGCTGATTAGGGTTTTGGTAACCGAGATCCCTTCTCCAGGCTTTAAAGGTCCACCGCATTTGCTGCAGTAAAGGGAATCTTCAGGATTTTCATGCTGACATTTCGGGCATTTTACTCCCATTGCTATCCCTTCTTACGAAAACAAAAAAATATATCAATTTCCGGGATAAGAGTCAATTTGATGAGTTCAAAAGTAAAAAATAACCTCAAAATCAAATGATTGTTTTAGACCGATCTCGATTATCGGTTTAAAAGAATGGAGCTGGAAGTGTAGAAGACACCAGCCACAGCTCCTGTCATCAGGCAGGCCAGGGTAGCTGCCAACAGAGCACGGAAACCCAGACGAGAAAGGTCCTTCATCCTCTGGGGAGCAAGGGCTCCGATCCCTCCGACAAATATCGCGAGCGATGCCACATGGGCAAACCCACAAAGGGCATAGGAAGCGATGATCGCGGAGCGGGGATACTGGAGCGTGCCCTGGGCTAAAAGTTGAGAGAGGTCCTTGTAGGAGG
>CAZIMJ010000296.1:0-6062 GCA_964540205.1 uncultured Eubacteriales bacterium | reverse complement strand
GGCTATTTTTTTCTTGTATTCTTTCATCTTCGCGGTCAACACCGGATCTTTCAAGCCCAACACCTGAACAGCGAGAAGAGCTGCATTTATGGCCCCGGATTTCCCGAGCCCCATACAGGCCACAGGAACGCCCTTGGGCATCTGCACAGAAGAGAGCAGGGCATCAAAACCGCTCAAGGTCGTGCTTCCTACCGGAACAGCAATCACAGGAAGACACGTGTGAGCTGCAACAACTCCGGCCAGATGGGCGGCTTTGCCAGCAACAGCTATGAATACTTCAACACCTTTCTCTTCGAAGGTCTCTACAAGATTGACCGTTCTCTCTGGAGTCCGATGGGCAGAAGTCACTTCAAGCACACAAGGCACTTCAAATTCTTTCAACATCTTAAAAGCACCCTCGGCAACATCAAAATCCGATTCGCTTCCTATAAATATTGCGACTTTCATGCTTCCTCCTCCCGTTCGGCACCGATATCACGGCGGTAATGCATGGCATCGAAGCTTATCTTCCCTACCGCTTCATAGATCTTATTCATCGTGGAGGCAAGAGTCTCTTCGGAGGTGCAAACACCCAAGACTCTTCCACCAGACGTATAGTATTTATTTTCCTTAAACTCCGTTCCTGCATGAAAGACCGTGACGCCCGGCATGTCTGTGACCTCTTTCAGGCCTTCGATCAACTTTCCCTTTTCGTATTTTGTAGGATATCCTCCGGAAGTCACAACCACACATCCTGACGGCTTATTCGTCCACATCACTTCTTTTCCCAGAATATTTCCTTCCACTGTCGCTATAAGGATCTCCACAAGATCACTCTCCAACCTCAGCATTTGGGGCTGAGTCTCTGGGTCTCCAAACCGGCAGTTATACTCGAGCACTTTGGGCCCCTCTTCAGTCAGTATCAAGCCCACATAGAGAACGCCTTTGTATTTCCTTCCCTCCTCGAGCATACGTGTAACAGTTGGAAAGACTATAGTCTCCACCGTTTCATTGAAGAGATCTTGATCCACAAAAGGAGAGGGGGATATGGCACCCATTCCCCCTGTGTTGGGGCCTTTGTCTCCATCATACACAGCCTTATGGTCCATCGTGGTCACAAAAGGCAGGACCTTGACCCCATCGGAGATGACGATAAAAGTAACTTCTTTCCCCCGTAAAAATTCCTCGATAACGATTTTATTCCCGCTCTCCCCAAACTTCTTTTCAACCATGATCGTATTGACAGCCAATTCGGCCTTTTTCAGGCTGTTACAGATAATGGCCCCCTTTCCGGCGGCCAGACCATCCGCTTTGACCACCAGAGGGAAAGGGATATCTTCCGATTGAAGAAATTTTTTAGCTTGGTCAGGATTCTCAGCGATCTTGAATCGTGCTGTGGGGATCTTGTGCCGGTCCATAAACTGTTTGGCGAACACTTTGCTCCCCTCGAGCACGGTAGCACTCATTGTGGGCCCGAATATTTTCAAGCCAGTTCCTTCAAACTCATCCACTATGCCCTTTGCCAGGGGAATTTCAGGTCCCACAACGGTCAGGTCAACTATTTCTTTGTTCGCAAACTCTGCTAGCCCCTTGATATCGGTCGGGTCTATGGGTACGTTATCTCCCAAACTCAGAGTCCCTGCGTTCCCTGGGGCACAATACACTTTTTTGACTATCGGACTCTGTGCTATCTTCCAAGCAAGGGCATGTTCCCTCCCTCCGGATCCTACGACTAAAATTTTCATAGTGATGACCTCTTTTTTTCGATTCTTAGATCTATAACGATCAAAGGCCCAGAGCAACCTCTAAAGGTTCTGTTCCAGGCTTTTCAAGATCATATCCACAAAATTCGGATTCGGGGAGATGCTCGCCAATATTTTTGCGGCTACGGGAATCGCCTGACCAGAGGAAAGACAGTATTTCATCTCAAGGAATTGTTGGCGATAGGCTTTCACTTCTTCTTTAACATTCTGATCCTTCACAACTACATCTGTGATGAATTCTGCGAGCCCGCCAAAATCTTCCTCTTTCATCCCGAACCGCGTCATTTCCTGAACGCCCATTCGGATCCCGCTCGGCTCTAGGAAGGTCTCATCGTCAGGAAGTGCTTGGTAATTCGTGACCAGATTGTTGTTCTCGAGCCTACGGGCGATGTCCATCCCATCCCCATCGCCACTCACCCGGATGAGAACTTGATGGGTCTCAGTAAAACCATCCGCCTCATCGCCCTCTACGAGCACGCCTCTGCTCTTAAGCGCTCGAGCAAAAGCCTTGGCATTGGCACGCACCTGATTCTGATAATCGTCCTTGAATTCATTCATCTCGTAGGCTGCCATCAGAAGGGCGAGGAGAGTGCCGAGGTGATGGTTGCTGGTCGATCCGGGAAAAGCACGGCTTTTGATGTCCAGCCACAGCTTTCTCAGATGACTGCCTTTGGGGAAATTCCCGGCGATCAAACCCCTCTGCGGCCCAAAAAATGTCTTATGAGTGCTCCCTGTCACTAGGTCTGCTCCCTCATCGAAAGGAGACTGGAAGGCCCCATACAATCCCAACACATGCGCCATGTCGTACATAATGACCGGTCGGGTTTCCCAGTCCTTAACCAGATCGGATATAAACCGAATGGGTTCCTGGTAGATAAACATGCTTTTGCCGAACACCATGAGATCCGGTTTGTGTGTCTCCGTGAGTTCGGCCAGCTTTTCCAGGTCCAGCCTGTAAGGATTGTCCTTCATAACAGGAAAATTCACCACGTTTTCCTTGCCCGTGGAGGGATCCTCAGCGACAAAATTGAAGAGAGCACCCATCGGTTGAGAGCTGAGATGGCCACCTTTGGTCAGATCATTATTCATGACCAGGCGCATCTTCCTCATGGGTTGCCCATCGGGGCGGTCTCTGTTGAGGAATCGAACCATTCCTTTGAAAACAACCTCGTTGGCCATCTGTCCGCTGATCGTCCGCAGCTCGACTTCACTGCAACCAAAAAAGCGGGAAAGCTCGGCGCGGGCATCCTCTTCGACCTCTTTGATGAAATCGATCCCTTGATAAAAATAGATCTCTTTGCCTTTCATTGTCCTGTGCTCTGCATATCGCCCGGATGGGTCCGAAATCTCACACATCTTCACCAGTAATGACGGCGTAGATTCCGAAGGGATGAGGTTAAACGACTCCTTTTGCCTCCAAATATTGTTCCGTTCAACCTTTTGTGCCAATAACTGCACTTTTTCAGAGAATGAAGCCATTCCTTTTACTCCTCAATCATAATTTGAAATTCTTTTGTTCGATCGCATGGATCTTATCTAGCCTTATTTGATGCCTCCCCGCCTCAAAATGGGTGTTAAGCCAGGTTTCTACGATGAGAAGGGCCTCATCCAGGGGAAGGATCCTGCCGCCCAGAGTCAGACAGTTCGCATCGTTGTGGCTCCGGCTCATCTGAGCCATGTATTCGTCACAGCAGGGAGCTGCTCTCACTCCACTGTACTTGTTCGCCACTATGCCCATTCCAAGACCTGTTCCGCACACGAGGATCGCCCTGTCACAATTCCCAGAAAGCATGCCGTCCATCGCCTTTTCTGCAAAATCCACATAGTCCACTCTCTCCTCAGAATGAGTGCCATAATCTTGATGTGCGATCGCGTTTTTGACCAAGTAGTCCTTGATACCCATTTTCAACGCATACCCAGCGTGATCAGAAGCTAGTGCGACCTTCATCCTTCCTCCTAGGAAAAGCCAAAATTCTCACTCGCTGTTCGGAGCTATTATAACAATAAACACCAGAGTATAAAACATCTCTCAATATTAGTCGATAGACAAGTCACAATCGTTATCATTTCCGAATCCGTGTTGATATTTTTCCAAGTGATCAGATTATATGATATCAAAAACACGGTTTTTTCCATCACACAACCTGATCACTCAATAACGCTATTGAGTATTCATAACATCACGGAAATGGAAATTCACTCTCAGCTATGGAATCACACAAAGAAAGGAAAAAATAAATTAAAAGAGCTTAAGAGAGCGATTTTATGAGAAAAAAAGCGGGTTTTCAATTTTTAAGCAGGGACTCGGCTTCGGGCATGAGTTCAATCGCCCTCTGAACAACAGGATCGTTATTCCGATACACCCACCATCCCCCCTCAACGCCCCAAAGGAACGAAAAGATCTCCTTTTCGATCTCCCTTGCCAGCTGGTCTTTAGCCTCTGCAAAATCTTCTTCAGTGAACGGAAAGTCATGCTCTTTGAGGTCGGTCTTAAAATCTTCCAAGATCTCGGAATTCACGGAGAAATCTCTGCCGATCATGTGGTATGTCGGTTCTTCGAACTCCCCTTGCTGTTTGTCCGGAAGGACATATCGTTCAGATATGGGCGTCTTGTTTTCTATGAATTTTTTTGCATAGGCAAAAACTTCCCCTTTTCTCAACGCCTCGTATGTGAGCCTCTTAAATGAGAACTCGACCTTATAGTCTGGCGTTATGCCTCCCTGCCCCAGGACCTTTCTTCCTCCGACCGTGTAGCGGACTTCCCTCTCCTCTTCCTCTGGCACATCTCGGCTGAAGAGATAATCATCCACCTGAGAATAATCTCGCTGGATCGAACGGCCACTGGGAGTAAAATACTTAGCGGTCGTCAAGGCAACGGCAGAATCCTTGGATAACGGAAAGAGTGTCTGAACAAGCCCCTTGCCGAAAGAATCCTCACCGATGATCAGTCCCCGGTCGTTATCCATGACCGCGCCGCTGACGATCTCTGGAGCACTGGCGGTTCCCTGGTTTATCAAAATGATTAGAGGGATGTCTTCGTATTGGTTATCATGGAGAGCGGAAAATTCCCGGTTGTAGTACTCTTTCCTGCCCCGGATCGACACGATGAGGGAATCTTTAGGAAGGAGTTCGTCGGAGACCTCGATGGACCCTGGAAAAGTCCCACCGCCATTCCATCGCATATCGAGGATGAGCTTTTTCATTCCCAGTTTCTTCAGAAGCTTCATTTTTTCTCGGAATTCGTCGGCCGTCGTGGTCGCAAAATTACGGATATAGATGTAGCCGATGTTATCCCTGAGGATAAACGCATAGGGGACACTGTAGAGAGGAATCTCAGCCCGCTTTATGGTGAACTGGAGGGGCTCATCCAGGCCCTCCCGAGTGATCGAGATGTTCACCTTCGTTCCCTTGGGCCCCCTCAGCTTTTGCATGGCCTCGAAGCTCGAGAGAGTTTTGGTGCTTTCTCCTTCGATATGAGAGATGACATCACCTGCGAGAATTCCCAACCTGTAAGCAGGCGTCCCCTCGATCGGGGTGATGACGACTAAGTTATCTCCCAACTTCTGGATCATGATGCCCAGCCCATAATATTTTCCCTTGTACTCTTCTTGGAGCGTCCGCAGATTCTTGAGGTTCAGAAAATAGGAATGCGGGTCCAATGTCTGAAGCATCCCGTTGATCGAGGAATGCACGAGCGTTTCACGATCGACTTCCTGAAAATAGCTCGACTCTATGACCGAAACGATGGAGTTGATCTTCTGCAGAGATTCTGTCCAGACATCATTCTCCCATACATGAGGGATCACAAGAGAGAAAAACAGGATGATACTCAGGAATATTCGTTTTTTCATGACTCTCTTCGGCACCCAAATTTTACCAGAGCTCGTCCTTGATTTCAAGTTATCTTGGGACGCATCTCCAAATGTTTGGATCGGGATGTTAAACATGAGGCCAATTAGGCGAGGCCCAATCCGTCCTCGCCGGAGACCCCCCCACCCACCACTATGGGCTCAGACGGAAAGGGTCTCTTCCCTGTGAGACTCATTTATTCATCACATATCTCCCTATCACGGATATGGAAAACGAACTTATTGTTGACTTAAATTGGGATAAAGACTATATTTTCAGAACACTCAAAAGAGACAGAAAAAATGTTCGGTAACATAGGTTTCCCTGAACTACTCGCCATCCTTACGATAGCACTCCTTGTCTTTGGGCCGAAGAAGCTCCCAGAGATCGGTCGTTCCATTGGAAAGGCCATGAGAGAATTCCGCAGGACCTCTGATGAGATCAAAGAAAAGATAGAGGAGGAAATCCAGG
>CAZIMJ010000295.1:0-2400 GCA_964540205.1 uncultured Eubacteriales bacterium | reverse complement strand
AAATGGTTAGGCTTTTTTCTGATGCGGGAGTGTCAGAAAGAAGTTATTGAACGAAGCCGTTACGCGACACCTATGGGATTTCAATAATGTGATTTATAGAGTAGTCAGTAGAGTGAAAGATAAGATTTATGTCTGAGGATGTGAATATCCTGGGGATTTATTGAAAAGCACATTCTTAGAGATCGTGCTTTAGCATTTATTGACGCTCTTGTGCTCCAAAAATCACTTTCAAGCAGACGAGTATTATTAAAGGCAAACCATCCGGAGTGATATTTATAGACTACCATGTTGTTTTATGAAAGGAGGGCTGTTGCACCTTGGCGGCAGAATGACTTCTTTTCTTATCATTCTGCCATTTTTGCAATAAGGGCAGGTCATAAGGTCCAGTCCACAGACTCTGAGCAAGAACTCCTGCCATGTCTCAGAGGGAGATCCATTCTTTGGCTTACTCGAACATGCAAGCAGTCTGCGGCATCGAGATAACATCGTGTCGCTCTTTCTATTAGCGAGAAGGCCATAATATCTGACTTTAACAAACTTCTCTGGCAAGACATGGAGCAGGAACCTGCGGATAAACTCAGAAGCCTTGAGTTTCATAATTTTCTTTTTGTTCCCATCGGCATAATCTCGCCAGAGGAAAAAGACATGTCCGTCTTCCATCTTGAGGATACGGTGATTCCCGATTGCGATTCTGTGCGTGTATCTTCCCAGATAGTCAATGAGCATCTCAGCGTCTTTAAAGGGAGGCTTTACGTAGACAACCCATTCCATTTGGTAGAGGTCATCGAGTAGCGCAGCAAATTGACCCTGGAGTTTGGTTAAAGCACCTGGGAACTTCAGATCTCCTTTTTCCCAGCTCTTTTTGAGATAGAAGAGCAGCGTTCCTCTGAACAATCGGGAGAGAACCTTTACTGGGATGAAGAACCTCTTCCGGAAAGACAGCCATCGTGTCGCGTCACAAGATAGTCCTCCTCCTGTCACGATACAATGAATGTGAGGGTGGTCCATTAGGTTCTGTCCCCAGGTGTGAAGGACAGAGATAAACCCGATCTTTCCGCCCAGATGCTTGGGATCTCCGGCGAGTTCAAAAAGAGTCTCAGAAACAGAACGGAACAGGATGTTGTAGAGGACTCGCTTATTCCTTAAGGCAATCGGTTTGAGTATGGCCGGAATGGTAAATACAACATGGAAGTATGGCACGGGGAGGAGATCTTCTTTTCTCTCCTCGAGCCATTTTTCTTTTTTAAGGAACTGGCACTTCGGGCAATGCCTGTTCCGGCATGAGTTGTAAGATATCCTGATACGGCCGCAGCAGTCGCATTCATCCACATGACCTCCAAGCTCAGCAGTCCGGCATCTTTCAATAGCACGCATAGTACGTATGTGGTTAAGCGGCATTTTATTGGACACTCTGTAAGCCTGGCCGTGCTTACAGAAGATATCAGCAACTTCTACACTCTCTTCCTGAGTCATCTTGTGGAGGCTATGAGTTATTGCTGGGTGCTAAATCTAGAGGACTGACGATGCGGGCAAGTTCCTTCCGGCTGACATGGAGATAAATCGTTGTTGTGTTTAGCGTCCTATGACCTAAAAGGAGCTGAATATGATAAAGGTCCGTGCCTGCTTCCAACAGATGGGTGGCAAAACTGTGTCTTAGAGTGTGGACCGTTGCCGGTTTTTTTATCCCAGCTAAGTCCTTGGCTTTTATCAAAACTCTCTGGATCGACCGTCCAGTGAGAGGTTTGCCTGGAAATCTTCCTGCAAACAGCCAATCTTTGGGACGATACTGACTCCAATACTCTCTTAGGACTTCAAGTGCTGCCTTGGAGAGTATAGTGTACCGGTCTTTACGGCCTTTACCCTGTTTTATCCGTATCAACATGCGCTTGCTGTCAATGTCAGTAACTTTCAGATGAGCGGCTTCGGTAAGCCTCAACCCTGAAGAATAGATGAGCATCAAGATGGCACGGTGTTTTAAATTTTCCGTGACAGTAAACAAAGACTCCACCTCCTCCTTGTCTAGAACAACAGGGAGCTGTTTAAGCCTCCTAACACGGGGAATCCTTGCCATAACCCACACGCGATTAAGTGTTCTCTCATAGAGAAATTTCAGGGCATGATAACATTGATTGACTGTCGCAGTTGAAACCTTCTTTTCCCTTAGGAGATAAAGGAGATACTCCTTAATCTCCTTTTCACCCAGATGGCAAGGAGACCTGCCGTAGTGACGTGAGAACTGGCTTACATGCCTTAAGTAATTATCTCGTGTGTGTGGACTCAGGCCTCTCAACTCAAGATCTCCTTTCATCTGCTCTCTCAGTTTTCCCATAATAAAATCTCCTTCCTATGAAATGATTTTTTCCACCCGCATACTGGTGGCAGGAGAACTCTATTATGGAA
>CAZIMJ010000294.1:0-1789 GCA_964540205.1 uncultured Eubacteriales bacterium | reverse complement strand
CAATTTTTTAGCCGCTTCTAATCTTTTTAATGGAGAAGGAGCTCTTTTCTCCCACATGTCTGCGACAGCCATTGCGTTAAGGCTGAAACTGAATACGGCCTGTTTCGCAGAAGGCATCGCCAAGATATTATTGATGTTTGTTGATTTTGTCACAAAGAGCACTTTGTGTGTGTCTTGCTCCTCAAAAAGCTGAATAATAAACTTTGAAAAAGGCGGATTCAAATGTTCCCCCATTAGGGAGTCGGCAATCTCCCCTGTGTTTAATAATTCCGGAGTTTTTACATTGTCGATGAATGTTTGCACATGGTTTTTTATCTTATCACGATCTTTGAAGACGGGCGCTAGTCCGTCTGGCTTGAACCTGAATGTTCCCTTGAGATAGCACCAACTGCAGTCGAATGGACATCCATAGGCCCATTTAAGTTCAACAAAATGAGGACAGACGACATCATGAGATTCCTTAGGCAGTGGAGTCTTATCGAATCGTGTGATTATGGAACCATCATTCATTTTTTTTAATAAGAGTTCGGGTTTGTTGTTTAAATTCAGGAAATAGTCCCAGTGAATTTTCATTTTCGCCGGGGAGGGATTTGGATTTTGGTTATAATCCTTTGGATAGAGTTGAGCATTTTCATTCAATCGTTTTGTACGGGACTGGAATTTTAATTCTTCTTCCTTTCCTAATTGATCAACCATCTTTATAAATTCGGATTTTGTCCATACCATAAAATGATTTTTAATTATTTCAAGCCAGCAGTCTTTCCTCATAATGCCCGGGTATTTATTCACAGTGTTTATTATTTCTTCCTTCAAATTTCCTGAAGGTTTTATTAGATCGATGGCTTGATCCTCAAATAGTGTATCTTTGAAGCTGACTTCGCTCAAGATACCGAAATATGCGTTGTGCATGAAGTCGTTCATTAATACAAGCGCATCAGGGTGTCTTGAACAGAAAATAATGTAATATTTTGTGCGAGAGCTAATTTTCTCTCTGACAGGACAACACCCCGCAAAAGGGAGATAGTTTCTCAATCGATTGACATATTGTTCAACAACTTTCTCTTCTTTTTCTTCGGCAGGAATCTCAGACCACATAATATCTTTCCAATCCTCGCTGCCCAATATCTTAGAAAGCTCCAGATTGAGGCTTTTTGTCTGACTTGTCACTTTCCCGGATTTCACTGCTATTCGAGTGGCATATCTGTAAAGAGTAGGCATGCTCATGTTTATGAAGATTTCAGTACTGAATTTTTTGTCTCTTCCAAGGTAAGGTTCCAGTAGATGGAAATCACATCCTTTCAGGCCAAAAGGATCAAGATAGAGCAAAAGAGTAGAATCACCTATGATATTTCTAAGAATCGAAAGCAGATCTTCTACTTGTCCATAAATGCTTTTTGCTGAGTTGTTATCAATGTATTTTTTTATATTAGCGGTTAGCTTTTCGTTGCTTTCCTTATCACTGTTTAAAAAAATAGCGAGGTATTTATTTGGTACGATTCTCTCTGCTGTTTCACAGATTATGAGTGGTGAGCCAATGCTTCCATCATCAAATCTCCCCGGTCCTGCGAAAGCATCAACAATGACTATTCTTTTATTCAGTTTAGCGACTTTACTGATGTATGGTGTAAGATAGTTTGTTAGGATTTGGTCTTTAATTCTGGACCATGATCGTTTCCCTTTGAAAAACTCTGATTCTTTTCCCATTTGAGCTTCAATAATAAGTTTAGCTGATTTTGTGCTTTTGTTCATTAATTATGACGAAATAGATAAAAAATAATTCTCGCGATTT
>CAZIMJ010000293.1:0-50578 GCA_964540205.1 uncultured Eubacteriales bacterium | reverse complement strand
TGAAGTCCCAAGACGGGCTCACACGATATATCCACAGCATAGAGAATGCACAATTCCGGTCAAAATTCGAGGATGACATCACCAAACTTAAAGGAAATAAAGGCATAGGCATTATAAGTGATAATGAAGACCAGCCCGTCCTCATCCGGTCCCATCTGGGCAACTATGCCATTGCGACCGTCGGTGTCATACAGAATGCGGATGAACTCGCAAGGAAAGCGTTCGAGAGACACACCACACACTTTGCAGAGATGAGTTTTGGCGAGGTCAATCCCACAGAACTCGTGGCAACATTGATCAATCAGGAGACGTCTTTTGTTGACGGCATACGAAACGCCCAGGATGCGATCGACGGTTCGTGTTCTATGCTTCTCTTGACCGAAGACGGGGTTTATGCCGCCAGAGATAAATATGGAAGAACACCGATCGTGATCGGTGAAAAATCAAGCAGTTTTGCAGCCACCTCAGAGACATGCGCCTTCCCCAATCTCGATTATGAGATCACAAAATACCTGGGGCCGGGTGAGATCGTACTCATATCCGAGGAAGGGATCGAATCAAAAAAACCGCCTGGAGACTTGCTTCAGATCTGTGCCTTTCTCTGGGTGTACTACGGATTTCCCGCATCATACTATGAAGGCATCAACGTGGAGAGTGTCAGAAACAGATGTGGAGCATTTTTGGCCCAAAGAGAGGATTTTTCGATAGATCTCGTCGCAGGGATTCCAGATTCAGGCACCGGACACGGACTGGGTTTTGCCAGCGAAGCGAGGATTCCCTTCAAGAGGCCATTTGTTAAATACACGCCGACATGGCCGCGGAGTTTCATGCCACAAAATCAAGATATCAGAGATCTAGTGGCAAAGATGAAACTCATCCCGATCAGAGACCTGATCGAGAATAAGAAGCTTCTTTTCTGTGAAGACTCCATCGTAAGAGGCACACAACTCCAAGACACCATCCAGAGACTGTATGAATTCGGCGCCGAGGAAGTCCACATGCGTCCCGCATGTCCTCCTTTGATATTCGGATGTAAGTTTTTGAATTTCTCCAGATCAAAGTCTGAATTGGACCTGGCTGGACGAAGAGCTATCCAAGAGCTTGAGGGAGATGCCGAAGTCGAGCTGCAAGAATACGCGGATACAGCATCGGATAAATACAATACGATGATCAAACAGATCGAGAAAAGGCTCCAACTGACCTCCCTCAGGTATCAGAGGCTTCAGGACCTCGTCAAAGCCATCGGACTCCCCAAAGAAAAAGTGTGCACTTACTGTTGGGACGGAGTCGATCCCCGTTGAATAATTCATGAGAAAGATGGATTATTCGCGGACCAAGGCCAATCCACCCCACCCTGACATTAAGGTTGAGGAAGTGACTCATGAAGTTGTAGTGAACTACCACGAATGAGTTACGACGAAGCCGATGCTGTGAGATCGGTTCACCCGAAGGGTAAAAGATACTGATAATAAGAATACTAAATGTTTTTAAAATATAAATGTGTCAGCAGCTTTTACGAATAATTCAAGAAGTGGGTTTGTAGGTAACTTCGAGGTTAACATCATCCTCTTCACCGAAAAGACGGAGTAAAACTTCAGTTTCACGTGTCGACCATTTGGAAACATACTCCAAGTGCCCCATGCCTATAGCATTCCCCCATTCGGAAATGTTTTCCTTATGAGTGACATCTTCCCAGGAGATCTTATCTTCGATCGGTCTTCCGTATTTTTGTACCAGCAGGTCTTTGATCCGCTTAAAGTCCACAATATTCTGGTTTTTGTTCGTATGCTGTTCCAAGAAGCTGAGTTTAGCCCCGTTTAATCTATCATTCGAAAAATAATAGCCGATCAGGCAATCCCGCTCTAAAATTTCTTTTTGATATCCGAATATTTGATAGCCTTGGGATTCTCCCAGGTGGGCTGGCTGTCCTTCTGTTCTCTTCAACTGATCGCTACTCATCCCCCACTTGGCGTTCTCCAGGTAAACCTTTGAGCGGATAACCATAGTATTTTTTGTCGCGTCACCCCGGATAGTGATCACCTTGGTCACATTAAAAAGCTTATCCACCAAGGACTCAAGAACATACCCCGACTTTGTACATCCCGTATTTTGAGAGGTGAAATACACATAATTGTATATTCGCCGAAACTTCCTTTCGCTGCTAAGAGTGAGGATATCACCCTTATTCAATGTCGCGATCACCCGGCTTTTTTGGTCGGGCTCCAGATAGATCTGGGCCTTATCCGCGACAATAATGAGTTTTTTCCCTGCAGAAAAAATCAAAGATGAGAAGGATATAAGACAGATGATCAAACATATAAAGCCCCATATTCGTCCATATCTTCTTTTCATTATTATCCGCCTTTTTGGCCTTATCACTGTCAATTTAACATATTTTGTTAAAATAAATGACAATTATTTGCATCGCCTATATAAAAAGTACTCCGAAACGGACTTTTCGTCAATCGCCTCTAAGGATGAATTTTGGGGGGTGATGACATGCCGTCTCTCAAAGGTTCTTGACTGACATTTCCGATGTGAAATGGAGGTGCTTATCGCGCCCCTTGTCCTTGGCAAAGTACATTGCAAGGTCTGCATTTTTCATCAATGTCTCTGCATCTTTTCCGTCGATAGGATAAATGGCTGTCCCGCAACTTCCCGTGATGCTCTGGAGTTGGCCATCAAGTAAAAAAGGCTTCCGGATGGCATCAAGCACCTTTTCTGCTATCCTGCTCACATCCTCAGAACTTTCCACTTCAGGGAGTATATACATAAATTCATCCCCACCCATCCGGGCGAGTGTATCAGTTTCACGCAGAAGATTTTTCAGGCGCTCAGCCACAGCCTTCAAAAGCTGGTCGCCGCAACTGTGTCCCATTGTATCATTGATGATCTTGAATCGGTCTAAGTCGATGTATATAAGGGCGAGGTTTGTCTGGTTTCTACGGGCACGTGCCAGCTCAACCGCTATCCTGTCATAGAAAACAAGTCTGTTTGTCAGGCGTGTCAGAGGGTCATGCGTTGCTGTATGGATCAACTGTTTCTCAGCGAGTTTTCGGGGTGTGATATCCCGGGATATCACACAGAAGACTTTCTTTCCTCTATATGAGACCAGGTTCACATTGATCTCAACATCAACGAGTGTCCCATCTTTCCTGCGATACTGCATTTCGCCTTTATAGTAGGAGCGATCCTTAAGAATTCGCAGTATCTTCTGATAGATGTCATCCTGGCCATTGGCCACGAAATCATAAAGGCTCAAGCCTGGAATTTCTTCGAGAGAATAGCCGAGGAGTCTCTGCAGAGACTGATTGGCCTCAAGAATAACTCGTGTTTCCACATCTGCCAGAAAGATGCTTTCAGTGCTCTGTAACATCACGGCTTTGTATCTTTCCTCATTTTCGACCAGACTCTCTTCTCTTTGTTTCCGATCGGTGATGTTTTGAAGGACCACCACATAGCCAAAATAATCTTTTGTTTGTTGCTTGATCGGTGATATCCGTGCGCTGAACCACATTTCATCCCTATTGATCGTCATGAGAAAATCAAACTTTTGGACGTTCCCGTAATCTTCCACCCTGTAAATGGCATTCTGGAATAGGTCAGCCACATCCCTTGGCAATACTTCTTTGAAGTGTTTTCCCAGAAAATTTTTAGGGTGTGCGAACAGGTCCTTTCTGTCCGGAGATTGGAAATACTTGTGGAAAGTGCCATCCGCGCCAAGGATAAAGATGAGGTCTTCAAGAGTGTTAATTATGGAGAGAAGGTTCTTCTCGCTTTTTTTGAGTGCATCCTCACTCAGCTTGCACTCGATCACAACTGTTTCTAGTTCTTCGATTCTATTGTTGATTCTATTTGCTTCTGAAGACGTGTCTTTTTTCTTTACAGATTCTGTCATTCTAGCTCTGCAACCCTGGCAAATATTCCAATGAGCCAAACATTATTTTGCAAAATATGTGCCAAACCTCATTATAGTCTAACTCATTAATTATAAATCAATTATGGTTTCCCCCCCCCGATAACCTAAGCTGCAATACCAAATTTTGTCATAAAAAAGCCATTTATTGACATTTTGACAGACCTCAAACAGATATGACCTTTTCTGCCATGCGGAGCCTCTCCCCTATCGGAGGGTGGGAATAATAGAGAAGTTTCACCCACCAGCTTGGATAGGCATTGGAGAGGTTTCGGTTGGCTAGTCCTGCAAGTGCAGTCACGAAGGCATTCTTGTCGGGGATACTTCTCAGGGCATATCGATCGGCTTGGCTCTCAAAGCGCCTGGAGAGGGCGTTGGAGAGGGGTCCGAAGAGAAAAGCAGATAGGGCGCCCATCAGTATGGCAAAGAAGGGGAATAAAGACAGGTTAGCGCGCATGGACGAAAGAAACGAGGGAAATACAGCCTTCATGATAAGGTTTAGACAAAAGAAAACAACAATCTGTTGGAGTGTTCCCAGAACAATGTGCTTCCAGATATGACGGTGTTTGTAATGCCCTACTTCATGGGCAATGATAGACACAATCTCGGGAACTGTCATGTTTGCAATCAGATTATCCCCCAAAACGACCCGGCGCGTTTGTCCCAAGCCGGCAAGGAATGCGTTTTCTTTTTTTGTCTGTCGGCTCATATCCTCTACAAAAAAACCGGAGCTTTTCAATCCCCCCTCGCTGAGTATTCTGTCGAGCGCCTCTGTCAGTTCTATGTTTTCGACCGGTGTGTACTTGTTAAAAATGGGGAGAATCAGGACTGGAAACAGAGTGGCAAGAATTGCGCTCACAAAAGCCATGGCTATCCCGGCGATCCACCACCACTGCTGGGGGTATCGCTCCAGAATCCAGAAAAGCATCCCCAAAAGGATTAGAAAAATGACAAGCCCTACCAAGTAGGATTTCATCTGTTCCCAAAGCCAGCTTCTCTGTGTGTGATTGGAAAAAAGCCATTTGTGTTCATGGATGTAGCCGCTGTAGAAATTAAGGGGAAAACCGAAGACGAACAGGATGGCTTGAAACACGAAAACATAGATAAAAAATGTAAAGATGACAGGTTTTTCTGAAAAAAGATTGGCAAGTCCGGAACTCAAACCGCTGAAATAAAACGCCAAGAGAACGCCCAGAGAGAGAAACAGGCCCCACAGGCTAAGCAGACGCTTCTCCTTTTCGTATCGCCTGGATTGTTCTTGCTTTTCTTGATCCAGAAGCGGATGAATCTTTCCCATTATAAGAGCCGTCACCTAAGCTTTTAAAATAGCATCTCCGATTGCAGTTAGCAAATTAGAAAGCGGGAGCGAACACATTTCAGAATCCGTGTTGTCAAGAAAACTCATCAGCGTTATTGAGTGATCAGATTGTGTGATGGAAAAAACCGTGAGAAGGGCTCTAGGCGGGTATGTGTTTTTTCTTTGTTGGGTCCATTCCCCGAACGGACCGTTTGGGAAACGGTCCCTACATCGAAATAGAGCAGCGCTGCTTTCCAGATGTTCTTTTTAGATATCATATAATCTGATCACTCTGAATGACATCAACACGGATTTAGAAATGCTACCAGTGGGAGTTGAGTTTTTGGAGAAAGATGAGTATGATGCGGGATGATTATTGGCGAACATGAATCTAGCACACCTTGCTCTTTTATTCGGCGTTGGCACTATCGCCGGATTTATTAACGTGAATGCCGGTGGAGGGTCCACCCTTACCCTGCCCATGCTCATCTTTATGGGCCTCGATGCCGCGTTGGCTAATGGCACAAACCGAGTGGCCCTATTCATACAAAATATTTTTGCGGTGGCCTCTTTTCACAAGAGAAAGGTTCATCAATTCAAACAGAGCTTTGCCTTCGCTCTTTTCACCCTGCCAGGAGCCATCATCGGGGCAATAGTGGCCACCCGAGTAAGCAATATTCTGTTCCAACGCCTATTAGGTATGGTGCTGATATTCATCGTCTTTTCCATGTTTTTCTCGCGATCGAATAAGAATAACAATTCCAATCAAGGTGATACAAACCAATGGTTGATCTATCCTGCGCTGTTTGGAATAGGATTCTATGGCGGATTTATTCAAGCGGGCGTTGGATTCATAATCATGGCTGCTCTCTTTAATTTGCTCCACCTTGACCTAATTCGTGTGAACATGCACAAAGTATTCATCATCCTGATATACACATTTCCAGCGCTCCTCGTGTTTGCCTTCACAGGGAATGTGAACTGGGCATACGGTTTGGT
The DNA here is from genome assembly GCA_964540205.1 of uncultured Eubacteriales bacterium. Taxonomy (GTDB): domain Bacteria; phylum Acidobacteriota; class Aminicenantia; order Aminicenantales; family Aminicenantaceae; genus WTAW01. The sequence continues at coordinate 44,366 of CAZIMJ010000293.1, read as the reverse complement.
TCTTGCTGCAGGAAATGCATTAGGCGGATGGTGGGGCGCTCATGCGGCTGTTAAGGGCGGAGAAAGACTCATCCGCATCATTCTTGGGGTCGCTATAACCATCATGGCGCTCAAGCTTTTCGGCTTATTTTAATCAGGAATAAAAGAGCGGTATAAACTTTTTGTGCAGTTTATTCGTTAAGAGTGAGTGGAGGGTCATCATGCACAAGAGCATCTGGCTAACGGTGCTTAATCTAGGTCTTCCCATCCTCCACTTTGCCCGAGAAGTGGGGGCTTCTGCCGACACATAGATGGAGGGACGATTTGCATTTCAGCTATTCTATAAACATCTCACCCGGAACTTCACAATCGGAGGGATCAAGGAAAAAGTCGGAGATTGAGACGCGATCCCATAAACATCTCGTTTTGACTTAAAACACGATATTTTGACGGCTGAGAACCATCAGGTTTGTATCCTCGGATGATACCGGTTTCAGCCGATAAGAATACGTGTGAGGTTTGGGCCAGAGAGTGCACCAATCATGGGGTCGGGCCCCCCAACTGTCGTCACCTCCCACGCCCATCTGTTTATAGTCAACGTTAAAAATGACATAGGGCTGTCGGGCCAATTTATAGCTGTGAGACGCCTGCTCCAGTTCTTCGGTCGTGTAGTGATGGGCGCTTACACTTAGGAGCGGCATCCCGATAGCCAGCAATCCGACACCTCTATCATCCCTCAAGGCTACCCAGCGCACATCTGTTTTGTTTCCGTTCTCCTGCGGCTTGGAATAGTCCACAAATTGATCATCCACAGAACCTCCGTACAGGCCAACTCTTGCACCTTCTTTTCTGTCCCAATGGGTTTCATGAGGACCCCGGCCATACCACACGAGCGAATCGAACGCTGGAGGAAGGGTCATCTGCATACCGAACCTGGGAAGTTCTGGAAGCTTTCCCTGGGGTTCGAACCGTCCCTCGATGAGCACATCCCCGCTCCCACACACCGTATAAACCGTGGTGTAGGAAGACTCGTTTGCCGCTAAGCAGTTTTCAACAGTTATCCGTACGGCTTGAGGAGCGATGGTCTCGACATCCACACCCAGTATCTTTCTATCTCTACCGGCATGGCGCCATATGCCGCATCGATCGGGCATCCTGTTTCCTCTATCATTGTCTGTGGGTGCACGCCAAAAATGTGGAAGAGGACCGGACCTGACAAGTTCGACTCCCTGGTAGCGGAATGATGTGATGGTCCCTTCTTTTTTCGAAAAGTGGATGCCAAAATTCTCCCCGGATATTTCTATGGAATCCTCTTTTTCGGTGGTGACCAATTCCGGCATATCGGCAACATTTATGTCTGTCTTAGGATGTGTCACCCAGGGTATTAAAAACTGCTCCCATGCGATCTCATGTCCTTCGTCTGCCCAGAGAGTGCCTTCCTTCAGTCTAAAACTCAGGTCCAACCAGTATTCCTCGCCGGGTTTCAGATCGGGCTTTTCAAGGGGAATCGTAACTCTTTCTCCATATCCAGGAGCCACATCCATACTAGGGAGTATACCGCTAGAAACAACTTCATCATCTCCTTTGAGCTCCCAATAACATTCGAATTCCCTCAAGTTGGTGAAATCGAAGCGGTTGACGATATCCAGTTTGCCCTCGGAGAGATCCACGGGTTTGAACTGGATATACTGGTAGACTTTTTTCACTTCATACAGACTGGGATGTTGCGTTCGGTCGGGCGCAACCAAACCATTCATGCAAAAATTACCGGAACTGGGTGTCCCCGGAAGGCCAAAATCTCCGCCATAAGCGAAAAAAGAATCTTTTTTGGAGGATGCGCTATCTGGAGCTTTCGGGGACTTTGCGATCCATTCTTCCGCCACTTTTTTTCTCAATCCCTGGTCCACCCAATCCCAGATAAATCCACCCTGGAGATACTTGTATTCATAAATAAGGTCCCAGTAAGCCTTGAGATCCCCCACGCTGTTTCCCATGGCGTGAGCATATTCACACATGATGTATGGCCGGTCCAGGTCTCTGAGACCGTAGGACTTCACCCTCTCGGGCGGGGGATACATGGGACAGATGATATCCGTGTGCGCCCTCTCCCCTGCCCGTTCATAATGAACGGGCCGTGTGGGATCCCGGCCATGGATCCAGGCAGATGTGGCTTCAAAATTCACCCCATCTCCTCCCTCGTTCCCGAGGGACCAAATGATGACCGAAGGATGGTTCTTGTCCCTCTCCACCATCCGGACTGTCCGGTCGAGATGGGCCTCCCTCCACTCGGGATCATTCCCCAACGTACGATCGGGATGATACCCCATTCCATGGGATTCGATGTTCGCCTCATCGATCACATAAAGACCGTAGCGGTCACAGAGTTTGTACCACCTGGGATCGTTGGGATAATGGGATGTGCGGACGGCATTGATGTTGGACTGTTTCAACAATTTCATGTCCTGGATCATGGATTTTTCAGATAGGGTGTGCCCGGTGTCGGGGTCATGTTCATGCCGGTTAACACCTTTGAGCAGGATGGGCACACCGTTGACAAGGAGCTGGCCTCCTTTTATCTCGACCTCACGAAAGCCCACCTTCCAGGGAACAACCTCGACAATCGTTTCGCTCTCGTCCTTTAAAATCAGAAGGATCGTATAGAAATCGGGATTCTCTGCCGACCACTTCTTGGGATTGGGTACCGGATGCTGGATATTCAGCACCGTGCCACTCTCCGCCTCGACTAGAACGGACTTTTTAACGGGCTGCAAGAATGGCATGTTGCCTGCCTCAAGAAACAGGACTTCCAACGAACAATTCCGGATTCTCTGCAAATAATTCTGGATAGACACATCCATCTCGAGAGTTGCATTCCTATACATCTCATCAAGATCGGTTCGAATCCAGAAATCCTTAATGTGGAGGTCTCTGGTCGAAAAAAGAAAGACATCACGGAAGATCCCACTCAGGTGCCAAAAATCCTGGTCCTCGAGGTAGGAGCCATCGCTCCAGCGATAAACCTCTACGGAAAGAGTGTTCCGCTTGCCCCATAGATGAGGTGTGATGTTAAATTCTGCAGGCGTCCGGCTTCCCTGGCTGTAACCGACCCTTTGGCCGTTCACCCACAGGTAGAATGCGGATTCTACACCCGCAAAATGGATAAACACCTGACGTTCCCGCCATTCGTCAGGGACCTCGAATTTGAGGCGATAGGAGCCCACAGGATTGTTGTCGTGAGGGATGTGTGGAGGATCGGCCTTACCAAAGGGATAGGGAACATTGGTGTAGATGGGGATCCCGAAGCCGAACATCTGCCAGTTTGAGGGAACAGAAATTGTTTCCCAATCGGCGTCATTATAATCCGTCCTGTAAAAATCCACAGTTCGATCTGCTGGTTTTTTGACCCAGCGGAATTTCCACGAGCCGTTAAGAGAGAGAAAATTTGGAGACAGACCAGGATCTTCGGCGAGAGCCAGCTCTATCGAGGGATAGGCAGTTTGTGTCGCGTGGGGAGCTCTTCGGTTTATCTCAAGGACGGAAGGATTCTCCCAATCATTAACTGCCTCTTGAGAAAAGCTGGTATTTATTAGGAGAATGAAGATAGAGGAGAATGCGATCGTTTTTTTCATGGTGAAATCTCCTGTTTTACAAAAAAACTGAGTGAATAATCCATCTTCCACCTGAATTATTCATACTATATCTTTATAAAAATCCTTTTTTTGTACAGAGGCCACAGGATGAGGAACCACACCGAGAGGAGAATCAGGGGAAAGACGAGAGAGCCGATAAAATTCCCCGTAAACGGCCGGAGGAGCGTTTCGTAGATATATGATTTTAGAGGAATGGCCTTGCCTCCTGAGGAAACCTTCACTATGCCCAGCATTTTCGCCAGTAGGGAAGATCCCACATAGACAGTGATCGCGTTAGTGCCGAACACGAGAAAAGGATAGGCCCACTTTTTGATCCCCAGACCGTCTACCAGCCCATAGCAAAGGCCTAAAACGATAAGAGCGGCACCCGCTGTGAAAAGCACATACGTGCTAGTCCAAAGCTGTTTGTTGATCGGGAAAAAACGGTGGAGCCAGAGACCCAGGACAGTCAATGCGATCCCGGCAGAGAAAAGCCCAAACGTGTTCAGGCACTTTGACCGGGAAAACCGCAGCCAGTCCCCGGACAGTGTCCCCAGCAGGGTCGTGACGAGGGCTGGAAGTGTGCTCAAAATTCCCTCCGGGTCGAAGTTTGGCGTGTACAAGTGGCCGGAAAGGAGTTGGGTATCGATATGTCCACAGAGATTCCCCTCTAATTCAAGAACACCGGCGCCGAATCCTGGCACAGGGATAAACTTCAGGATAAGCCAATAGGCCATAAGACAACCTGCAGAGATGAGGATCCGGGCTTTTGTTCCCGTCTTCAAAAATATCAAAGACGTGAGGAGGTAACAGATGGCGATGCGCTGGAGTACCCCGGGGATCCTGAGTGTCGAAAAATCGAAATCGGGGATCAGGCGAAGGAGCAGTCCTAACGCAAACAGGATCACAAATCTTTGGAAGATCTTGAAATAAAGCTGAAAACTTCCGGCACCTTGTGTCTTCCTTCTCGACAAGGAAAAAGATAGCGAAACCCCTACGATAAACAAGAAGAATGGAAAGACCAGGTCTGTGGGTGTCCATCCATGCCACTTGGCATGACGCAGAGGGGGGTAAACATATTTCCAGCTCCCCGGATTGTTGACCAGGATCATCAGAGCTATAGTCATGCCGCGGAAGACATCCAGTGATGCCAGTCGTTCGGTAGTCATGGGGATTTGACTCCTATACTATAACAATTTTAAAGAGTTACAAAATCATTTCCTTCCCGGATACTAAAATGAGTTGATTTGAGCATAGTTGATACTCCCTAAATGGATTTAAACAGAATCATTCAAGCAGATGATTTGCTCTGTTGCAATATTCCCTTTCATAAAGGCGGAACACGTGAGAACACAAGAGTTGAGCTCAATGATTTCGGTAGCAAGGGAATTATCACAAATCACAGATATTTTCAAGACTTGAGGCTCTCAGTGAGGATCTCAGAGATAGTCCCGGCAGGTTTTATCTTATGCGGCGATTCGAGGAAGGCTTAGTAGGCTGGGTCGGAATCTTCCGATGTCGCTCAACACATCTCCTTAGATTTAAAATATCATATAAGTCAACCTCAAGGACTCATTGGTGTGAAGTTTTCCTTACGCGTCCATCGAATAAGAGTAGGACTCAGGGAAAGAGCGATAGAGTCCTGATCAGCGGGTGTAAGTCCCCATCAAGTGAGTTTCTGAGAGGACATGTCCCTCCATGGCGATCATCAGATGGGCCTTTGATATGCCTGCGGGCAGCTCGAGTGTGGTATCTAAAGCGTAGATCTTGAAAAAATACCTGTGAATCCCGGAAGGCGGACAGGGACCTCCATAGCCGACCTTATGAAAATCATTCATTCCCTGCCTTGCGCCATTTTCCAGTTCTTTCTCGGGTGGCACACTCTCCGGAAGGCGAGCCACTTTTCCTGGAATATTGAAAATGACCCAGTGAATCCATGTCTTCATCGGAGCATCCGGATCATCGCAAACGATTGCAATGGTATTTGTGCCTTCAGGCACATTCGACCACTCTATGGGCGGAGACACATCGAGATCGTCGCAAGTGTATTTCTTTGGGATAGCTCTCCCATCCTCAAAAACCGGACTAGTGATTTTAATATCCATAAAAAACCCCTCCTAAACCTAAAGCCTGCCCTGTGTTCTACTCTTTGAACTTGAAGGAGACTTTGACTTTTGCGCGAAAGGATACGACTTTTCCACCTTCAACTTTCATATCGAATTCAGAAACTTCAGCGACCCTGATGTCTTTAAGGCTTTTCGCAGCAGTCTCCACGGCATTCCGTGCGGCATCTTCGAAGGAGTTTGTACTGGTCCCCACCAGCTCGATGACTTTGTACACGCTGTCCATTTTGACCCCCTTATAGTAGATTTGTTACTTACACATAAAAAAAATTTATATCTTTTGCGCGGCAATGTCAATCCTTTTCGTACTAAACATAGCATTTCAAAATCTGTGATGGCCTGTATTCTTGTTCCCATTATTTAGAGTTCAGATTGTGTGGTGGAGAAAACCGTGAGAAGGGCTGGACGGGCATGGCGCATCTCCCAAGGGGAGATGTGAGGGAAGCACGGATTCAGGAATGATTGCCGTGTTAAATGAAATTTTAATACCTATGGTTTTGCAAATGTGATATAAGGTTTAAGAGTACGGATATGACCACGCCTTACGGAGGAGAACAGGACTGATGGATGTATTCGCCACGAATTTTAAGACCGTCGACTGGGTCATTGTGACGGTCTACATCTTTATCCCGGTTATTATCGGCGTTATGGTCAGAAAATATGTCCGTCAGCTCAGTGACTTTATCGTCGCAGGCCGTTCCCTCCGCCTGTTTATCGCTATTGCCACTCTGACCGGGACAGAATTGGGACTGGTCACAGTCATGTACAATTCTGAGCTGGGTTTTAGACATGGCTTCTCCGCCTTTCATATCGGCATCATCGAAACGGTCTGCATATTGGCTATAGGCATCACTGGTTTCATTGTGTATAAACTGCGCCAGTTGCGTGTTATGACGATCCCCGAATTTTACGAGATTCGATTCGGTCGAAACGTACGGATCATCGGTGGGATTCTACTGGCTCTCGGTGGGATTCTCAACATGGGATTATTTCTCCAAGCGGGAGCCCGGTTCATGATGGGTGTCACGGGTTACAGTAATCCCGCCGGTCTCAAACTCTTCATGTCCGCCATGCTGATAATGGTCCTTATCTACACAGTCCTTGGGGGTATGGTCTCTGTCGTTTTGAACGATTTCTTGCAGTTTGTGGTCCTCTCTATCGGAATGATCATCGGATCCTATTTTGCCATCCGCGAGATCGGTTGGAGCAACCTCTTCACAGCACCGGAGACAGTCAACAACGCATCCTGGTTCAATCCCGTGGCAGAAGGCTCGGGCTTCGGGATGATCTATGTCCTCTTCATGGTCGTTCTCACTTTCTCTGCCGGAGCTCTTTGGCAATCCGGCACCCTGCGCGCTCTCTCTGCAAAAACACCTAAAGTGGCCAAACAGCTCTACGTATGGAGCTCGGTGTCCTACCTCGCTCGACGGGTGATCCCCATGCTCTGGGGCATTTGTGCATTCGTATTTGTCTCTCAGTCACCCAAACTCCTCTCATCATTCCAGGGTCCGGATGCTCTTAACAGCCAGTTTGGCATGCCCATATTTATTGCCAAGGTGTTGCCCTCAGGATTCTTGGGGCTGATCGCAGCAGGGATGTTCGCCGCCTTCATGTCTACACATGACAGTTATCTCCTGAGCTGGAGTTCAGTCATCACCCAGGATATCATCGCTCCCCTAAAAAAGGAGCAGCTCTCCGATAAAGCACGCCTCCTCATCACACGTATATCTATCGTCGCAATCGGGTTGTTCCTCCTCATCTGGGGACTCTGGTTTGAAGCCCCGGTCTCCCTCTGGAATTACATGGCGGTGACAGGAACTATCTATCTTGCCGGCGCCTTTACAGTCGTCGCAGCTGGATTGTACTGGAAAAAAGCCAACAAAACCGGGGCAACCCTCGCTCTCTTCGCTGGGCTACTGGCTATCCTCGGCATCGGTCCGTGGACCCAGGGAGAAAATGTCCCCTTCTATCTCAGCGATAAATTTATCGGTCTTATGACATTTGTTATCGCTTTTGTAGGGATGGTTGCAGGTTCACTGCTTTTTCCAGACAAAAACACGCCTCAAGCGAGAAAAGATGCATATCAGGAGGCCGCATCATGAATTGGGTTCTCTTGTGGAAGGGTGTCCTTTTGTTCACACTTTTCGGCTATTCCCTTCTCGTTATCATCGTTTTTTTTGGTGGCTTAAAAAACGTCGTCGCAATGCTCAAAGACCTCAGCGCTCCCCTACAGACACCCGAAAACAATGCCAAATAAACGTTTTTCACACAGAGACACATGAAACTCCTGAAAATCGGGATCTCTGGGATTAGGGGAATCGTCGGAGATACCCTTACACCTGGATTGATCATGGACTTTTCCAGCGCCTTCGGCACCTACCTGAATTCTCAGAAAGTCCTTCTCGGCAGAGATACACGCCTGTCAGGTCCCATGCTCCAATCTGCGACTGTATCCGCCCTTCTCTCGACCGGGTGCGACGTGATCGATCTGGGCGTTTGCCCAGCACCGATCCTTCAGTATTTGGTAAAAAGACTCAAAGCCAAGGGTGCCATTTCCATATCTGCTGGCCACAATGACGCCAACTGGAATGCTCTGACCTTCATCAATCGGGAAGGGACATACTTGAACTCCTATCAGGGAGAGGAGATGTTGGACATCTATCACCTGGGGAGATTCAAAAAAGTCTCCACCGCCTCTCTTGGTGCGCTGGTCTCAAGGACCGATTATCTGGATACCTACTTTCAAGATCTCGTTAAGTTTCTCGATACAGAGACGATCAAAAAAACTGCCTTTAAAGTGGTGATCGATGCCTGTAACGGAGGAGGCGCTGGGATCGTGGACATCTTCTGCCGTCACCTCGGCTGCGAACTGATTCCTGTGAATAACGAACCCTCCGGGTATTTCCCTCACGAACCAGAACCCCGCCCGCGTTACGCTTCTGAGGTTGCTTCGATAATTAAGATCACAACGGCAAATGCAGGCTTTTTACTCAACAGCGATGTCAGCCGCATTTCTATCGTCAGTGAAGACGGTGAGACTCTTTCGGAGGAATACACCCTCCCACTTATCGCGAGTTATTACTTGAGGAAGAAACCAGGGGCGGTCATCACTAACCTGTCCACATCACGGATGATCGAAGATGTGGCCACATACCAAGATTGCCGGGTTATCAAAGCCAAAGTGGGACAGTCGCCCTGCATACAAGAAATGATCGAAGAAGATGGAGTAATGGCAGGAGAAGGGAGCGGAAGTGTCGCTATCAGACAGTTCCACCCCGCTTACGATGGTTTTCTGGCAATGGGGATAATCTTGGAAATGATGGCAGTGGAAAAGTTGAAGATCTCTGCGATCGTACACCAGCTTCCCAAATACCATATCAAAAAAGAGAAAATCTACTGTCCGCCCGTTAAAGCTCATTCGATCATCAACGAAATCAGAAAACTCTACCCATCCCAGAAAGTCAATCTCTCGGATGGAATCAAGGTCGACTGGAAAGACGGATGGATCCACATCCGGGTCTCAGCCACAGAACCCATGATCCGGATTATTTCTGAAAGTCGATCTGAAGACAAAGCGCAGGAAAGAGTGGATAAAGCCACAAGCTTTGTCACACAGCTTGTGTGAATTATCCGGGATAAGGATAAAATGAGACAAAGACTCTCCTTAAAGATCAGCGTTTCGGGAGTGCGCGGAGTTGTGGGTGATAGTTTGACGCCGCAACTTATTACCCGGTTCGCCCAGGCCTTTGGGTCCTATCTCGGCCGAGGAAAGGTCCTGGTCGGACAAGATGCTAGGGCATCGGGGGTTATGATCAAAAATGCCGTTTATTCAGGGCTCCTATCGGTGGGTTGTCAGCCTGTCGACGCTGGTATTTGTCCGATCCCTTCATTCCTGGTTCTGGCCAAAGAGAGCAATGCCGCAGGCGGTATCGCCGTCACAGCCAGCCATAATCCCGAGAACTGGAACGGGCTAAAATTCATAAGCAGTGAAGGGCTGTACTTGAATTTTTCCCAGACACAAGAATTTCTGGACATTTACCATCAGGGAGAGTTCACTCTCATCAACGCAGACAAGCAGAAAAGGATTCTTGCCGTTAATAAACCGACTCGAGCTCATCTCAAAAAACTGCTGGATGTTTTGGATGTCAGATCGATCCGGAAGAAAAAATTCAAGGTCGTGACAGACTGCTGCAACGGGGCGGGGGCGGTGCTCTGTCCTGAGTTCCTGGACGCATTGGCGTGTGAAACGACCTGGCTCAATGCCATACCCGACGGTATTTTCGCCCATCATCCGGAGCCCATTCCGGAGAACATCTTTAGGCTTTGTCGGACTGTTGAAGGAAACCAAGCCGATGTGGGATTTGTTCAGGATGCGGATGCCGACAGATTGGCCATTGTCGATGAGAGTGGCAAACCCCTAGGAGAGGAATTGACTCTGGCTTTGGCTGTCCAGTATGTACTGAGCAGAAACCCTGGCCCGGTTGTCATAAATCTGTCCACCTCACAAGCCATTGAGGATATCGCGCGTGTTTACGGTGTGCCTCTGATCCGGACAAAGATCGGCGAGATCAACGTCGTTGAAGAAGTGATCCATCAAAAGGCTTCGATCGGCGGCGAAGGGAACGGCGGTGTCATCTTGCCTGCAGTCCACCCCTGCAGAGACAGCTTTACAGCGATGGGTTTGACGCTCGAATCCATGGCCCGAGCAGGAAAAACAATATCACAGCTCAGGAAGAAAATCCCCTACTACTGTATGGTTAAGGATCAGATCCCCGGCTCTCCAGAGGAGGCCTATAAGATTTTAAGAAAACTGAAAAAAAAATACGCAAAAACCGAGGACATCACGACCCTGGATGGACTCAAGATCAATTTTAGCGATTTTTGGGTGCATATCCGGCCATCGAACACTGAATCCATAATCCGGATCTTGGCTGAAGCCAAGAGTCAAAAGGAAGCCAACAGGGCTGTAGATCGTTTAAAAAAAGAAATCGCGGGATAAAAATGGAAGTCATCGTAAAGACAAACTACAATCAAATGTGTGACGAAACTGTAGGGCTCATCCATAAAGCGTGGCAAAAGAAAAAGAACCTTGTTATGGGACTTGCCACGGGGAAAACACCGTTGGGTGTTTATGAGGGACTTATCCGATTGTATGGCGAGGGGAGAATGGATTTTTCGGAGGTGATCACCTTCGGACTTGACGAATATGTGGGGCTTGGGGAGGATCATCCAGAAAGTTTTGCGTTCTACTTGAAAAAAAACCTCTATCAGCATGTAAACATCAAGAAGGAAAACATATTTCGGCTGGATGGATTTCCGGAGAACATCGAAAATCACTGCCAAGAGTACGAGGATAGGATCAAAGACGTTGGAGGGATCGATATTCAAATCCTCGGGATTGGGAAGAACGGCCATATCGGGTTTAACGAACCCAGTTCATCCCTCTCATCACGGACGCGCATCAAAACTCTGACCCGTGAGACGATAGACGCCAATGCCTCCTTTTTTCAGGACGCAAACGAAACCCCCCGTTATTGTCTAACAATCGGAATCGGAACCATCATGGAGTCTGAGATGGTGATCCTTCTTGCATCGGGGAAGGACAAAAGCTTGACGATCCAGCAAAGTATAGAGGGCCCGATATCAGCAACAGTTCCTGCTTCGATCCTCCAGTTTCATCCTCAAGTCAAATTCATTTGCGACGAGGATGCGGCCTCCCAACTCAGCCAGAAAGATTACTACTTGTGGGTGTATGATCACAAAGACAAAGTGGACGAATTCCTCAAAAAAACGCCCTCAAATCGAGAAAAGAAAAAAGAGTAAGAGTACTCCCGCTCAGTTTCTACGAGGTTCCTTCCAAAGAAGCGGCAGCTTCGAACAATTTCCGGATGGCTGGTACGATCTGGATGATCAGTTCGGACTCGGGTTTTTTGGGCCGTTCCAATAATTTTTTGACTTGTTTAAGCCATTCTTTGGGCGGTGACTGTTGATGTTCGAGATACTTGAGGGCACGAAGCCCAACATCAGCCAGATCCTTCACATCCTGAGAAAGAGGAATTATCTCTTTGAGGAGATAGGAAGATTCAAGGATGGGCAGGAGGAGCACATGGTTATCCCGCCATTCCTTTAGGCGGTCCTCGATGTCAAACCGATTTTTATTGAATTGGGAAGTATTAAGCAGCATCTCATCCACCAAGTTCTCGAATTTTCGCGCCGGATGGCTCTCAGGCTTAGCAGCATCGACCAAACGGTTCAGTGGTGTCATCTGAGTGTATCCCCGTGTATTGGGGCGTGTATAGTTTTTAACGGGTTCTACGATCTCCGCGAGTACACGGAGTGGATGAACGGGTTTTTTACCAGCCAAGCGCTGGAGCATCAGGGATGGATTGAGGTTGTGGTTGAGCCCCAGCAAGTCCAGCCTCCCATCCAAAATTTCAAGACGGCGATACATGTCTTCAAGGTCATTGATATGGGAAGGCGACCAGAGCCTTTCAGCGATGGCTGCAGTTCTGGGCCAAATGCGAGAATCGATGGTTTCAGGATTGACGAATTCTGCCCACATACAGGCCTCGCCGCCTAAGATAAGCACCTTTTTTTTACTATTCAAAGCCGCTGCATCCCTGCCCAGGGGATCGACGGCATAGTGTTCGGAGGTTGAGAGGATGTAGTCCAGGTAATAGCCATTGGATAGGATCCCCATGTATCCCTCCCTGGCAATGGCAGCCAGTGCCTCTGGCCCTCTCCAACTCTGCACAACCACATCTTTGGGCAGGTCAGGATGGAAGATCTCATCCCAACCGATCATCTTTTTTCTATTTTTGCCGAGTATGGTTTGTACCCTTCGGTTGAAATAGACCTGCAGGTCATGGTTATCCTTCATCCTGTGTTTACGCTTGAAGGCCGTGATGTCAGGATTCTTGTTCCAATGGTTTCCGTTGACTTCATCGCCTCCGATATGGAAGTAAGCGTCTGGGAAAAGTGCGGTCATCTCCCCCAGGAAAGTGTCCAAGAACTCATAGAGCTCTTCCTTGGTTGGGTCCATACAAGAATCTATAATCCCCCAGTGGCGCTCAATCTGGTATGGCCCAGGTGCACTGGCCAGCTCAGGATAGCCCACCAACCAGGACGTGGTGTGACCGGGCATGTCAAACTCTGGGACAACACGAATACCCCGGTCTTTAGCATATTCGAGGATCTCTTGAATCTGTTCCTGGGTATAATAGTTGCCATCCGAGCCCACTTGGTGAAGGTTGGGAAAGCTTCGGCATTCCACACGAAATCCTTGATCCTCAGAAAGATGCCAGTGCAGAACGTTTAGCTTGACTGCAGCCATTCCATCCAAATTTCTTTTAATGACCTCTGCGGGCATCCAATGGCGACAGACATCGATGAGAAGCCCTCTCCAAGGGTAACGAGGTTCATCCTCTATGTGAACGGCGGGAACATAAAATCCCACCTCATCCAGTTTAATAAGCTGCAGGAATGTCTCTATTCCGCGCAAAATCCCGACGGGAGTGGAAGCCACGAGCTCTGCACGCGCGGGATTGATGTCAAGCGTGTAGGATTCATCCTCCCCCACCGACTGGATTTTTTCACCGGGGCCTGAGCATTGGACCACCAAGGACGGCTCTAAATTCTTCTCTCCATTTCCGGGAAAAAACGGAATTCCCGTTTGGATAGTCAATCGGCGGATCAATCTATCGACAGCCCTTTGGAGTCTCGGCTCCGAATATCCGGTCAATGCAACTCGGAATCCAGCATCTACATATAGCTTTCCCTGAACGAAAGAAATGCTGTTGGGAGCAGGCATCAAGTCATGATGTCCTCGCTCTGATCGAGCACTTATGGACGACACACAAATCAAAAAAACAGGCAATACAACAACAAAATTAAATGTTATGGATCGCGATTTTTTTGAAAACACCATTCTGCTCTCCCTTTTCAACACGAGAATCGTCAAATCTTCCGAGAGAAATGCCGATACAGCCAGTAGGTCAAAGCAAAGGAAATGACGAGTACCACTGCGGGAATCAAAATGCCCAGCATGCTAATCTCCTTTATGTTTTTGCTTTTTTTTGTAGGAAAAATAAGCCAGGAGAAGGCCCAGGAAAGAGAAGAAATACGCGATCGACATTCCTATGACTACAGCAAAACCTTGATCCATTTAATCCTCCCACCTGGCAATTTTTTCCAGTTCCTCAAGATATTTTTTCTGTTTCGTCTCATATTCTTCCGATATCGCTTTCAATTTTGGGTCGATGATCTTGATCATCACGACGAGCAAGACCACGCTAATTCCGAGCAGGACAAAACCATACCACTGGAGGAGGAGTGAAAAAGCCACACCCAGCGCGAGCAGGGTATAGATCAATGGAGAGATGAAAAAAGTGATATAGTCCTCTTTTGTCCAGGAGTCGGCCTGCTCTGGTGTCCACTTGGATCGTATGCCCCTCATCTCACTCGCCTCCTCCGGGATGCTCCTCCTCACTCTTCAGTAAGCCTCTACGAACGGCCTCTTCATGGACGGGCTTCCACCAACCCAGTGGACGGGACATTACGTAATATTTGACCAACCGGTCCATATCTTCTGGCTTGGTCAAAAACGTCATAGGAATGTAAATGACAGCACCAAGGACCATCATGCTCCAGAATTGAAGATAGTCGGGAAGCACAGGAATGATCTTGAACTCGGGAAGGACCCAGACGATGAGCCAACTGAAACCCAGGTTGGCTATCCACGAGGAGAGATACCCCCAGGCATTGAACCGCCACCACACGACTTGAAGAATGTTAGGAAGCCATATCCCTGCAGCCATGATCCAGAGGGCAAAAATCAGCCACTGAGTGATTTCCTGCATCATAAGGCCATAGGCAAAGGAGCCGAGGAGAAGGATAAGCGTGGTGATTCGTCCGACCCAAACGAGCTCCTTTTCGCTCGCATGTGGTTTAAGATAATGGTGGAAGAGATCCCTTGTGGCATAGGACGCTCCCAAGTTCAGGTGTGTGGAGATCGTGGAAAGGTGTATCGCTACGATCGCCGCAAAAAAAAATCCAACCAATCCCACTGGTAGAAATTCGAATCCCATGCGGTACCAGGCCATCTCGAACTCTGCTGTGGATTGAATCCGGGGATAGAGAGAGAAAAAAGCAAGGATGGCCACAGCCCAAAGAGAGTTTCGGACCACGATCAGTGCAGAACCCGCCCAAATGCTGTAGCTGGCATCTCGCACGCTTTTGGCGGACTGGATACGCTGCGCTTCGGGATACCAGTCGATGGCCGTTCCCATGCCGAATCCACCGATAACAGCGATCACCAGCATGGTCAGAAACCAGACCAGAGGAAAATCACCGGATGTCACTCCGGAAAAAGCAAAGGGATTGAGACGCCAACTCTCACCCAAAGAGTTGAGTTTATTCATGATAGTTTTTGGTCCTCCGGCTGCTACGATTCCCCACACAGAGACGATGACGATGATGGAAAAAGCGATCACTCCCTGCTGGAAGTCTGCCATGACCACTCCCCAGTAACCGGCGGCCAAAACATAGATCGCACAAAGAGATGAAAAGAGGATCAATCCCAACCACTCCGGCCACCCGAAGAGGTATTCACAGAGTTTTCCCATGGCGATCCCAACCCAGCCCAGGACAAACATGTTCATGAAGACCTGCCAGCCAGCGATCCAGCCCCTGAGGAGTTCTGCCCCCAAACCAGAATATCGGAGTGTTTGCCATTCGGCCTGAGTGTAGGCCAGAGAGCGGCGGAAGATGCGTGTCGAGGCGAACGCAGAGATCGCGCACCATGCCGAGAAAAACGTGTACCAGATACCCCGCATTCCGTATTTGTAGATCACGCCGCTTATCCACATCGGAGTGTCTGTAGCGGAGTGTGTTGCATACACGGAGGCAGCGGGCAGCCACCAGGGGAGGCCTCTCCCTGCAAGGAAAAAATCAGCCAACGACCTTTTCCCCAGTCTGTAGAACAAAACGCCGCTGAACACCATGAGCAAAATGAAAAGAATCAGCCAGAACCAATCTAAGAAGGCAAAATTGGCCATGAAAAATTCCCTTTTATGTTATCACACCATTCATTATATGACGGGTTTCCCCAGGACATAGGTCTGTTTGACCTGAAAGGCCTTGTCGAACACTGTCAGGTTTGCGAATTTACCCTTTGTGATGCTCCCCATCTCTCTGTCCACGCCGATAACACGTGCAGGATTGAGGGAAGCCATGCGCACGGCTTGACTCAGAGAAAGACCTGTCCAATCGAGGATGTTTTTTAAGGCTCTATTCATTGTCAAGACGCTCCCGGCCAAAATGCTGCTGTCCTTGAGGCGCGTTTCATAGCCCTTAGCTGTGATCTCAAGATCGCCGAAGATAAAGTCCCCATCACCCAATCCGGCGCCAAGGATGGAATCGGTAATCAGGCAGATGTTCTCTGGCTTTTTTCGTTCGAGGACAAGCCTCACCGAGGCGGGATGGACATGGATCCCATCGCAGATGAGCTCTACGGTGACGTTCTCTGATTCGAGGACTGCGCCTACGATGCCAGGGTCACGATGATGGAAATCCGGTATTCCGTTGAAAAAATGAGTCGCATGCGATATTCCAGCCTTGATTCCCTCTAGAGTTTGTTCATATGTTGCTTCAGAGTGGCCGATGGCCACGGTAATCCCGTTCTCTTTCAACGTTTGGACAAAGCGCATGTTGTCTTTGACTTCAGGAGCCAATGTCACAATTGTTTTGATTCCTTGAGTGGCTTCGATCAAAACTCGGACATCTTCCTCTGTGATCTCCTTGATAAATTCAGCGTTTTGCGCTCCGCGCTGTTTGACATTGATGAAAGGCCCTTCGATATGTACGCCTAAAGGCTTAGACACCAGGGGATAAATGGGAGCTCTTTTGACTGACTTTATGACTTTAAGAATCGATGGGAAAGGAGAAGAGAGAGTTGTCGCAAGATAACCGGAGACTCCAGCCCGGGCCAGATGGCCGGCGATGATATTGAAACTCTCCATGTCCGCATCCATGAAGTCCTTTCCCAGCGCTCCATGGATGTGCAGATCGATAAAACCAGGCGAGATGTATTGACCGCTGTAATCTAGAAAATAGCTCCGTCCGTCCCAAGTCCGGTCGCTCTGAGCATAAATGTCGGTAATCCTCTCACCTGTGATTTCGACAACTCCCTTGGAGAGGACCCTATCCGGAAGAATGACTTCTCCCTTGATGATCGTTTTTTGTGCCGTGGAATCTCCGCTTTCTGTAAACATACTTCTTAAAGTACATCCTACTATATCCATCAGCCCCGCTTTTTTCAATGTAAAAATGGGGACAATTAATTCATTGTAGGGTCCGTTCCCATTACAATTTTTCTGTTAGACGGAAGAGAGACCATGACGTATAATGACGGCAGGACCGATATCATTTCTGCAAAAGAATAAATTTCACACGTTCTTCTCCTTAGCTCTCTCAGCAATCTTCATCTCAATCCTGCTGTTTGGGAGGGCAGGTTCCGAAAATAAGCCCTACCTCAAAACCGCCCGAAAGATATACAGCAGAGGAATGAGTGAGCAGTATGCGTTCGAATTGCTGAAAAAAATCACGAGTGTAGGCCCCCGGCTTACCGGATCACCGCAGGCTGAAGCTGCAGTTGAACTGACACGGCAGCTCATGGAAGACATGGGCTTGGACAATGTCCATCTAGAGCCAACAGAAGTTCCGCATTGGGTGCGAGGAGACCAGGAAGAAGGATGGATCACTTCTGTAGGATCGGGGACAACTTCTGTGCCGATCGCAGCCATCGGCGGGAGTATAGCAACTCCTCTTGAAGGAATATCAGCACATGTTGTCGAAGTCAGATCCTTTAGCGAGCTCAGCAGACTTGGCGATGCGGCAAAAGGAAAGATCATCTTTTTTAATAGGCCTATGAATCCCAAGCTGCCTAACACATTTCAAGCGTATGCAGAGGCAGCCATTCAGAGAGTTAGAGGGGCCACAGAAGCGGCCAAGCGCGGCGCAGTGGGCGCTCTTGTGAGGTCTCTTACGCTGCGAACCGATGACTATCCCCATACGGGTTTGATGCAATACGACCCCGGAGTCACAAAAATCCCAGCGGCTTGTATCAGCACAAGAGGCGCAGACTTCCTCTCTGAACTCCTCAAAAAGGATCCCTCTACAAAATTTGGGATGAAACTCTTGTGTGCAGAACTCAAACCCGTGATCTCTCACAATGTCGTCGGCGACATTACAGGAAGTGAAAGGCCTGACGAGATCATTGTGGTATGCGGTCATCTTGACAGAGGGGGTTTTCTCCCCCTGGGATTCGGTGTCGGCAACACCCAAACAGTTGAAAAATTCAAGAAGTGGGAATACCTCTTCCAGTCGATAGGACTGTTCTGGCTCCGGCCTGGCGGGGGCGGTGTCGATATTGCCCCTCTAGGTCAACAGGGAACGGTACTCATAGGTCTTGTGCCCGATTCCCAACGGTATTTCGATGTCCATCATTCAGGAAAGGATGTCATCGAAACGGTTAATCCAAGAGAGTTGGAGCTTGGCGCGATCGCCATGGCTGTGTTTACGTATGTCCTGTCTGAAGAAGGTGTCTAACGACGCTGCATATCCTCTAACGAGAACTTATCCTGTTTTGTATAGCCTTCGGGAACGGTGTAGGTTCCGGCCGACGCATCTTTTTCTGTGATCTCCATGACTTCCTGCACGGTCTTCATGTCTGTGCCCATCATGTTCATGGTCATCTCGGACCGCATCTGCCACCCTTTGATCTGTTTGAACGCATTCAAGGCCTCTTCCCCCAGAGGCATAGTCGGGCTGAACATCTGGATCATTTTGTCCTGAAACTTCTTCCAGTCGAACGGCACATCTTCTGTCGCCCATATCTTCATCTTCATCTCCATGGTCATCATCATCATGATGGTCATGGTCACATCATACTTTTCGCATTTCTTCCCTGCGATCGTCTCAGTGGCACCAGTGGGCTGGACAGCTACGCTGATATTCATGTTGGCCATCATATCCGCCGCTTGCTCGGGAAGATACTTGGAAATATCCAGGGGCAATTCCATCTCTATATAAGTCTTTTTCTGGCTGTTGATCCAGAAGACCACATTGTTATCCAGATCGATGATAAAAGATTGGTCCTCGCTCAAGCTCGCCATCTTGTTGTCTGCCAGCCACATGTGATTGATGACATCTTTGGCGGGCTGAGATTGACCCATCACTTCGAACGCGTCGGTGTGCGTCTTCTGTTCGATATAGACATCTGCATACACAAAGACGGTCGCAAAGAGAAAAAAACCGACTAAAGCCACTGCATATTTTTTCATAAGGCCTCCTTTTCTTGTCAGGAAATATTTAAAAGTCAAATCAAACTCGTCCGATTCTTCTGTATTCAGATTCCGTTTGTATCACAGGCAGATGGGGATGTCAATCAGAGAGCCCCTTAAGGATTGACTTCAATTCTTCAATATGCAAAAGTGGAAGACTGGATAAGTTTTCTAGAATGAGCGGGAGGTCCCATGAAGAAATTTTCAAAACTCTTCACACTCAGCATATGTTTTCTTATCCTTTCAGCCTACGGCTTTTCCTATGGCCCTGGTAACACTTTTTTCTTTAACCTGGCACCATATATTCCATCTGAGAACCAAATTAAAACCGGCTTTGGGTCCGGCCTGGGGACGACCATAATGCTCACTCAGAATGTCATGTTCTCGCTTGAATTCAAATATGGAAGATTTTCTGTTGATCCAGAAGAGGGGAAATTTTTGGCTGGGAATCTCACTCTCACTCCCATCATCGCGAACTTTCAGTATTACTTTAATCCGAATGCAAACTTTTCTCCCTACGTGTTTGGAGGAGCTTGTTTTGTGTTCGTGAGTTTCAATGCAAGCGCAGCAGAAACTGAGGAAGAGGCTATTATCACAAGACAAAATCCCAGAAACGGCTTCGGATTTCAGGGCGGTCTTGGAGCATCATTTAATATCTCTGAACAGGTGGCCATTTATTTTGAGGGGTATTACCTCTACAAAAAAACATTCGTTGAGACCACGTTCATAACGAGAATCTCAGGACAATTCGACACAAACCTAAGTCATGCGGGCGTACTGGTAGGGCTTAAATACTTCTATTAGACAACAATAGTCATAACAACTAAGAACATTTTGTCCATTCTATCCATCTTTATGGATTTGTAAATTTTGACTTTATTTCTTTAGCGACGTCCTGCTCAATAAACACAATTTCTAGCTTCGTCGGCGAATGCTTTGAGAAGGTCGATGTTTGCCGCGAAAAAATGATCCGAAGGAGCCAGGATATAACCGCCTCCCTTCCCCGCTTCTTCAAAGCATCTCTGGACAGCTGCGCGTGTTTCTTCTCCCTCAGAGTGGAACAAAAACATGCTTTTCCCCCCTCATAACTCCCGGTTGTAAAGGCAGTCAGGAACGTTTTTTTTCATAACTCAGAGCTATTAAATCCGGGATAATATTTTTTTTAATATTTTCATAAAATTCCCTTGACATATATGCATTAATTATGCATATATATGCATATGAGGACAACACTAAACATCGATGATAGGCTCCTGGATAAGGCCTCTCTACTGACTGGAATCACTGAAAAAACATCGCTGGTCAGGCGAGGACTCGAAGCTCTTATTTCGCTGGAGAGCAGCAAGAGACTGGCGCGATTAGAGGGTACTGAAAAATTTCTTCGCGTTAGGAGTAACAGGAGAATCAGGAAAAGTTAGATTTAGACATGGTTCTTGCCGACACCTCCATTTGGGTCTCGCATTTTAGAGACAAAAATCCCCCCCATAAGTCACTGTTGATGGAAGGGCAGATTGTCTGTCATCCCTTTGTCATCGGCGATCTAGCATGCGGGAATCTAAAAAATCGAGACGAGATCCTGTCGCTTCTTGAAGCCCTTCCCGCAGCCACAAAGGCAAGCCACGAAGAGATCCTGCGTTTTATTGAAACAAACCAACTCATGGGAATCGATCTGGACTATATCGACGTCCATCTTCTCGCCTCCGCTTTACTTTCGACAGCTCTCTTATGGACTAAAGACAGAAACCTAAAAGAGGCTGCGGACCAACTGAATATTGCTTATCATCCAATTTAAACGGGGACACTTTGTTAAAGGTGACAGACCCCTTTTCTTAGAGGGGAAAATTGGAAAAATTAGGGATAGGTTACTCTAAAATGTAGGGTCCGTTTCCCGAACGGACCGCTTGGGAAGCGTTCCCTACATCTTTTCAGAAAAGGTGACAGTCCCCTTTTTATTTAGAGGTGACGGTGAGGCCGGAGGGTGAGAGGGAAAATCGGAGTGATCTAATCCCTCCGCCGATCGCATCGATCTCCCGGAGCATGTTCCCTCTGTCGTGGGACCTGCGGCTCCCAAGAATGGTCAAGGAACCTCCTTTTCCACCAGCTCCGTTGACCTTCCATCCTGCAGCACTGTATTTTTTTGCAATATCGATCACTGAATCAGCTTCCTCAGAAACAAGGCCTGGGTGGAGGGCACGCTGACAATCGTTATTCTGCACCATCATCCTACCGTATCCGGTCAAATCACCTTTTTTTAAACAATCCCTCGCCCTCCCTGCCAGATCTCTCATTTTAATGATCTCTTTAAATTGCGGGCCGCCTTTCTCGAGGGTGGAGATTACATCTTCGTGGATATCGGATGAACGATGAGCTTTTCCAAGGAATATCAAGCGCAACCTTTGGTTGAGCTCATCTTTCAAACCCATGGGAAGGAGCAATCGCGTGATTTTAGCTTCAGGATAACTTGGCATGTGAATAAAACAAACGCCCCCATAAGCGGCACAGATCTGATTCTGAATCCCACTCTGCAATCCAAGTTTTTCTGATTCCACACGGTGAGCTAAAGATACGATCTCATCGATAGAGCGGGTTTGGGGCGAGAAAGCTGCTACCGCACCGATCATTGCCACACATACAGCGGCAGACGTACCGATAGAACTTCCGGCTGGGACAGAAGCCGAAACATTTACTTCTAGCTCATATCTTTTTGGGATGAGAAGGGAATTGATAGCCCCTTGAAGATAGGGATGAATGCTGTAATCTGGCTCCTCTGGATTCATCCAGAAGGAATCCCCATAATTTAAAGCTTGCACCAAAACCCTTCTTTTTCTATTTCTCTTGTTCGGGTAAGCTTTGATCTCCACCTCGACAGGGGGGGGACATGGCCATGTTCAACACCTTCCCTTCGCCTGAAAACCAGGTGTCCGTCCAACCTCCGATATCATTGATGCGCAGGGGGGCTGTGGCACGGATGACTAGAGAAGGTGTTCGTGTCATAGAAATAATATACCCATCTAATCTTCGTGATTCCCTATAAATCCCCTTAAGCCACCTTATAAGTTAATATTATAAGGCAATCCAATCAAAAATGGGATAAAAAAAGGGGACAGGCTACTTTTTTAATTACCCCTATAAAAAGTAGCCTGTCCCCCATTTTATTATGGGGATTTTGTGGATACTTCAAATGAGCCGAGTTTGACGGTGCGCCGGAATTGACCTGGACGTAAAGATCGCGGAGGCATGGGGCGAAGCCGTGGCAATTCCTGTTTGAGCGTGATGGACACATCCTTGGCATCTGGTTCCATAGTGAAAACAAGCCATGCGGAAGCTGTCCCTGTCCAGTTTGTTTTACCTTCGGGCGGAAATATCTGCACACGCATCAAATGGCTGCCGATGGGGACATCACGCTTGTACCATTTCCAGCGTCCTTCCTGGATTTCTGTTTGCATCCCGACTGTCTCTCCATTCAAGCTCATAACCACTGTCGGATCCTCTCCATCCACAAAAACACCTGATGGCTCAAGGAGGAAGCAAAACATGGTCGTTTTTGCGGGCTCGTGAAGCCTGAAGCGGATATCGGTCCAGAATTGTCCCTCTCCGACATACTTCTGGACGGATACGCGATTCACCGGTTCGGGCAGCTTAACCACAGAAATCAACTCATCCGGAGGGTCGAGACGCTTTCCATCATAAACGAGAGAGCTCACCATTTCGGGATTTAACAGGCGGGCCTCTCCCCCGCTGTCCAATACTCTTATCGTGTAGCCTTCTTTTGTTGCACGAGCTAGATCATATTTAATCCCAGCTAGAAGAGGCTCTTGGGCTTCTTCCAGCGGATAGATCTCGTAAACGGCTGTTTCATACCCCTCAAGAGGAATCTCCAGATCGACACCGGCAGGGATAAGATTGAGCGAAATATGGCGCACTGGATACACTTTATCGACCACAAGATCTGTGGCAGAAGGATCCAGGCCCAGTGAATCCGAGAGCTCTAGCTTGAGAGTTTTTGGTTCCATATAGGGATTACGGACAGCGATGATGCCTCTTTTCCCCTCAAAATGTACATACCCATAGGGATTCCTTCCCTCAGGATTTCCTCCCACCATCTCGGTAGAATCCAGGATGGGAAAGCGATCTTTGGCCCAATGGATCGACATGGCCAGTGCATCCCATTCTTCGTCTGTAAGCAGATCGGGCGAGATGTAAAGCTCTCCCATAGATATTCCACGTGCAAAATAGAGCAAAGCATTATCAGTGAATTTATCGAGCGGCTCGACCTCCCCTCCTAGCTTCTGGAGATGCCCTTTGATGATGCCGTGGGTCATGAGGTTGGCGATGGGGAACCAAAATCTCTTATCCACCAGATCATCATAGAGAATGGTATCTCGATAGGTCATGGCACGATCCCGTTGGCTGATCGAAGGGACATTGGCATAGCCATAATCCGAACCCTGCATCCAGATGGTGTTGGCGTATTTCAACCACCAGGGACTCAGCCAGGTCCCGGATGTGATGTTGAGGAAAACATCAGAACTTTCCGTACGAGCTGTCCGGCAGAGGTCGATCACGGCCTCCATCACAGCCCGCCGGGAATAGATATCAGGGAGATGGCCATGGTCGGGTTCACTGCAGGAAAACTGGATCCCGTCCCACTTGAAATATCGAGTGCCATCATTCCGAACAAAATCGGTCACACGTTCTTTGAGGAGAGCATGATATTTTTCCCCGGCCACACACAACTGATCTCCGACAACTTCATATCCATTGGCCTTCATCCATCCGATTCGCCAATCCCTATGGGAATAGCCGCCTATGGGACCGATCCATATCCCCAGCTGACTCCCTATACGCTGTAAAGCCGCAGACACTGGAGCCAGCCCATTTGGGAATTGCTCGGCATTCAACAACCAATCGCTTTGATAAACATCCCAGCCATCGTCCAGGACAAAGGCATCCAGTTCGATACCGCGTTCATTCACCATTCGTCGCCGGAAGGACTCTATCGTCCGAAAGATGTTTCTCTCGGTAAGAGCTCGCGATGGATCTTTGACCATAACCGGAGCTCTCAGGTCGTACCAGCTGTTATAAAGCAGATAGGGCTTGAGGGGTGCGACACGGATACTGTCCAGATATTTCCAGAACCACTGTTTGACCTGGGCATTGGGCGAGAGTCCTTGGACAACCCACTCGCTCTCAACCCAAGGCGTGCTGATGCGCTCTCCGATGACCTGACCGCATTTCAGCTCCAAATTCCCCGCAGAGGTGTGCCGGAGAGAGTTTTCCGACGGCGGGTACTCTGAGCCAAAAAAAGCACCGCCATCTCCCTGTAGAAGGGCTACGGGCTGGCCAAATCCACCTGCCTTAAGGAGCGAAGTCATTCCCGGTATATATCCTCTCCGGGGCCAGATCCAGCGGAGGAAGTGAGAACCGAATTCCACATCACGAACGGCCAGTTGTCTGCGCACATAAAAAGTACCGGGCTCCAAACGATACGTGATTCTGACTTCCAGGGGCATCCTTTCTCGCTTAAAATGCAGCGCAAGCTCTACAGCGCCACCACGAGATTTTTTGAAGACATGCGCTACCATCCGGAAGTCTTTTTTTGTCAGAAGGACAGGATTCTCGGCGTTGTTCACCTTACCGGGAGCTCTCCACTTCGCCCACATCAGATCCAGAGCAAAATCCGCATCTGTTTTCACTCCGAGGAGTTGAGTCCCATACTTTGAGATCCATTCCGGGATCGCTGAGACTTGATCTTCCTTGAGAGCCCCGTTTTCGATAGAGACCGAACAATGGATCTGGTCATTGCTGAGCCAGAAAATCTGTATCTCATCGACTTTCTTTTGGCCTGAACGAACAGAGTCGGCCTGCAGCCAGGGAGATTGAAGCAAAAAAAACACGGCAACGATCGAGAATATGACGGAGTGGATCGATCTCATCCTTTCCTCTTTAAATAAATTCGCCTTTGGCGATTTTAAACACTTTACCGCCAACAAGCACGTCTATTGTATCTGCATTCTTTTCAGCTTTGAGATAAAGAAGCGATGGCCTTCCGATCTCGTATCCCTGTTCCACACGAACATTGATCTGGGTTCCTCCAAAGTAACGGTGTTTCACTAGGTAGCCAGCGAGACACCCATTGCCGCTGCCTGTCGCCGGATCTTCGGAAATACCATAATAATCCACAAATACTCGACAGTTGAGATCATTCTTTGGATTGTACGTCTCCGGGCAAAAAATAAGAGGAGCCTTAGCCTCGGTGTCGGCGATCAATCCAAAAAATACATCTCTGTTAGTCCTCGCCTTTTTGACTGCTTCCAGTGTTTTTATGGGGACGATCATAAAAGGAAGGCCTGTGGAGACTTCCTGAACAGGATACCTGTCATCGATATCTGACTCTTCAATACTCAAAGACCTGGCTATCACAGCTTTATCTATCTCTTGTCCGAATTCAGGGTGTTTCTGCTCCATCCAGAGATCGTCCACTTCTCCCTTGCTAAAGCTCAGGGCGACAGGGATCTGTCCGACACGAAGATTGAGGACCACTTTTTCGATAGGCTTTCGGATGATTTCCTGTTGGATGACAAAAGCTGTACCAAGAGTCGGATGGCCGGCAAAGGGGATCTCCTCAGCAGGCGTAAAAATGCGGACATCATAGCCGCCCTTCCGTTTCTTATCGGAAAGTATAAATGTGGTTTCGGAATAATTCATTTCTTTGGCAAAGAGCTGCATTTTTTCATCAGAAAGGTCACCCGCATCCGTAAATACTGCCAATTGATTCCCTGCATATTTCTTTTCGGCAAACACATCCACGATGGCATAAGTATGAGTTCTCATGATTCCTCCCCCTTTTTTTCCGGAAAAGAGATGACGAACTCTGTTCCTCCATCTCTTTTCAACTCGATGGTTCCCTCAAGTTGGTCGACCAGCATTGTCACTAACTGCATCCCGAGGGATTTGGTCTTCCGGAAATCAAGATTTTTGGGAAAACCCGTTCCAGTGTCTTTCACGATCAGTGTGTACCGGCCATCATCCCCCGGGAATAGGGAAACTTTGACTTCCCCACGTCTCCCCCCCGGGAAGGCATGTTTAAGGGTGTTAGATACCAGTTCATTGACGATCAATCCGCAGGGGATCCCCACTTGGACATCCAAGAACACATCTTTGACATCGGTCTTGAGTTGGACAGCATCAAAATCCACATTATAGGAATAGAACAGATGCTTCGTCAGTGTTTTTGTGTATTCCGCGAAGTTTATGTTGCCGAGGTCACTGGCCTTGTACAGATTCTCGTGGATCAAAGCCATGGAACTGACGCGATCTCTGGTTTCGTTGAAAATCTCACGAGCGCCATCATCATCCAGTTGCTGAGACTGGAGCTCGATCAATCCGGAGATCACCTGCATGTTGTTCTTCACGCGATGGTGCAATTCCTTGAGGAGAATCTCCTTTTCCTTGAGAGCTGCTTTGATCTTCTCTGTGGACTTTTTCCGGTCCGTGATGTCCATCACCATTCCTAACAACTCGTTTCCTGAGAGAGTGGCGCTGAGGAGGACATTTTTTGTTTCTCCTGAATTGGTCAGCATTTCGATCTCGTAATAACTTAACCTTCCCTTGTCTCTAAGTTCCTTAACGAATGCTTCACGCACAGCCGGGTCCTTGTACCTGACCAATGCGCCTTTCTCTCTCATTGCCTCGGGCGAAGGGAATCCTACCAACGTTGAAAAAGCCTCATTGACAAAAAGGATATCGCCTGAGAGATTGGTCCTGTACACACCAACAAGGGCATTGTCAACAAGATCACGGTATTTCTGTTCTGAATCTTTGAGGGCTAATTCGATCCGTTTGCGTTCGGTGATATTTCGCAGGATGCCTTCTATACCGGAAGGGACTTTGTTTTCATCCAAGATGATCCGGGCGCTTACCGATGTCTCGATAGGGGTTCCATCCTTGCCTTTGAGTTTCAACTCGTAATCGTTGATCCACCCTGTTTCTTTGATCTTATGGATAAAAACATCACGGGCCGAGGGTTCGGCAAAAAAAGTGGTCACTGGATGGCCGATAACCTCATTCGGGTCATATCCTGCTTGTGAATGGATAGAGGGGCTGATATCGATGACCTTTCCATCCTTATCCGTCCGGTAGTACACATCGTAGAAGGATTCAAAGATCGCCCGGTATTTCTCTTCGGATCGGCGGAGTTCCTCTTCCTTTTTCTGGGAAGTGACCAGGGCATTTTCCAGCTCGACGACTCTTTTGCGGAGAGCGATCAAGTCGTCCTGAAGATTACTCTCAACTCCGTTTTTCTTGGTCATAACCAGCTCTTTTTTACGCTAGCGAGCCTGTAATAATTCAACCCCAGAGGCTCAAAACTCAATAAGCGCATAGCTATCTTTTGGTCTTTTTATATCAACATCAAAAAAAAAGTGCAATCCCCCTTAGGGATAAAATTCGTGGTGAGTGGGGGTGCTCTCAAATTCGTTTGTTTTTGCGGGCAATGGCAAGGAGATGTTGGGTGTCTGGCACATTTTTTATTCCAGCTGACCGGTAAGTGATCTCCAGGATGCCCCTGTTTTGTTGATCACCAAAACACCCGCGTTCTCGCCGTCTTCGATTCCCGGTCCATCTGAGCGCAGCCATCCTCCTGTGTTCAAGAGGGGATAAACTTTGCCATCAACAATTGCCCTGGATTTTTCCATATCCTCATCTTTGATTGGGATGTGCGTGTGACCAAAGACAAAAGTGAAAGGCATGGAAATATCCAAATCCGCCGGGAGAGCGAAATCTTTCGCTCTCCCCTTTTGATAACGGGAGACGATATATCGCCCGATGTAATCTTCAATGCTCCTGATCAATTTCTCATCCACAGCAGCATTATACAAACCGCTGTTCTCGTTCCATGAGATCTTCCTGATCTTCCCCTTAAAAAAAAATTTCAACACGCAAGCGCTCAGCCAGCTGAGATAGTCTTTTTCCCTAAGTTGCCGAAAGATCTCATCGATCATGTTCTCCATTTCAGGATTGTCTTTCGTTCTCCATCTCTGAAAACTAGGTATAAACTTCCTAATAAAGATCGAAAGCCTTCCGGCATGCCCGATGTGATAGTCGAAGGATTCCAGCCAAAAATTATTGAATGCCTCCAACTCTTCCAGATGGGCCGGTTGAATGATATAGTTCACGGGCTTGAACAGGTCTTCCAAAAAGTGCCCGTGGGTGAACAGATAATACTTGTCCCTCCTTTCGTTCGATGGGATCCTGACAAAATGATGGGGATACTTGACCACGATCTCGGGCATGGGTTTGTGGTGCGGCCACACTTCAGCCAGCACTATGGGAGACGCAGGATTCGACGCTGAGATCGAAAAACGTTTGTCCACGAAACATCCGGGATAATTGTGATGGTCTGGGGGGTGAAAGCCTCTTCGGAGGCTTTCGTTGATGAAGACTTCTTCGACAAGCTCTCTCCAGAAATGATGGTCATGATTTCCCGGGATAAACACGATCCGTTTGTAGGGACCTGTTTCAGAGAGAACAGAGAAAAATTCCCTGGCATCTTGGTAGACTTCATCCAGAGATCCGATGGCCAGCTCCAGAAAATCGCCGAGGAGGATGACCTCGTCCTGAGGTCCCAGCTCCACAAGTAATGTATTGAGCGCCTGGCTGTTCCTTTTGAACTTCTCATCTTTGGAGTAGAGATAGCTCGTTTCCCTTCCCAAATGCAGGTCGGACAAAACAATGGCGCTGCGTATTCGGCTCATCTCGTTCGCTATCCTGGTTTTATGCCATACATCTTTCCCCAAATTCTAAGACATATATATGCCAAAAGACCGGAGACGTCAAGACAAAGGAAAAAACGCTCTTTACTGATCCAAGAGAACTCTTTATAATCCTGGTTAAGCATTTTCCATAGGAGCTTATAGAGGAGTCACAATGATGCTTAGCAAGGAAAAGATTGTCGCAATCGTTTTCATTTTGGCCTGCCTGAGTTGTTCCCCAGCTACACAGGAGAACCTCATCCGATGGGTGACGTTCGAAGACATCACGATCAGCTTACAGAACCAGCCAGCGATGAATGTGGGTTTTGATGTAGACGACACCGTTCTCTTTTCAAGCCCAGCTTATTATTATGGACAGCAGAAATATTCGCCGGGAAGCAACGACTACCTGTCCGATCCTGAGTTTCACAAAGAGTTGAACAACGGTCTCGATAGCTTCAGCATTCCCAAGGAGATCGCACGGAAGCTCATCGCTTTCCACAAGGATCGTGGCGATAATATTTTCTTTATCACAGGAAGGGATCCTACAGAGACTGAAACGCTGACCGGACTTTTGGCAAAGACCTTCGACCTGGAAAATCCCAATCCAGTGATATTTTGTGGAGCAAACCCAGGGGAAAATCCAAAAGTTGCTCCCCTGCAAGAGAACAATATCCAGATTTTTTATGGCGATTCCGACGGTGATATTCTCGCCGCTCAAGCCGTCCGCATTCGGGCCATTAGGATCCTCCGTGCGGATAACACAACATACAAGCCCTTACCAGATGTCGGGAATCTCGGTGAAGAGGTCCTGGTGGATTCTCACTACTGAATGATCTGAATCCGGTCCTCAATTTCACAAACAAGAATTTCATT
Source organism: uncultured Eubacteriales bacterium (assembly GCA_964540205.1). Classification (GTDB taxonomy): domain Bacteria; phylum Acidobacteriota; class Aminicenantia; order Aminicenantales; family Aminicenantaceae; genus WTAW01. The sequence goes on along the minus strand of CAZIMJ010000293.1, from coordinate 14,667 downwards.
CTGCTCGAGCCACTCCACAAGCACCAGATTCAGGGGAAATCCAGTGTCCCTCGATTCCGGGACAGGGAAGTTAAAATATTTATCCTTGGCCTGTCCGACAACATAGTCATTGCTCGCGACTGAATAGACCTTGTCGGGGAGGAGGATCTGGCCTTTATCGACGACAACCTCACCATTGACCTCCACATAATCGACTCTCTCTCCCTCTGGCTTAGCACCTTTCTTATAGTGCCGATACGTGATTCCTGAGACCTGGAGCCTGTCCCATCCCCTCTCTATATCACACTCAAGGACCTCTTTGATTTGCTGACCCGTCAATTCAAAAACGATAAGTACATTATTGAAAGGCGACAATTCGTAAATGTCTGCTATCGTAATCGTGCCTGATGCGATATCTGCCCGGATTCCGCCGCTGTTCTGGAAAGCGATCTGGACTCCGGTTTTCCAGCGCATGGCATCTGTGATCCAATTTCCGAGGACACTTTCTACAGGATGGGGTTCACGTGTCTTATCAAACTCGCAGACACCGATCTCACGATTGTATTCCTCTTTGATCGAACTCTGTATCTCTTCGATCAATGCGTTGATCTCCGGTGAAGGATTTATATCGATATCCGCCCAGAGCCATACAAGTCCTTCGTTATAATCGATGATCCTGTCATCTTGGACAGTGATGACCAGCGATCCCAACGTTCTCAGGTTTCCTAGAGACGATTTAATCAAAACGTCATTGATCTCCTCAAATCCAAACCGATCATCCGCGAGCAAGACCACATCAACTCCCGGTACTTTCTCTGCGATCTGTTTCCCTGCATCATACTTGGCCTGAGCGAGGACGATGATGAGATCCGTCTTTTTATCCAAATCAGGAATATAGGAATTGAGCGTGGATACGATGGGCAAAACTTCAAGGCCAACGGTCCTTCTTTTATCCACTTCTATCAGGAAGTTTTCTTCCATAACACCTATAACGCCGATTTTCAGGCCTGCTTTTTCCAAGATCACACAGGGTTTTTCGGTAAAAAGCCCACCGTTATCTCTGTATACGATGTTCGTCAGAACAGTGGGAAAATTGGCCAGTCTTTCCAGGCCCTTGGCATTCTCCTGGCCCTTATCAAAAGCATGGTTTCCAAAACACCAAACGTCATAATCCAGCAGGTTCATGAACTCCATCATGGCACCGCCGATAACTCCCTTGTACTCCAGTTGTGTCGCAAGAGTCCCGCTCATGACGTCACCCGTATCCATCAACATAACTTCTCCAGGTGACTTCCTGATCTCACTCAGATAGTGATTGACTGTCTCCATGCCCCCGACAAGTCTTTGTGTCTCACCGACCATGATATTGTAAGGCAGGAATTTTCCATGTGTATCATTCGAGAGGAGCAGGTGAATCGTCACCGGTTCTGGAGATTTTTTTTTGCATGAGAAGGAAAGAATAACAAGAAAGAAAAGAAGTGAAATGATAAAAAACAGACGGTGTTTATTTATATTTCCCATGACATCACATCGATCCTCAGATTAAAATCCTAATTGAAGCCCGTTTCAGAAGGACAAATATTCTTACTAAGAGAATGCTTATACCAAAGGAATTCAAACTTGTCAAAAGCATTGGGGAAAATTTACCTGTCAATTTCATTCGATGATGGAGCTGGCGACGATGTTGGCGATGCGGCTTCTCATAGATAGCACCGAGCCCCCATCATTGGGATGGACCCGGTTTGTCAGGAATATCACAAAGGCTTCTGTTTCAGGATCGATCCAGATGGAGGTACCGGTGTAGCCTGTGTGTCCGAAGGAATCGGGTCCAAACAAGTCCCCGCCGTTGGTTGAAAAGGTGGAATCGAGATCCCATCCCAAGCCGCGTCCAGCAAAAGCAACCTCTGGATACACGGATGTCATCCTCTCGACTGCAAGCGGACTTAAAATTCTCTCGCCCTTGAACTCGCCCTTGTTCAACATCATCTGCGCAAAAATAGCCAAATCTCCCGCCGTCGAAAACAGTCCCGCATTGCCAGAGATTCCCTCCTGCAGTCGCGCCAAAGGATCATGAACGATGCCGATCAGAGGTTTGCCATCCACAACTTCTGTGGGAACACACAGGTGATGAAACTCTGGGGAAGGCACAAAAAAGGTGTGTATCATTTTTAATGGCACAAATATATTTTCTGAGGCAAACTCAGCCACTGTCTGGCCCGTGACTTTTTTAATGATGTAGGCAAGGCTGATAAATCCGAGACAACTATAATGAAAGGCCTTACCCGGAGGGTCGGACTTCTCTAGATTGGCAATGTGATCCACTAAGGTTTCTGTGGATACAGGTTCACCGAATCTCTGAACGACCTCCTCTACATCTGTATATGGAGGTAAGCCCGATGTGTGGGTCAACAAATGCCAGAGACGGGCATCCTCCGGCTCATTCTCTCCACCAGGCGTTTGATCCACATTGCCGACATAAAGTTTGAATTCAGGGATATAATCCTTGACCTTATCCCATAAGCGGATTTTTCCCCGCTCGACGAGGATCATGATGGATGTAGCAGTCACGACAGGTTTGGTGATGGAGGCCAGATCAAAGATCATCGATGTGCTCATCGGTCGAGATTCGGGAATCCACTGGCTTTCGCCAAAGGATCGATGGAAGACGATCTTGCCTTTCCTCCCGACTAAAAGCACGGCGCCTGGAAAATCCTTGCGCTCAATGGCTTCCTGGATAATAGCATTCACTCTATTAAGCCTAGCTGAGGACATTCCGACTTTCTCAGGCTTTACTTTAGGAAGAGGCTGCGCTAGGCCTAGAGAGAGGGTTAAAAATAAAAATAAAACCCCAAAGCTTAGCTTCAGGATTCTTTTATTTAGACTGATTAATCGATCCATAATCACCACCTCTTTTTCCAAACTAGGAACTATAAAGTCGTTCCCTGGAGATCTCCAATGCGAGGTTAAACTCTCCGGCCAAAACCTGTGCTGCAAGCGAGGCTGCAAACTCTCTCGCTGTCTGAATTCCCATAATCCTTAAGGCCTCACGAGCACTGGGCGACATAATTCCCTCTCTTGTGGAAAACACGCCCACTTCCACATTGGGCAATTCCACTCTGTAGACAACCTCCCCGTTTTCAACACCGGCATAAATTTTCTGGAGGAGACCAGAGGACTCTGGGGATTGACCTGAGTGGCCTTATATACGGCTGGAATGATCTCTCCACCCATTCCCGAGTAGAAGGGACAGCCCAATTTTTGTGCACCGAGTGCATCGACGTTCACAAAAGAGAGAAATTTCTGAGAATCGACATTGAAGAACGCTTCGAATTCTTCGATAGGCACTCTAAGCTCCGCCGAAACATAACGCCCCCTTTTGTTTCTAGGGCTGGGTTTCAGATTTCCATCATGCCCTTGTGCGATCACGCTCAGTTTATATTCGATGCCGGATGTATCCATGAGGTCTTCGACCTCTCTTTTTATGAACCCAACGGCCCGGCTGATGTCCCCATGACCACGAAAATTTGTGAAGGACGCCACATAATCCACATACAGGATAAAATCCTCTTGAGCATCAACCAGATCAAAATCGACAGAACTCACGACTCCTCTGAACTCCACCATCTGATCGTTCATATTCTCTTTTAATCCGTCCAAGTGCCCTTCGATGACACGATAAGCCTTCCTCCGTGTCTCATCTGAGTCAAAGATCAACCCATGACAACGGACAGCCCGGGCCAATTTGTCCACCTTGATACGGGCTCCCCCAAACTTGTTGATGTAAAAACACCCACGTGTGACTCCGATCGGACCGAGGCCAGTTCCATAAACCAGAAGATTCGTGAATTCCTTCTCCAGGTCCCCCCTCACCCGGATGCACCCTGCGTAGGAATAATAGCTCTCGCAACCGCCCACATAGCTGGCCACGAGGGGAACGGGTTGACCCAAGTTCTCCATTTTTTTGTGGCACAATGGGCATTGGATATGGCTGTCACGGGCACCCAACTCAAAAGTCAGGTCATCCTCGGGGCAAAAATATCGAATTTTATAAGGCTTCTCTGAAATCTTGATCTGAATAAATTTTTCGCCGGTGATCTTTTCGATGAATTCTCGTCGGCTCTGAGCCGCCAACACAAAGTTATCGGGGGGAACGATCTGATACGAGGAGGTAAGTTCGTCCTCTAATCTCCAAGGGGGAAGTTTGCCGGATACAAGGAGTTTGACACACTCATCCTTAGCCTTTTGTGCTATTTTTGTGTCTGTCACCATGGCAATTCCTCTGTGTGGTCAATGTCACTCTTGAACATAGAGATACCCCCTTGATCGCACAGATAGAATGCCCCTCTGAACAAAAATGCTCATGTGGAAATATATATCAGAGGGGAAAAGGGATGTCAAAAAAAGCGGTTTTTCCTACTTGGGAATATTCTTGTTTTAACGGATCAGCCGGATCGACTACTCCTTTTTTTCCATGTTGATCGCACCGGTATCGCCTTCTCCGGTCTCCCACTGTCCTGTCATGGTGTTCCCATCAACTTTTAAAATAATGTAGACGATCATCGAGGAATACCCATCATTGATTGAAAAATTAAAGGTCAAAACGTTATCTTCGTATTCCAGGTCTTCACATTCAGCATCCATGAGCATCCCGAAAGAATCAGAGAGAGTCGCTGTATAGGTATCTCCAGCTTTCTCGAGCACCAATGTCAGCTCGTCTGTCCCCTGATCAGGAATTTCTGTCTCCCCCACCCAGGTACCGCTGATATCATCACCCAAACAGAAGACAAAACCGGATGACAGAGCAAAAATAAAGGCAAAAACCGCAAGGATTGATGTGAATTTTCTCATGAAACCTCCATCCACTCTAAGAATATATGGATTTATCATATTATAGAGAACCATTTCAAGTTATTATACGCATTTGCCAAATAAAAAGTTCCGAGTATATTCGGTCGGAGATGCAAATAATACCTCCAAATCTCATCCGTATCGATCTCTACGGTTCTTCCAGTCTCGATAATTTGTGACCACAGAAACAAATATCGCCAGAAGGAGAAACATAACAGCAAAAACGTCCACGAGCGTTTTATCCACCTCCCATCCAAAGAGTGAGCGGATGAGAAATGTCAGATAAGAGGATGGCATATCATAATACCCCAATCTCATTCTCACCTGCCAATGCCAGTCCGTGCTGGGACAGTAGCCGAAACCATACCAAATGCCGAGAAAAAACCAGGAGAAAGCAGTCAAAATCACAACCGCAAGGTTGATCTTTCGGGTCTTTGTCCACAGCCAACCCAAAAGGATAAAAAGGATCAGAGCGGTATGGAAAACGAAGAAAAAAACATTCAAAAACTCATACATGGAAACAATCTTATCCGGCGCCACCACCACCGCTGCTCGCACCACCTCCTCCCCCTCCCGAGGCACCCCCTCCGGTTCCTGAGGCTGTGCTCATGGCGGAAGTTGTCGTTGCAACCATGGATGAGAACGCCGAGGCAAAAGCGTCGGGAGTGAACGAACCTGTCCCTGTCCCACGGTAGACATACCAGGGGACATAACGCTGATAGTCCTCCGCAGGAATATAAGCGGCCAGCTCCTTGAAGACTTTTTGTCCCAGCCCTAAAACAATACCATACACTAAATAATCATCGATCCTACCGAGCAGCGCGGTCTTGTCCATCGACCGGTAATGATACTTGAGCAAATACCTCTTGAGCGCCTTCCAATGCCTGGCGAGCATTTCACCCTCTTTGGTCCGGTGTGGGATCATGAAGCTGAGAACAAAAACAGCTAAAGAGGCGACTCCTAGGACGATCGCCCAGATCCCTATAAAATAAGCCGCCACCCCAGAAAGAATAATCATAACAATTCCGATGCCTAGAGAATAATACATACCTCGGTTACTCTCTTTATCGAACCACTCTCTCTTATCACACAGCTTTTTCACCTCCTTCTTCCATTCCCGGAAGAACTTCGTGAATTGAGTCTGCTGTTTTTTGATCTCTTTGAGGTCTATGGAATCTCCCCCTGCGGCCAGATCGTCAAAGATGAACTTGAGAAGGTCGTCTTCATAAACTTCCAGATCTGTGTTGTGTTCCCGCCAGTTCGCCCGGTTTAAGTCCCATGCATAGTTTGTTACTGTTCGTGTCCCTCCGAATAATTTTTTCTTCTCCTCTTGATCTTCACTCAGATTGATGAAACCGCGCCGGGCCAAGTCAATCATCGTCGAAACGATGGCTCCACCATAGATCTCCCGGCTGCTCAAAAGGTATCCCACCAGGGCTGGCGGGATCTTTTCCGGAATAACCAAGGCATACTTCACAGAAGGCGGTAAGGACGGCCTCTGCCCATACTTTCGATAGTTCTGCCAAGCAAATCCAAGGCCCAACGCACTCAGAACGATCACGACCCACTTTCCCTGCTCCTGCCTCTGTTCTCTGGCTTCCATCTTCCGGACAGCCTTGTCCCGATCCCTGATTGCTTCTTCCCGCTTCCGGTTGGATTCCTCTACCCAACTAGCTTCTTCTTCCAAAATGCGGCTTCGCACAGTTCCAGCATAACTTGGCGCGCCGTGGAATTTTTCGGGAGGATAGAGAGCACGGATCTCAAGATAGGTGTGACTCGGGAGATGCTCACACAATGCTGTGATCGATCCATCGGTCTCAATCCGTGACTCAGCCCAGAGCGGACCGTGGAGCCATTCATTGAGCTGCGACTGCAAAAGCTTTCCTGGCGGTTTCACGTGGATGCGGACGTTCTGACTCACTCTGTCCCATTCCTCGCTGATAAACTGATAATACAGAACAGCCGTATCCTCATATCGTGCGACCGCATTTAACACATGGTAATGGAAATCGAATGTCCGGGATTCATTATTCGCATCGAAAAACCAACGGACTTCAATCTGTCCCGAAGGTCTTGTGACACGATAAGTTCCCGGTCGACCCGAATCTGAGAGTTCATAAAATCTCCCGTTTTCCGATACTCTAAAATCCTGAAAGGTGACACGACCTTGAGTTTCCAAAGTTCTGAAGACAAAACTGAAAGAGCCGGAGAACTCAAAAGTACGGGATTCGATGACATCCATACTGCCATCAGTCTGCAATTGTGCGTCGATGGAAACATCTGTTATTTTGTAAGACTTGGCAGCATAAACATTAGAAAGCCAGACAAACGCCAAAAACACACAAATACATATAAAAAGGATTCTTTTTATAACTGTTCTTTTCATGGCACGCCTCTGAGACATTTCCATCACGGCTGTTTTATTTCTTCATCTATAATACTCATTAAAGATATATTTAATTCATTTTAAATATTTTGGATTATTCAAGAGTCGAGGTTGCCGTAGAGGATAAGTATCGACATTTTTTATGAATAATTGAAAATTTTAATACCCTGCGGCTTTTCCCCGACCCCTGGGATCAGCACCGCCTTCGAACCGGATAGGCTTCCCCATAGCGTCATATACGATTTTCAGGCCATGGGCATTGCCTAAGCCCCTAGATTCCCTCACATCATGCCCCATTGCTGCTAATTCTCTATGGACCCCCTCAGGAATGCTCCGTTCTACACGCAAATAATTCGGCTCTGCAAAGCTGACTCTCGGTGCAGCGATCGCCTCTTGCACATTCATCCCAAAATCGATGAGGTTCATCACCATCTGAGGAACCGTCTGGCCGATCGTGTGTCCTCCGGGTGTTCCTAAGGCCACCCAGGGTTTTCCGTCCTTCACGATGATCGTGGGGCAGTCGCCGGATAGTTTTCTGTGGCCGGCATGAGCGTCCATCGGATTGCCCTTTGGCTCGAACGTACAGTAAGCGAGAGAATTGTTCAGCCAAATCCCTGTACCTTCGGGCAAAATCCTGCTTCCGAAGGCATTCCCGAGCGTCTGTGTGGCACAGACGATATTTCCCCATTGATCGGCCACTACAAAATGCGTAGTGTGGCTGTCCTTTGGGATCGTGACATCGGGCGGAACAAATGGTTTTGCCTTCTCGAGATCGATCTGTGAAACCACTTCCTGCCAGTATGATTCAGAGAGGAGCTTATCCAATGGAGGAGGATTGATCTCAGGGTCGCCTGCATAAGCCAAGCGGCACCAGAAGGCATGTTTGGTCACCTCCGCAAAACGGTGGAGATACGCCGTGGTGTTGTGGCCCAGCTTTGGTCCGTCAAATTGGCTCATCAATCCCAATCTTATAAGCGATGGAAAGGCTGTGGACGGAGGTGAAGCCGTGTAGACTTCATATCCCCTGTAGTGGATGTGGATGGGCTCCCACCATTCAGCCTTGTCGGCAATGAGGTCGTCGATGGACAAGAATCCACCGGATTTCTTCATCTCGGCATCGATCGCTTTGCCGATCTCCCCTCCATAGATGGCTTTGGCGCCCAAATCCGCTAAAAGTTTCAGAGATTTGGCTAAATCTTCTTGGATCAACAGATCGCCAGTACTTAATGGCTCGCCGTCTTTACCATAAAAACGTTTGGCATGTTCGGGGAACAACTCAAAAGCACGATCAATGGTTCCTGCCAATCCTTCGCTGATGACAAAACCCTCGGAGGCAGTCTTGATCGCCGGAGCAAAAAGCTTATTCCATGCCAGCTCGCCATACTGCGTCGACATGGCCTGCCAGGCATTGACATTTCCCGGAGTAGAGACTGCTTTCGGTCCCCTGCGGTTATCTTCATAATTTGGTGTGGGTGCACGGAAAACGTCCGAATCCACAGCCATGGGTATTTTGCCGCTGGAATCGAGAAAACGGATCTTTTTTGTTTTAGCATCATAGACCAGGATCGTACCGTATCCGCCCATCCCACTCATCATGGGCTCGACAACATTCAGGACAGAAGCAATGGTCACGGCTGCATCAAAGGCATTCCCCCCTGCTCGGAGAGTTGCAACACCAGCCTCAGTAGCCAGAGGATGGGCAGAGCTGACCATTCCCTTCTTCGCCACTGCTGGCGAGGGATCCGTCCCTTCCGAGACCTCTGTGCCCGATCTGTTCTCTCCAGTACAAAAACACATTAACAAAACGACAACACTCGCCATCGATAGCTTCTGTATCATTGTGACCTCCTCGATCCAGATCCAGCATATCTTTTTAGTAATCCAGCCTGTTTTATGAATAGTTCAGGTTAATTTGAACACGCCTATCTTAAACAGTCAACACGCTTGGCTGAATCCTTTTCTTCTTTGTTTCAGATATTTAGTCAGAGATCTCAACGGGCTTTATGGAGACGGCATGGCCCCCACCTCCGACCATCACCACAGACAGCACTGTTGATGATGTGACATGAATCTCACTTTTGATCACATGCTCGGGATATTTGTCAGCATCTAAGGCATCCGAATATAGTGTGGCCGTATATTCTTTTCCCTTATCGAGAAAACTCAGAGGAACGCTGATTTTGCGCGGGTTTTCATCGGTCATGCTCCCCATGTACCATTTCTGTCCCTTACGGCGGACCATAACGATAAAATCTCCGGGATGCCCGGCCAAGACTTTTGTGTCATCCCAGACTGTGGGGATATCCTTGATGAAAGCAAAATCACCGGGCGCCGCTTCATAAGCCTCCGGACAGTCCGGGACCATTTGAAGAGGGGAATAGTAGACCACATACATCGCTAGTTGGTGAGTTCTCGTTCCCTGGACTTGTTTGGGACTCTCCTCCGTCCCATCCAGGTCAAAGGCTCCTGGTGTATAATCCATCGGCCCTGCCAGCATTCGTGTGAAAGGAATCGTGACATTGTGTTGAGGAGTGGGTTTGTTCGACCATTTGCTGTGCTCGAGCCCCAGAATGCCCTCGCGCGTCATAAAATTCGGGTATGTCACGCGAATCCCTGTGGGTTTGTAGGCACCATGAAAATTGACCATGAGGCGATTTGCCGCGGCTTTCTGGGCAAATTCATGCACAAAATTGACCCATTCCTGGTCATCCCGGCCATACGAATCCACCTTGATACCCACCGCTCCCCATTTGGCATATAAGGGCAAAGCTTCATCGATCTGACGCTGTAAAGATGCCCCATGAACCCAGAGATGAACATCAACGCCTTTATCTTTGGCGTACTGAATAACGGCCTCGATGTTGTACTTATCCTTTCGTGTCTCTTCCATGGTCAGGATATCTTCTTCATCGGGATTTTGCCATGCATCCCTTTCCAATGAGTACCAGCCAGCATCAACGAGGAGATGGGATATGCCGTGCTTGGCGGCAAAGTCGATGTAGTGGATCATCTGGAGAGTGTGCGGCTCTCCAAAGGGAAGCCGTCCATTCCACCACGGCCAAAGCACAAGTCCGGGCTTGATCCAGGAGACGTCCTCGAATGTCGTGGGTTCATTGAGATTCTCGATGAGGTCGGATTCGATGAGATCACCGGCCTTATCGCCGATCATAAGGACTCGCCAGGGTGTTTGATGTGGAACAGATGCCTGGACGGCAAGTTCATGATCTCCGGGGAGGGGTGAAAGTCTTGAGACAAGCGTTCTGGAATTTGCCTCAGCTGGAGAAAGATACATCCCTGCATAATCTGTGAGATTCGCCTCAGTCAACGCCATCCAGCAGGAAGACGTTTGAAGGAGCAACGGCAATCCTATAATAGACTCGGAGTCGATGTCTTCCAAGAGAATTTCATCGAATTCCCTCTCATAGGGAGTCGTAAAGCTGCCAAGTTGTAGGGCATAACATATGTAGTTGTCACTGAAGTTGAAGGAAGTATCCTCAGATTGAATGGCCAAATCGGCCAAACTCTCCTGCTCGGGAAAATAATACCGGAAAGCCACACCCTCATCATAGACGCGGAAGATCATATCGATCTTGCGAGAGGGAGATTCTCTCTCCTGCAGGTTAACAGTCAACTGATTGTAAAAGTTCCTTACTTCGCTCCTCTTCCCCCAAACCGGTTTCCAGGTTTGGTCATAGCTAGATCTCTCTGTCCCGATCACCTTTAATCCGTCATGAATACGTTGCGAATCCTTAAGCCGAAATCCCAACGCAGATGGCTCAATGACTCCAACGCCATTGTAAGAGACACTATAATGCGGTACGCTTTCAAGGACGTCGAATAACACACTCACTTCTTCATTGGGAGATGTAACACTGAATTCCTCCTTTTGCACACATCCTCCGATCAATAAGACAAAAAGACTGAGCATAATCATGTTTTTTATGTTACCGATCATTTCCGCCTCCAGATTTCTTTACCCCATGTAAAGCTTATATCATTTTTTAATATCGTGAGTAAACAATCATATTTCTGAATTACTGATTTCTGAAGAGCACATCTAAATAATCCATGAAGATCCTTTTCGGAAATCCCCATCCTATGAAAAGCTCGTTGGTGATCTCTCCGGAGTTTATTCCAGAAGAATCAATATCCAGCACAGATTGATCTATCAAGTGCTGGAGAAAGAAAAGATTGTAAAAATCATACGGATGTGGACACATTATGACCAAATAATCACCTCCGACATCATTCCTTAGGTTTGATCAACTCTTGAAATGAAAGATAGTCATGCAAAGATTCAAGATCCATATTTGGATTCATATTCCACTCCCTTAGAAAGGAAGCATGTTACAAAAACCGCAACTTGCGCAAATGTTTGCGGAAAAAATCTCAAGCGCTTTCTTAGCCAAAATTATATTTGACATCGAAGGACCACTTGAATAATGTCTATAACCAGTCAACAAAGTAACCATAAAGAGCAGCTTAAAAGGTAAACATTATGGCGTTTCTGGCATTATTACCGATCCTCACTGTATTTGCGCTTATTGTTCTTTTCAGATGGCCGGCGACAAAAGCTATGCCTGTCGCATTCATCCTCACCTGTCTTTTAGCATTAACCATCTGGAAGGTTCCCATACTACAGATCGCCGCAGCATCCATAGACGGCTTAGTCACGGCCGGTTCCATCCTGTATATCGTTCTCGGAGCTATCCTTCTCCTAAATCTCCAGCAGGAGAGTGGAGCCATTTCCTCCATCCGCCGGAGTATGTATCTCATCTCTCCAGACAGACGGGTTCAAGCCATCATCATCGCTTTCCTCTTCGGTGCCTTTATCGAGGCCTCAGCAGGATTCGGAACACCGGCTGCCGTGGCCGCCCCCCTACTCGTGGCCATCGGATTTCCAGCTATGGCTGCTGTTATGGTGTCGTTGATCATCCAGAGCACACCAGTGTCCTTTGGAGCCATCGGAACACCCATTCTTATCGGTGTCAATGCAGGTTTAAGCGGCCAGCCGGAGGTGACAGGTTACTTGGCATCGCACTCTCTTGAATTTCCTCCCTATTTGTACGCCATAGGAGGAAAGGTGGCCATTATCCACGGAATCACGGGAACGCTAATTCCTCTCATCCTGGTGATGATGATGACTCGGTTTTTCGGTCATAAACGCTCATGGACAGAAGGTCTGTCCATCTGGCGTTTTGCTCTCTTTGCTGGTTTGTGCTTCACTATTCCCTACACATTTATTGGATTTTTTCTTGGTCCCGAGTTTCCAAGCTTAATCGGATCCCTCATGGGTTTAGCTCTGGTGATTCCGCTCGCAAAAATGGGATTTCTTATCCCAAAGGACACCTGGGACTTTCCTGCAAAAGAAACATGGCCCAATGAATGGATAGGCCAGAGGATTGATGAGAAAGACGTTGCAAAAGCGCAAGTGAAAGTCTTTACGGCCTGGTTTCCTTACATCCTGGTGGCGCTTTTTCTCCTCCTCAGCCGCCTGTGGGTTCCTCTTAAAACCATGCTCGCTGGTGTTTCACTTCAACTGACAAATATCTTTCAGACTTCCATTTCAACGAGTTTCCAGCCAATCTTTATTCCAGGTTTTTGGTTTTTTGTTGCTGTGATAATCTCGCTTTTTATCCAAAGAATTTCCTTTGATCAAACTAAAAGAGCAACCGTTCGTTCATTTAAAACTCTACTCGGGCCAACCATTGCGCTCGGTTTTGCCGTTCCAATGGTGAAGGTCTTCATAAACAGCGGTGTTCCTGGGGGTTACGATAAAATGCCAGTTGTTCTGGCTTCAGGTGCTGCAGCACTCGCAGGAAAAGCGTGGATAGCGTTTGCCCCGATGATCGGCGCACTAGGGGCGTTTATTGCGGGTAGCAATACCTTCTCGAACATGATGTTCTCTCTTTTCCAATTCACAACAGCACTTAAGACTGGAGCCATTCCTGGAGTCATCGTTGCTCTCCAAGCTGTTGGAGGCGCTGCAGGAAACATGATCTGCGTCCATAACGTTGTGGCTGCCTCCGCTGTTGTCGGGATCCTCGGCCGGGAGGGCCTTCTGATCCGGAAAACCCTCATTCCCATGATTTACTACATCCTTGTTGCAGCCCTCATCGGCTTTGTCCTCCAACAATTCATGACCATTTGATTCAAAAAATTTGTAGAAAAAGTTGTCAAAACCCACCAAGATAATTATAATTCAAGAATATTTGGGTTATGTTTAACTTAATCGGAGGGAAATATGGAGAAAAAACCCCTTAAATCTTATTTAGGTTTTATCGTCATGCTCGGTGCTGTCTGGGGACTGTCTGAGGCAGCGCTGGGGATGTACCTCAAAAGGTGTGCCTCTTCGGTGTCCGGCTCGATGATGACTGGCGTCGCTCTTCTCTTCATTGCAGCAAGCTGGATTATTTCGAGACGGGCGCTCGGTGTTGTGCTTCTTGTCGTCATCACATCTCTTTTCAAAATCATCGATGCTCTTCTCCTCTCATATCCTATCCTGCATGGTGCTATCGCCAATCCCATTTTTGCCTTTATCACCGAAGGTGCAGCTTTTCTATTGATTGTCTATCTGATCAAAGAAACATTCCGACAAAAACCGTCTGGTCAAGCCCTCACAGGGGGGATGTCCGCACTCCTTGCCGCCAACATGTTCCCCCTTGTCAGGTTTGCGACCGGCATCCCCGCTTGTATCGTCGCGGGCACAGGGTATCCTCTCTCCCTTTACTATATCCACTTTGCCATCTTGGTATCTCTTGTGACCGTTCCGATCGGATTCTTGGTCGGGAGCAAATTGGAAGAATTCGCTCTGGGCATATCTAAAACACCTGCCATCCAGAAGCTCAATTATGTTCTCTCACCCGCAGCCCTTATCCTCTGCCTAATTATTATGGCCCTGATCAGGCTTGGCTAGATCAACACGATCGAATTCTCAAAAAGAGGATCAAAATGGGAACAAATCAAAATAAAGAAGGAAAGTCTTACACACGAAGGGATTTTCTGAAAGGTTTTGGAGGCGGGGCCATTGGGGCTGCTGTTGTCCCCAAAATTCTCGCCCAAGAAACGGCCTCGATGGAAACAAAGAAGGGAAAAGTCCCCGTATACGCAAAAAAGCAGGTCACTCTCACCGTCAATGGAGAGAAATACACTCTTGTTGTGGAGCCGCGAGAAACACTCCTCGATGTCCTCAGAGAAAGGCTAAACCTCACGGGTACAAAAAAAATATGCAATCAGGGTGAATGCGGGGGGTGCACAGTACTCCTTGATGGAGAGCCTGTTTATTCCTGTCTTTACCTGGCTATCAGAGCCGATGGAAAGTCTGTCCAGACCATCGAAGGTCTAGCCGACGGAAAAAACCTCCATCCCATTCAACAGGCATTTATCGACGAGGATGCCTACCAGTGTGGATTCTGTGCGCCAGGCTTCATCATGTCTACTGTGGGACACCTAGA
>CAZIMJ010000292.1:0-4024 GCA_964540205.1 uncultured Eubacteriales bacterium | reverse complement strand
GCTGTTTTTTGCATCACAATTACTTTAAACAGAATGTCACCGGCATCTTTATCCCCACTGTCTGCAAGTACTTTCGCTTCTTTTTGGATTGTTAATCCGAGTGTTTCTGCTGTCTCACTAACATATTTGTCCGAGTGTTTAAAAATTGGAATCCCCCAGGCGGATTGAACTTCAATGTAATCAGGCATACTTTCACAATCTAATTCTGCCTCTTTTGCGGTAAGTGACGCAATCGTAAACGCAAATATTCCGGCAGGTCTGAGAATTCGGTATGCTTCTTTGATTGTTGGTTGTAAATCACCGAAAAAGTGAAATACACCACAGCATACTATATGAGAAAAAGCGTTGTCTGAATATGGCAGGGGAACATCCTGGATGTTGTATTGCTTTATTTCTTTTGCGAATCCTTTTTTTCTGCACTCCTTTAGCATTTCTAATGATTCGTCTAATCCGGTTATATCCAGTCCAGCTTTTGCAAAAAGAACTGAACTAAGTCCCGTGCCTATTCCAAGATCAAGAAGAGAATCTCCTGGTTCTATATATTCATAACACATACCAAAGAGAACTGCATGTCCATAGCTTTTATACTGTTTAACCTGGGAATCATAAGTACTGGCGAACTTATCATGAGATTTAACGTGATCCGTGTTGTCCATTTTTTTATTTTACCATCTAACAATTACTATACTGCATGCTATATTTGAGAGAAAGATAGCCAATATTTTGTCTTCTTGTGGTGAAAACCTTTGAAAACTGCTTAAAATGCAGTATTACCTTATCAATATCGTTGTTATCTTGCAAGCTGCGTAACTGACGGTTTAGATGTCGCGGAGGATTTATAAAGAGGGGCCACGAAACAATAGAAGATTTTGAAATTTTCTTGTCCCAGGCCAGACCGGATTGGAAGGGGTGGCGCCTTGGTCCGTTTCCAATAGGCGCCACCCGGGTTCTGCGGGATTATTTGCTGCTTACGGTATCAAGAAGCTGGCACATCTCGACGAGTTTAATAAATTCTGTTCTGTAACCGTATCTGTCTTGGCCTTTGCCTTTTTGGGCCAGTTTCAGAACGTCTTCGTAAGAGGACTGCCCCTTGAACTCTGAATCTCTTAAGAGCATTCCAAACTCAGCGACAGCCGCAGAGAATTTGAAGTTTTCAGAAGCGTTGGCAATGGCGATGTTTTTATCAGCGAGAGGTATCTCGAGCAGCTGGCTTTTCTCTCCGTCGGGTTTTTTATACCGCAATTTGACGGTCAAAATCTCTTTGCTCCTGTAAGCCTCGGGGTCTATCTTGACCATTTGGTACTTGAGATCTCCAACCACCGGAACCTCTTCTTTGCTCCCGTAGGGGATGACTTCATAAAGAGCTGTGACCGTGTGGCCGGCACCCAACTCTCCAGCATCTTTGGTGTCATCGGCGAAATCTTCCTTTTTGAGCAGTCGATTCTCATAGCCGATGAGTCTGTAAACCTTCACTTTGGCCGGATTGAACTCCACCTGGATCTTGACATCTTTGGCAATCGTGAAGAGGGTGCCGCGCATGTCGTTGACAAAGACTTTTTTAGCCTCGAGAAGGTTGTCGATGTAGTGGTAATTGCCGTTCCCTTTGTCCGCGATCTGTTCCATGCGGCCATCTTTGTAGTTCCCCATGCCGAAACCCAAAATAGTCAAGAAGATACCTTTTTTCCGTTTGTCCTCGATCGTGCGAACAAGCTCGGATGTGCTGGAGATCCCTACGTTAAAATCGCCGTCTGTGGCCAGGATGATGCGATTGTTTCCATCGTGAATAAAATTCTCCCATGCCACCTTGTAGGCCAGTTGGATGCCAGCCCCGCCAGCGGTTGAACCTCCTGCGCTCAGCTGGTCGAGGGCGGCAAAGATCTTATCTTTCTGGTTTGCAGGAGTTGACGGCAGCACGAGGCCAGCAGCTCCAGCATAAACGACGATCGAGACTCTGTCCTTCTCGCCCAGTTCGTTGACCAAGAGTTTAAAGGCCTTTTTGAGCAAGGGAAGTTTGTTGGCAGGTTCCATGGACCCGGAGACATCCAGCAGAAACACCAGATTACTCGGGGGGAGATGCTTGGATTCCAGCATTTTTCCCTGAAGTCCGATGTGGATCAATCGATGGTCCGGATTCCACGGGCAGCCCGAGATCTCGGTATAGATTGTGAAGGGATGTTTCTTTGTCGGCAGAGGGTAGTCGTATGAGAAGTAGTTGATCATCTCTTCGATCCGCACAGCATCCTTGTAGGGATACTGATTGCTGTTGATAAACCGCCGGACGTTGGCATAGGATGCTGTGTCCACATCAATGGAGAATGTCGAAAGGGGATTCTTTAGTGCTTCGAGGAAAATATTCTCGTAGATCCTGTCGTATTCTTCGGTGTTGAACTGACTGAAGTGAGATGCGGGATAAGGCGCCTCGGATGGGTTCATCTGGTAGAGCGCCTGTTTTTTAGCATCACGCCGAACACCACCGACAATTGCGCTTGCCACTGCTTTATCCATCAAAACTTCCTCTTTTTCGGTGAGCATGGGCAAAACTTCGAGCTTGAAGATCAATGTTGCGTCCTTCTTCTGGGCAGAGAGCTCTGCCTTGAGGATCATGCTCTTAGTGCCAGGCAGTTCTGCCTTCACTTTGTAGGTGCCAAAAGCCAAGTTCTCGAAGATAAAATACCCGTTCTGGTCTGATATCTTTCTCGCTTCATCACCTGTTGTGATGTTCTTGGCTGTCAGGAGAACCCCTGGCAAGCTGTTGCCCCGGGTGTCATAGACATGGCCTTTGATGATCCCAAAATCCTTGACAGAGGATGCGTTCATGACGAGCACTAATCCAAAGATAATGCTCAACATCCCCATTCCAAACCAATTTTTTTTTGGCATTTTTTGCCTCCTTATTTGAATTGCTTCTAATCCTATCTTTATTTTTCATGCCCCACGCCTTTATACAGTTAAAGGGGGAAAATATTCCCCACGATCTTACAAACGAAAACTTGCCAGAGAGCGTTACCCATAAATCACTTGAAATGATTCTTTGTTGCGTATAACTTAAAAGCCCTGAATCGTTCATAACATTCTGTTTGACAGGGCTCTGAATAAAAAGTTCCGATGGATGTTCAAAAAAGAGAAAATATGGTCGGCACGTGGTATGCCATTGCTGCCTATTTCGTCTGGGGAATCCTTCCTCTCTATTGGAAAGCTCTAAAACATATTCCTGCAAGAGAGATCCTCGCGCACAGGGTCATCTGGTCATTTGTCTTCCTCTGCCTCTTCAACACAATCAGAAAACGATGGCCTGAGGTCAAACGAGACTACACACACAAGCACAACAGGGTGTCCAGCCTGTTCAGTGCCTTGATCATCGGAGCAGTGTGGTTCATCTATATCTGGGCGATCAATGCCAACCATGTTGTTGAAGCCAGTATGGGGTACTACATCAATCCCCTCATCAGTGTTTTGTTGGGAATGATATTTTTGAACGAGCGCCTCACATTCTGGCAGATCATCGCTTTTGTATTGGCCATTCTTGGTGTAGCTTTTTTGACCGTTCAATACGGGAGGTTTCCCTGGATCGCCATGTCACTCGCTTTGGGTTTTGGACTCTACGGCCTGTTGCGAAAAACATCCCGCGTAGGATCGATCACTGGATTGACGGCAGAAACGGCGATCCTTACTCCCGTGGCTCTTATATTTATATTATTTCTTGTTTATCGAAAGACAAATGCAGTTGTGGGAGCTTCTATTACCACACATCTGCTTCTTATCGGAGCCGGTATAGTCACTGCTGTTCCGTTGGTGTGGTTTGCAAAGGGAGCGCGGCGAATACCTCTTTCGATGATCGGGTTTTTTCAGTATCTTGCGCCCACGATCTCACTTTTTTTGGGGATTTTTGTGTTTAAGGAACCGTTTACGACAACACATCTGATCAGCTTCGGTCTGATCTGGGTCGCCCTTATCATATACACATCATCACGAACAAGGATTATGAAACGGCTCCAACCGAAAGCATATCCTTGAACCTTATGGA
>CAZIMJ010000291.1:0-14386 GCA_964540205.1 uncultured Eubacteriales bacterium | reverse complement strand
TTTGTAGTGAGATCGGCTCGTCCGAAGAGTAAAGGATGCTGACAATAAGATTTTAAATTTTCTTGGAGTATAAGTTTTTAAGTAAAAATTTGTCAGCAGCCTTTATGAATAATTCAAGTTAGTAGGGGAAAGGACCGATCCGTTCGCCCTTTTTCCAGATCTCCTTCAGCTTGGCATAGCGGATAAACACAGAATAGCCATGAAGAGTCGCAACGACAAAACCGGCAAAACCATCCAAGAATCCCGCTCTCCAAAAATATAACTTTAAAAAATTCAGAAAGGGGATGATCCCCAAATGATACCAGCGGCATTTTTTCCTCTTGGCATACAATTTTTGGGCGCCCAGGTCAGAAAACGAGTTGATCCGTTCCAGATGATCCCGAATGTTCCGGTAGGTGAAATGATGGAGTGAACCTTTGAGGAGGTTGACCTTGCCCTCTACAATCAGAGATTCATGCACGTACTCTCCCTCCCAGCGTGCGCTGTCCTTCCGGAAGAGCCGGAGTTTTCTATCAGGATACCAGCCGCCATGGTGAATCCATCGCCCCAGATAGTAAGTCTGGCGGGGCATCGAAAAACCAGAACATTCCGGCTCCCCCTCTTTCAGCAGGAGGATCTCCTCCCGGAGCTCTGGAGAGACCCTCTCATCGGCATCCAGGGAGAAGACCCACGGAAAGGATGTTTTGCTGTTCCCAAAATTTTTCTGGTCGGCAAAATTAGTCCATTTCCTCTGAAAGACAAGGTTCGTATGTTTTTTTGCGACTTTTACCGTATCGTCGTCGCTGAAGCGGTCGACCACTACGATCTCAGAGGCGATGTCGGCGACGCTTTTTAGAGCTGCCTCCAGTCTTTTTTCCTCATTGTAAGTGATGATAACAACGGAGATATCCATTTTTCACATCATATCACAAACTCTGCTATTAACTCTATAACACATTCCTCAGAGTTAGTATTCACATATCATTGATTTTGGAATTTTCAATGTACAGATACATGTCACATAATCGAGACCCTGTCCGTCTGAGCCCAATGGTGGTGGGTGGGGGGGGTCTTTGGCGAAGACGGATTGAGGCTCGAATTAGGAAATCAAGGTCATTTAACATGTGGTAACCGGACGTTCCAGCTCTCCAGGCTGGTTCCCATCGCTCTGTCCAGCCTTGCCAATGCGAGAATGTAGTCCAGCATGGATTTGATCTCAGTTGACCGGGCATTGGCTAATTCTTCCTGGAAAGTGAGAACAAAATAATTCGTGGTGAGTCCCACGTCCATTTTTTTCTGCTCTGCCTCCAATCTCTTCTGGGCCAGTTCTCTTGCCAGGCGGTATGCGTTGACTCTTTTGATATGGGTCTCCACCTCTCGCACAGCATCATTGACATCGAGCATTGCAAATTTATTATTATCTTCCAGCTCAAGCTGACTTTTCTCCAGTTCCATCCTGCTCTTGACATACTCCGCCCTTGTGGTCACATTGCTCAGGGGAAGCGTCAGGGTCAACGCCACATTCCAGTTATTGTGCTGAAACTTGAGTGAATCCCCGATGGCATCTCCGGCACTCCCCTTCTCCTTGCCCATGATGATACCGAGGAATGGGTCGTTATCCAGATACAGGATCTTGTCTCCGGAGATTCCAGGACTCCAATATGAAAAGCTGAGGTCCAGTCCGGGCAGCATCTTATTTTTGGCCACATCCATCTTGAACTTATTGTTTTCGATGTTTTTCCTGTTCGCCCGGAGGTCAGGTCTCTTCACTTGAGCCACTTGCCAGGCTTCATCAAAGGAGATCACCTTTTTAACAAAATCCGGCCGATCTGTGGGGACTATACTCTTGCGCGTGATCTCCTGAACATCGGATATATTGAGATGGTACTTGAGAAGGTCTGCTCGCCTTTTGATCAAGACTTCCGCTTCCAGGATATCTGCCTCTCTCTGGGCAACCACTGTCTCTGCATTCAGCACTTCCAAGGGAGCCAGTTTGCCCACCTCCACTTCCTTTTTGTTTTTCGCAAGGAGATCTCGCGCCAACTGCAAAGATTGCTGTTTGACTTTTAGATCCTCGATGGCGTAAAGAAGGTTCCAGTATCCCTCCACAACCGTGTAAACCGTATCCTGGACGACGGATTCGAACTGGGTCTGGGAGATTTCAAGGTTGTTCTCCGCGATAATGATTTCTTTCCGCCCCATTTTAAGTCCGCCATTCCTCAGGAGCGGCTGGATAAAGTCAAACTGGAGTGTGGCTCCATAGCGGGGGTTTATGAGTTGAAAAAGTTCATTGGTTTCTGATCTGTAGTTATTGAAGGAGAGGATAAAACTTCCTCCAGTGGGGATCTGCTGGGTGAACGCAAATGAATAGTCGCCATACTTACTCACCACAGAATCCTCTCCTTGAAGCCACCAATAGGAAGGATAATCTGTGCGCCTCCTTCCAAAGGCCAAATCAAAACTGGGCATGAAGAATTCTTTTGCCTGAGTGATAGTCATATCTGCAATCTCAGGATTGTAAACCTGTATGGCCAAGTTGAGATTGTCTTTCAGGGCCTTTGCGATGCAGTCCTGCAGGCTCATTGGAAGAACGTCCTCATCCTGGCTATAGGCAAGGAATGAGAAACAGAATAAGACAAAAACCAGCGAAATAATTGTTCGATTTTTCATAAAGATCCTCCTGAATTTGTTTGAATCAAATTAGATCACAAAGTGAAACGCAAGAAGCGAGAGGACAATATCATCCTCGTCTTGTGTTCCCAACTTTCTCTCTTTTCACTATTTACTTTTAACCTATTTCTTTCCTTAGAACTAAATGAACCGGTCCGTTCGGGGAACGGACCCTATAACGCTATTACGGATAACTCGCCAGTAACATTCAATTTTCCATCATTTATACCATAAACAAACATAACGGTCTAAACAGTATCACAAGTCTATCTAGACGAACACAAACGGATACAACAGACCTGCCGTTTATATGGTTATATACGCAGAATGGAAATATTTGGTTTTGAAGAAAAGAGGAGGCGCAGCATTCACCTTGACAATTCCAAACGATTTGACTATTAGTCAAAACACATGGTTAAAACGTTCTGGCGCCTTCTCGCCTTTTTTCTGATCTGGGCTTGCCTGCTCAGTATTTTTGTTCTCTACTACAACCAGGGAAAAAATTTCACGATCCAAGACCATTTTTTTCACCTCCCCCCCCTCCTTTTTATCCTGTTGAGTTTACTATTTGTGCTGGTTCTTGGTGGAATATGGGCCTTAAGTGCCAAAATCCTGAGTTTTTCGTTTTCGATCCCCTGCCGGCAAGGACTTTCTTTTGATTTCCTGAACAACCTGCCCCTCTTTTTTATGCTGCTTTTTCCCTTTGTCAACGTTCACTACATGAGCTCTGGTGACCTCCTTACGCGCCTCAAGCTCCTCGGATTTGCGACTCTCTTTTCTATTTTATTTCTCAAATGTGCAACCGTGTTTGTCCTAGCCAGCGGAAAACCCCAAAAGTTCAACTGGAGCTTCCAGAAGACAATGTCTCTGTCACTCCGAAAGAAGCTCGTCCTTCTTTTTGTTGTGGCTCTTCTTTTTTACGGTGCGGGTTCGGCCATCCTTGTCACAAAGGGGATAAGCTTTTCCGGGGATGAACCCCATTATCTTCTCATCTCCCACAGCGTGCTCAAAGACGGTGATTTTGATCTTTCCAATAACTACGCCAACAGAGATTACGCCAAGATCATGCCTCCGCAGGTTCAGATATCTCCCCACATCGCTCCCGGAACCGGAGGCAAATATTCCTTCCATTCTCCAGGGCTATCAATGCTTCTTCTCCCTTTTTATTCTCTTGGTTCGCTGTTCAGCAGGACGGCGATGTCCGTTATCATCCGATGTGGGATGAGCGTGTTCGGTGCTCTCCTTGGAATTCAGATCTTTCTGTTTGCCCTGCAAGAGTGGAAGAAGGAAGGACTGGCCTTCGGCCTTTGGCTTCTCTTTAGCTTCACCTCTCCGGTGTTCTTCTATTCAATCCACATCTATCCCGAGATAATCGTGACGCTCTTTTCCCTGACAGCCTTTCGTCTTCTCCGTTTTCAAAGATCGTTCACCAAACTCCAGTTGCTGGGTCTTGGTTTTTTCCTTTCTACGATCATCTGGCTCCATGCGGTGAAGTACGTGTTCATTTTTATTCCTCTTTTCCTTTACGCCTTCTGGGTCCTCCCCATAAGACAAAAGATCCGATGGAACATCCTCTATTTTCTGTTCTTCCCCCTCTGTTTGTTCAGCCTCCACATCGCATTCTCCTCCGCATTCTACAACTCGATCTCACCCTTCGCTGTATCTATCCAGGGGCCGTCGACAACAACCGATTCCATCACCTACATCCGCTCGCTTTTTGTGGACATTCCCTTCCGCTACCGTTGGGAAACGCTCCTCGGCTACTTCCTGGACCAGAGGGATGGGCTGCTTCCGTATGCCCCCCTCTACTTTTTTGCCTTCCTGGGAATGATAGAAATGGGAAAAAGGAGATCCCGTGAGCTTGGTCTCGTCCTTTGTCTCACCGGACTCTACATCCTCAACCTGGCCTTCCTGACACAGAGGCCAGCTTACGCTCCCCAGGCCAGGACACTAGTCGCCGTTTCTTGGGGCATGGCTATATTTTTGGGTTACTTTCTAGCCTATAATGCGAAAAAAATATTCACATATATATTTTCGTTGTTTGCTTTTTTCAGCCTTCTTACGACCCTATTGCTCCTCCGAACCCCTCGAGCGCTCTACCAACCCACAACAGCGGGGGAAACAGAACGGGCGGGTTTGCTGTTCCTCCAACTTAGTAATCTTCATTTTTCGTTGCCTAAATTTTTGCCATCATTCATAAAGATCGAGGCCCCTTTCTGGCCACCCAACATCGTGTGGATTGTCCTAGCCGTCCTTTTTATTCTGGCTTATCAACTCACAAAAGAACACTCCTTCCCTCCCAGGTATTCCCACTTTTTGTCTGGAGCCATGATCGGACTCGGTGTGTTTTACCTCTGGTTTGTCTTTTACCCGAGGACAGTCATCGTCCACCCCCAAAACATCACATATCCCAGCGGAGAAAAGATCACGTTTTATGCCTACAGCCGATCGGCCCGAATGACTAACGCGGGAGTTTTTGACCTGATCGAAGATAACCGCCTCTACAGCTTCTACTTTTCGTCCTGGCGGGAGCTCTCCGATCTCCAACTCGATTTTGGCTCAGAGAGAGGAGTTTACGCAGCTGAGATCAAGTATTTCGACCAGACAATCTTTCAGGGACAAACAAAGACAGAGATCAAGAGACTTCGCTTTCCTCCAGTGCCTCCCTACAATCTCAAGAACCAGAACCTCTACCACATCAGCATTTTCCTCGAGAATAAATCTGACGTCGATACTCAGAAATCCCCCTACCGTTTTTCCATCCTTCCGGTCCGATAACGATGGAAACATTTCTAAATCTGTTATCGTATGAACATAAGTGCGTTATTAAGTGTCCCAATTGTGTGGTGGAGAAAACCGTGAGAAGGGATGGACGGGCATGGATGGCCTTGACATATGGTTCGAATTTTAATATCTCTGGGATAGATGCAAAAACCTAGGTTCCCCATTATTTTCGTGTCCCTAATCCTATTTTCACTGGGCCTGTCCTATTTTGTGGTGCTCCACTCCCAAACGTCATCCTTTACTATTCTTGATCATGAGTATCGTCTCTCCCCCGCCTTTTTTCTTGTTTTGTTGCTCCTGTTTTTTCTTCTTGTATCCGCATGGCTCTTATTAACCCATATGGAGGTCAAAACCTACGGCAGCGAACGCAATACCTCTCTTTGGGATAACTTCCTGTCTCAAGTACCTCTCAGTTTTTTCTTGCTCACCCCATTAATCCTGAACCACTATTTAGACAGGGCGGACCTGAAGACAAGGTTGAATGTATTCCTGGTTTCCATTTTCCTTTGTGTCCTCTATCTTTTCCTTTTACACTTGGACAGGTTTCTAAATCTAAGATCAGCCATAAACAAAGCACTCCAGTCATTCAGCCATCTTCCTCGCAGGAAAAAATTGGTGATCCTTTTTTTCGCCGCTTTTCTCATCTACAATCTGTGCACTTTTGTTCTGGTTTCACAAAAGATCACATTTTCGGGTGATGAACCGTACTATCTCCTCACATCGCATAGCCTCCTCAAAGATAAAGACATCAATGTGGCCAATAACTACGCGCAGGAGGATTATTTTTCATTCTACTCTAAAGAAAAAAATCCCAGATTCAGATTGGGGATGTACGCACGCGAAGGACAAAAGGGCCCCAGTTATATCTATCCAATAAACCTGCCTGGGGTTTCAGTGCTGGCACTGCCCTCCTACTGGTTGAGTCAGCATTTTCACGGAGATCTAGTGACCTTTATCCTGAAAGGGAGCCTCGTGATCTGGGCCGTTTTATTGGGTCTTCAGCTTTACCTCCTGGCCAGAGAACTGTGGGGGGATGAGAAAATTGCACTCCAACTCTGGCTCTTCTACTCTTTCTCTGCGCCCGTTCTTTTCTTTGCCATCCATCTCTATTCCGAAATTCCCATTGCCCTTTTCTCAATATACGTATACAGGAAGGTCCGCTCTAAAAAACCCCTCCAACTCTTTCACTATTTCTTTCTGGGTTTCCTCCTGTCTCTTTTCTTCTGGTTCGGACTCAAGTACAACTTGCTTTTCGGGACTCTGCTTCTTGTCTCTATGTACTTTCTCCTCAAAAAGCACAGAGCCGGAATCAAGATCCTGTGTTTCCTTCTGTTTCCTCTTTTATCCCTAACTCTGTTCTATACGTTTATCCATTCCATCTATGGGACATTCTCCCCATTCTCCGTATACGAGGGCGTGCTCACCCCAGAAAGGCTGCAGGCTTTTAGAGATGCAGCTATGAACGCACCCCTTTCCATGAGATTCGACACCCTTCTCAACTATTTTCTCGACCAGAGGGATGGTCTTTTGCTCTACTCTCCCTTCTATGTTTTTGCTTTTTTGGGTTTTGTGGAGATATTCCGAAGATCAAAGAGAGATTTTTTCATCCTTCTATTTATCCCTGCCCCTTATCTTATTAACTACGCCTTTTTTACCCACCGCCAGGGTTACAGCCCCCAGGGACGAATCCTCACGCCTGTCTCCTGGATCCTGTGCCTAGCCGTTGGCTATTTTCTTATCCACAACCGGAAGAGGATTTACACATTTCTGTTCTGGTTTCTGAGCACCATGGGTGTTGTCATCGCAATATTTTTGCTTCGGCATCCTCATTTTCTCTACCAGCCGACAACGAATGAATTCACATCACGCGCCGGAGAGATGTTTGTCCACCTCAGCAACATGTACATCTTCCTACCCCATTTTCTGCCTTCCTTCATCAAGGTCAACAATATCGGCTACGTCCCAAATTATCTCTGGATTCTGGCCATTGTGATATTCGTCTGCACCTACGCCTTTATCAAAAGAGAGATGCGGTTTAAGAGAACATTTTATTATGTCTTTGCCCTGTCTCTCCTTCTTCTTGTGTTTCTGCTTTGGGTTCTTTTCCCGAGACCGAGCCTCTACGATACCCGGACGTTTCGCTACTCTCCGCAGGTGGCTCTAGGCTACTATCTCTTCCCAATGGGGGATGGTGTTGTCGTGAAAAAGACGGCGGAATTTTATCTCCACAGAGAAAACAACTACAGAATACTGTTCAGCTCACGAAGAGCGCGGGAAAATCTTCAGCTGAATTTTGGGTCAGAGAAAGGAAAATATGAGGTCCGCCTCAACTTCTTCGATCTGCCGATCTTTGAGGGAAAAACGTCTTACGAAAATAGGGCAATCACGCTCAATCCCCCTGTCTATTACCAGTACAAGGATCTCTATCTGTATGAGATCCACCTCAACCTGACAAAGCTTTCCTCTGAATCCATGCTCGTCGATCCCTTCTTTTTCCAGATCGTTCCCATCCGTTAGGCATCATAAAAAGAGAGCTGAGTTTCGAATGAATAGCCTGAATTATTCACGAGTTGAGGTTGCCGTATATGCTAGGCGCAAAGGATGAAGCTGTGGTTGTCCACCGCAAATCCTTTGCAACGAAGCAACCTCCCACCCACCCTATCATTAGGGTCGACTCGCCCAAAGGGTAAAAAATGTCGATTATGATTAAGAAGCACATTGAAAACGGAAATGTCAAGATGATTTACTAGACGAATAATGTAAATATTTGATATTACTTTTATTGAACGAAGTATCGACATTTTTTATGAATAGTTCAGGCTAGTTAATCTTGCGGGGATAGGCGTTTAAGCTCAGGTCTAAAGTCCCAGTTTTTTGGTGCCCGATCTTCTCAACAGCCAGGGCTGCGACCATGACCGCGTTATCCGTGCAGAATTCAGGGGAAGGGATAAATGCCGGGAGATGAAAAGTGCGGGCCAGTTTCTGGAAATCTTGTCTCAGGACAAAGTTTCTCGCTACTCCTCCACAGAGGATTAAAGAACGGGGTTTGAACGCTTTTATCGAATTGGACATGTTTGACAGCAGTGCCCGAACGATGGCTTTCTGAAAGCTCGCCAAAAAATCGACGAACTTCGGATGATCTTTGGAAATATTGTGCTCTCTGATGTGTCTCAGCGCAGCTGTTTTTAAACCGCTGAAGCTAAAATCCAAACTTCCATCGGTCATGTGTGGAGTAGCAAAGGGGAATTCTTTGGGATTGCCCTTTAGCGCCAAGCTCTCGATGACCGGTCCCCCCGGATAATCCAGGTCAAGGAATTTGGCGATCTTATCCAAGGCCTCTCCGGCCGCATCATCCCGGGTTCTTGCGACCTGTTGAAATGACAGTTTTTTCTTTAACAGGATGATAGACGTGTGCCCGCCAGACACAAGCAGAGCCAATACAGGAAAGGGGATCTCTCTATTCTCGATAAAGGCCGATTCGACATGGGCTTCAAGATGGTCCATAGGGATCAAGGGTTTATCAAAACAGTAGGCCAGACCTTTGGCAAAAGAAAGGCCTACGAGAAGCGATCCGATGAGCCCTGGACCTTGGGTGACGGCATAGGCGTCAATATTCTTGAGAGAGAGATGAGCCCGGGAGAGGCTTTCTTCCACAACATACGTGATCGATGCGATGTGTTGCCGCGAGGCCAGTTCGGGGACGATCCCTCCATAGGGCGCATGGATCTCGTCCTGCGACAAGACAATGCTGCTTAGGATCTCGAAGGTGTCTGTGAGCACAGCCGTAGAGGTCTCATCACAGGAGGTCTCGATGCCTAAGATCTTCAATTCTTTTTCCTTTCCAGTGAAATGTAGGGACCGTTCCCAGAACGGTCAGCTCGGGGAACCGACCCTACATAAAAATGGGGACTGGCTCCGATATTCCAACATGGAATGAGGTGCCTGTACCCATTTTTCTATGCGGACCATTTGGGGATCAGGCCTCACATCAAAACATCTTAAATTGGGTACAGGCACCTTTTTCCTAACGGAAAAACGAGCCAGTCCCCAATTTTCCAGTCCCCAATTTTCTACATTTT
This sequence comes from uncultured Eubacteriales bacterium, assembly GCA_964540205.1. Classification (GTDB taxonomy): domain Bacteria; phylum Acidobacteriota; class Aminicenantia; order Aminicenantales; family Aminicenantaceae; genus WTAW01. Next base: position 4,874 of record CAZIMJ010000291.1, on the reverse strand, counting down.
TCTCAGTTCCTGGAGACTCCTTTGAAAGGGGGGCCGTGCGATCCCGTTCTCTGTGATGATCGCTGTGATGTATTCTGCAGGAGTCACATCGAACGCAGGATTTCGCACTTCTATGCAGGAAGGGCTCAAGCACACATCTCCGATCCACTTGATCTCATCGGGATCCCTTTCTTCGATCGGGATTTGGTTGCCATCTCTAAGAGTAAAATCTATAGTGCTCATCGGAGCGGCTACATAGAAGGGAAGGTTGTGCACCCGCGCCAAAACGGCCACTGTGTAAGTGCCGATCTTGTTGGCCGTATCTCCATTCTTTGCAATCCTGTCAGCCCCGGTAATCACGAGAGAAACTTCGCCCTTTTTCATCAAATAGCCGGCCATATTGTCTGTGATCAACACTACAGGGATGCTGTCCTTCTCTAATTCCCAACAAGTCAGTCGAGCACCCTGCAGGAAGGGTCGTGTTTCATCGGCGTAAACCCGGATCTTTTTGCCCTCCTCAAAGGCTGCACGAATCACACCGAGAGCAGTCCCGTAACCCGCGGTTGCAAGGGCCCCGGCGTTGCAGTGCGTGAGGATCGTTTGGTCGTCTTTGACCAAAGTCCTCCCCCATCCTCCGATCCGTTTGTTGGTCTTCACATCTTCCATCTCTATATCCAGGGCTTCCTGGAGCATGACCTTTTGGAGCCCAGCCAAGTCCCGATCTCGTTCTCTGAAAAAGGCCCTTTTCATCCTCTCCAGGGCCCAAAAGAGATTCCGTGCGGTGGGACGCGTTCTCTCCAGCCGACGGTAGATCCGGTCAAACCGCTCTTCCAGGTTGTCCTTCTCATCGAGCCCCATTATGCCGAGAGCCACTCCATAAGCGGCTGCCACGCCTATAGCCGGAGCGCCCCGGATGACCATGGTTTCAATGGCTTCTGCCACCTGATTAAAATCCGTGCACTCCACATACACCTCTTCTCCGGGTAATTTCCTCTGGTCAATCATGACGACTTTTCCGTTGTCCCATTTGATCGTCGGCAGCATGTTTCACCTCATTTGCCAGGTTGGCGTTTCGGGCCCCTTCCAGCCCCATCTTTTCATCCAATCAAGATAGAGCGCTTCGAAGGAAATCCATTGTTCTGCTTGGTACTGTTTTTTCAATTCTTGGTAACAATAGACAATCTGGTTATCATTGTCACGGAAAATTTGTTCGCTGGGAAGCCCAAGCTCCCTGGCCATGACAGCTCTCTCAAAGCTCTTCCTGAATTCTTGGAGATGAGCCAGGACCTGTGATTGGAGATAGTGATAATAGCCACAGCCAAGATCTTTGGTGATGAGCTTATCGGTCGTCTTGAGAAGAGCCTTCAGATGTTTTTCTCTATCGGAGATTTCTACGCCCAAAGCTTTGTTCAGTTCGATATCGACATGGTTTTGCGCGGCCAAAAGCGTGACCGGCTTGACCTTTGACCTGTCGAGCAGAGACTGAAAAATATCCGAAGCAGACTCCTCGAGCCCCATCTCCCGCAGGGTGGAGGCTAATCCGAAAAGTGAGAGTTGAGAGGCCCACTCTTCTCCCTTTTCGAAACCTAAGGCGTTGGCCTTGAGAAAGCTATCCTTAGCCTCTTCCCAGAGATCCAGATTCAACTCAGCCAAGCCCTTGATCATGTAGGCTTGTGCTGAGGGGTCCTTTTTCACCTGGCTCTCAGCTTCCTCTCTGGCCCGTTTAAAAGAGGCGGTGGCTTTCTGCGTATCATAGACACAGGCATAATCTTCCCCCTGAGTATAATAGAGTTTCGCCTCTTTCAAATGAGACGTACAGGCCGAAACGGAAACGAGGAGGACGGCGATCAAACCAATCCGTATATAGAGGTGAATCTTATTATTCATCCGTTCCTTTGAGTTGATCTTCTAAAATGTCCTGTAATGACCTCTGAACTTCACTCTCGACAAGAAGAGTCGTGCCAAGAGAAGCCATTTCTTCGCCAAAGGCTCTCAAGCCTGCGAGAAGCCTGTGGTTTTCCTTAAGAGCCCGGATGTCCTTTTTGGCTTTCTCGACTTTTGCATCGAATTCGAGGACGATCTTGGAGAAATTTTTGGCCTCGATCTCCTCCCCAAAAAGGGCAAATAGAAAGGGATCTTCAAGGCCAAAAATGGGATACAAGCGAATAAAAGCAGCCCTCAGGGTCTTCCAATCTTCGTGCTGAATTTCTTCAGAGTAGGCGGTCTGAAGTAAGGGGCGACTTAAAAAAAATCCCAGGACAAAGTCGTTCGGTTTTGCTTTAATGTAATCAGGGTCTGGCCAGACCTGCCAGGAAAGAATACTTTTTTCCCACTCTTTGGTCCTTCGCACGGCCCAGACGAGCGCTGTCGAAAGAAGAGGGAAATACAGGTAAGTGTTCCGGGGATAGATCTCCTGGAGCAACTTTATGGCATTTTTGATGACCTTCTCGACCGGCTTATCTGTCACGATTACTCCAAAATTTATCTACCATCGCCCGTACTGAACACTAAATCATTCCCTTATGAATTTTCCAGGGTGTAACTTTTTTACCACATCCTCTATAAAAATCCAATGGTCAAGATCAAAATGCCACATCATTTTTTCCAGATTAAAACAGACTATTCACGAGTCAAGGTTGCCGCAGATGCGAGGCGTCGGCCCATGAAGCTGTGGTCATCCACCGCGAATGGGCCGCAACTAAGCAGATGCGGTGAGATTGGCTCGCCCGAAGGGTAAAAAATGTCGATTATAAAAAGGGAGCACTCAATGTGGAATAATCCTGATAATATTGTGATGAAACAAAGGGAAAATTCTAAAAATGGTATTGTAATATTGAATATCGACATTTTTTATGAATAGGTTATTTGATTTTGAGGAGGGCGAGAAAGGCATCTTGAGGGATCTCTATCTGACCCACTTTTTTCATACGCCTTTTCCCGGATTTTTGCTTATCCAAAAGTTTCATCTTCCGCGTGTAATCTCCCCCATAGAGCTTGGCCAAAACATCCTTGCGGTAAGGTTGAATGGTTTCTCGAGCGATGATCCTTTTGCCCAGTGCAGCCTGAAGAGAGACTTCATACTGTTGACGGGGGATGAGCGTCTTCATTTTACCGACAAGAGCACGCCCCATGCTGTAAGCCTTGTCCTGGTGTACGACAAGAGACAGAGCGTCCACGGGCTCTCTGTTGATAAGGATATCCAGCCTTACTAATGGCGCTTCCCTGTAGCCGGAAAACTCGTAATCCATGGAGGCATAACCCTGAGAGATGGACTTGAGCTGGTTATAGAAGTCGAAGACCACTTCATTCAAGGGGAGGAGATAGGTCAATAAAATCCGTTGAGTGCTGATGTATTCCATCTTTTTCTGCTCCCCCCGGCTATCTGTAAGCAATTTGAGGACAGCCCCGAGATACCTGTCCGGAGTGAGAATGAGCGTTTCGATGACCGGCTCTTCAATCTTGAGGATATCAGTCTGCACGGGGAGTTCGGAAGGATTGCGCACCTCGATGACGGAAGAATCTTTTTTTGTTACGCGGAAACTCACACTCGGAGCGGTGGTGACAAGATTCAGGTCGAACTCTCTCTCCAGGCGTTCCTGAATTATCTCACGATGAAGAAGCCCCAAAAAGCCACAGCGGAATCCCATGCCGAGAGCGGGCGAGTTTTCAGGCTGGTACTGGAAAGAAAAATCGTTAAGCCGGAGTTTCAGGAGAGATTTACGGAGGTCTTCCACACTGCTTTCGCCAGCGGGGAACATTCCGCAGAAAACCATGGATTTTGCCTCTTGAAATCCGGGGAGAGCTTTGATCGCGGGCCTGTTTTTTTCCGTGATCGTGTCTCCGATCCGGGCATGATCCAATTCCTTGACCCCAGCTATGACGTATCCCACCTCACCGGCTACCAGCCGGTCTTTCCTGGAAAATTTTGGTGTCAAATAGCCGACTTCTTCCACCTCATATGCGGCATTTTGCGCCATGAGTTTGATCGGAGCACCCGTGTGGAGAGTCCCTTCGAACACCCGAACAAGAACGACCACGCCGCGGTAAGAGTTATACCAGGAGTCAAAGAGAAGGGCCTTGAGCGGAGCGTCCGGATTCCCCTGGGGGGAAGGAATCCGGCGGATCACGGCCTCGACGATGTCGTCAATCCCCTCTCCTGTTTTAGCGCTTGCGAGGATCGCCTCGTCCTTCTTTATTCCTATGATGTGCTCGAGCTGCTCAAGAGCAAGGTCCGGATTAGATTGAGGAAGATCGATCTTGTTGATAACGGGGATCAGAATGAGGTCGTTCTGGAGCGCGAGGTAAGTGTTGGCCAGGGTCTGAGCTTCGACCCCTTGGGAGGCATCTATAACCAGTAGCGCGCCTTCACAGGCAGCCAGACTCCGGGACACTTCATAAGAAAAATCCACATGTCCCGGCGTATCGATCAGATTCAGGGCATATTCCTCGCAGGATTTGCTCATGTAACGGAGCCGGGCGGTCTGGGCCTTTATGGTGATCCCTCTTTCTCTCTCCAGGTCCATCGTATCGAGGACCTGTTCTCTGAGCTCCCTGGAGGAGAGAGCCCCTGTCTTCTCCAACAGGCGGTCTGCAAGCGTAGATTTCCCATGGTCGATGTGGGCTATGATCGAAAAATTTCGGATGTTTTTCATCGTCATTTAATCCAGACGCACCCTTAAACCGTGATGAATGACATTCCGAGTGTTCCAATTGGTGATTTCGAAAACACGCTCAGCTTCCCCGGCGAGGAAACTTCGCTCGGATCCGGCCTTCCCTCACATCTCCCCTTGGGAGATGTACCATGCCCGTCCAGCCCTTCTCACGGTTTTTTCCATCACACAATCTGATCGCCACCAATGCTTTTGAGTATTCATGACATCACGGATTTAGGAATA
>CAZIMJ010000290.1:0-15633 GCA_964540205.1 uncultured Eubacteriales bacterium | reverse complement strand
CAGACACAGGATGACTCCGGCATCTACCATATCGAGGGCCGCTACTTCTTTGTCAAGTTCTCCTACTGGTGGCGGATCTAAGCTCACCAACTTCTGGGACATCTTAAAATTCTAACGTGACTCCCAACGGCGGTATGGTTTTTTAATGTCGCCAGACTTCTTACTTGATTAAACATCAAAATACGATAAAATATATAGAGACAATGAGAAAAAAAATCCTGATTTATTTATATGTGTGCTTATTGTTATCATCCTTGATAGGGATAGGATTGCGCGCTACGGTATGAATATTAGGGATATCCAGAACACAATCGAGGCCGCAGTAGGAGGGATCACGTTGGGGCAGATATATGAAGAACAGAAAAGATTCGATATATTCCTCAGGTTTGAGCCAGAATACTGCAAGGATATCGAACAGATCGAAGGCCTGCTTATCCGGTTACCCAATGGAGGCCAAGTTCCTCTCGCCCAGCTGGCGACCATCGAGGAAGTCATGGGTCCGCGCGTAATCAACCGTGAAAGCAACAAACGGTTTATCACCATCCAGTGCAACATCCGGGGGAGGGATATCGGCCGGTTCATGGACGAAGCCAAAAGTCGTATCGGCGAGAGTGTCCAGTTCCCACCCGACTACTTGGTAAAATGGGGCGGGCAATTCGAGCTGCAGCAACAGGCCAATCAAAGGTTTCTGGTCATCACCCCCATCACACTGGCCCTGGTCGCTCTTCTGCTTTTCACTATCTTCTACTCCTTCCAGGAAGTGCTCATCATCCTCATCAACATCCCACTTGCCCTGACGGGAGGGGTCATCGCACTCAAAGCCTCTGGCCTCTATCTCAGCGTGCCCGCATCTATCGGATTCATCGCCATTTTTGGGATTGCGCTGGAGGATGGCCTTGTTCTTATCTCTGCATTCCACAACCAGCTCAAGAAAGGCGCATCCATGACAGAGGCCATCACCCAGGGTGTCAACATCAAACTCCGCCCCGTCTTGATGACAACCTTCACAACGATATTCGGTGTTTTGCCCCTGCTTCTCGCCAAGGGCCCTGGGGCAGAGATATGGAGGCCGCTGGCAACAGTGGTTGTCGGTGGACTCATCACGTCCACTCTCGTCACCCTTATTGTGTTGCCATTGATCTTTCAAACCCTAAAAAAAGAAAAGATCCGTTAGCACATGCGTATAATTATTCGTATATTCCTGCTAAATAACATATGGCTTATGATATCTATACTCTTTTTCTCTTTTTGCTCCTCCACGCCGCAAGGATTCATCGTCCTCTGTGCGGGCGATAGCATAACGGCCGCCGATTATCCCCGATTTCTCCAGCGGCAATTCGACCAAGACGGCCTTCTGGCCAAAGTACTCAACTACGGCCGCAGCGGCAACACATCGGGCGAATATCTGGCATTTATGAAGAAAAACACAGCGGTCCTCTCTGAAGAACACTCCGATTTCATCCTCATCCAGTTGGGGACGAACGACCTCCGTGAGGACCACGACAACACATCAGCCACTCAGTTTTCAGAAAACATGAAGGACATCATCAACATATTCAGCGGATTCAAGACCCGTTCAGGAAAAACACCTCAATGCTTGATTGCAACGATCCCTCCTATACCTGAAAATAGCTCCTTCCCTTTCACAGAAAATTCACAGCGGAGAGTCAGAGAGGAGATCAATCCGGTCATAAAGCAAATCGCAGATGCCAAAGGACTCGTCCTGGTAGATAACTATACGCTTCTCTTAGATCAGCCTCTCCTCCTCCCTGAAGTCCACCCCTCAAGAGAGGGCTACAGACAGATCGCCCAAAACTGGTATGATTCCCTCAAACCACTGATCAAGTGATCATAAGCAGGAAGCATCCCCAAATCAGTGATGAATGACGTTCCGAGTGCTCCAATTGGTGATTGCGAAAACACTCTCAGTTTCCCCAGCGAGGAAACTTCGCTCGGATCCGGGCTTCCCTCACATCTCCCATAGGGAGATGTACCATGCCCGTCCAGCCCTTCTCACGGTTTTCTCCACCACACAATTGGAACACTCAATAATGCAATGTGTATTCATGCCATCACAGTTATGGGGATGTTTACTCATACACACGAAAAGTTGCAGTTTTTTGGGATTAGTGTTATAATTTTGATTAAACAGAATTTCATTTCTCACACTTAGCAAAATTCTTGGAGAATTAACCATGAATAGGAAGCTTATTCGTCCCAATTTTTCCGATTACAAGGAGAAGATGAGTCGTGAGGCTTCGAAAAAGAAAGCCCATCCTGGCTACGAAACTCATGCGGAGAACTACTACTATCTAAAGCAGATGAATAAAAAGACTCCCATGGCGGTGACCTTTGAGAATGGCGACAAAGTAGAAGGATATGTGGAGTGGTATGACAGGGATTGCATCAAGCTCAATAGAAACGATGCTCCCAACCTCCTGATCTACAAACGCGCCATAAAGTATCTTTTCAAGCTGGAAGAAACGGAAGACGCCCCAAAAACACCGCCAAAGAGAACACCCAGAAAAAGCACGACAAGAACACAAAAATGACCCTTCCCCGAATTGGGATAACGTTGGGGGATCCCGGCGGGATCGGACCGGAAGTCACATTAAGATCTCTATCCAAAAAAGATGTTTTTTCTTCCGCAAACCACATCCTGTTTGGTTCGAGATCTCTCATCCAGGAGACCCTCAAGTTCTCGCGTCTCTCAATGGATATCCCTACCATGTCTAAAGTTGACAACGCCGACCTTCCTTCTGTTTCTCTTTGGGAAATCGAGACGTTTCTGAATGCAGGACAGAAGGGAATCGTTTCCAAAGAAAATGGAGAGGCTTCATTTCGGTTCTTCGAGGAGGCAGTAAAAAAAGCCCAAGAAGGGGCTCTTGATGCGGTCGTGACAGCTCCCATATCTAAACACTCCTGGTCACTGGCCGGCATACCATATCCCGGGCATACCGAATATCTCAGTCGATTTTACCCCCAGGCGCTTATGGCTTTCTGGTCAGAGAAAATCAAGGTGGCCCTTTTTTCCCACCATGTCTCTCTCAAACAAGCTATAGAAAAGATCAAAACAAAAGAACTTCTGGAATTCTTTCTTTGTCTCCATAAATCCTTGATCCATGCGGGAAAGAAAAATATGACTTTCCTTGTGAGCGGTCTAAATCCCCATGCAGGAGAAGAAGGATTGCTGGGAACGGAAGAAAAAGAAGAGATCTTTCCTGCTGTCAAAAGTGCACAGAAGGAGGGAGTCCCCATCCAGGGGCCATATCCTCCTGATGTCGTCTTCCGTAAGGCGTATGGCCTTCCGGATACCATGGTCATCGCGCTCTACCACGACCAAGGCCTTATCGCATTCAAGATGGCTGCGTTTGATGAGGGAGTTAACGTGACTCTTGGGCTTCCCTTTGTCCGCACTTCTCCAGACCACGGGACAGCTTTTGACATCGCGGGAAAGGGAAGAGCCAACCCTCAAAGCATGACTGAGGCCATAAAGCTCGCAGTCGATCTTTCCTTTTCACACAAAAGAAAGACAGAAGAGGAAAATATAAAGGGAAGAGCGATAGAGCAGAAAAACAAAGAGAAGAACCATTGAAAATTTGTACATTTAATGTCAATTCCATCAGAGTGAGAAAAGATCTCATTTTAGAGTGGCTCAAACACAGGAACGAAGACATCGACATCCTGTGTTTTCAAGAACTCAAAGCCATCGATTCGCTGTTCCCGTACGAAGATTTCGAAAATTTAGGATTTCAGTGCGAAGTTTCTGGCCAGAAGGCATACAATGGCGTGGCGATCTGCTCGAAGCCTCCCCTTGAAGATGTCCAAAAAGGCCTTGGAGATGCGACCTGGGATGAGCAGAGGAGATTCATCGCAGCTACCATCAATGGGATTCGTATCATAAATATCTATGCCCCCCATGGAGATCTTCAGGGCAAAGAGAAATTCGACTACAAACAGGGCTGGTATAAGGAATTGATCTCTGTTCTCGACAACGATTTTTCACCAAACAACCCCATATTTTTGGTCGGCGACTTCAACGTCGCACGAGAAGACCGGGATGTGCACGACGCTGAAGCCTTGAAGGGTGGAATAGGAACTCTGCCGGAAGAGAGGGAAACATTCGAGGAGTTGCTCAAATGGGGGTTTATCGATGCGTTCAGGCACAAATACCCGGACAAAACACAATTCACATGGTGGGACTACATCGGAGGGGCAATCTGGAGAGACCAGGGGATGAGGATCGATTATATCCTCTGCACCAAATCTTTAATCCATACGGTCGACACTGTGGACATCGACCTTTGGCCACGGAAACGACGGGAACCCAAGCCTTCAGACCACGCGCCACTGATCGCCTCGCTGACCTGAATTGTCCTGACTCGAACCATTCTTACCTGGATTGTGCCGATCTGAAGAGTGCTGATTTGTACTGTACTGATCTGAATAGTAGGAGCACACTCCGGGGAAAAGCCCTCTCACCGCCATCTCTTGAGCTCGGCCTGCATTTCCCTATCCCTGTCACGCTCCCGGATGGTTTCTCTTTTTTGATAAATCCGTTTCCCTTTGGCCAGGGCTAATTCCACCTTCACCTTTCCCTTGTCATTGATCTGGACTTTCGTGGGCACCAGGGTCAACCCTCTCTCCTGAACCTTTCCCGTCAGGCGTTTGATCTCCCTCCGGTGGAGGAGGAGCTTCCTCTCTCTCAGAGGTTCATGGTTGAACCTGTTTGAGGCCTCATAAGGACTGACATGGCAGTTCACCAGAAAGACCTCTCCCCCCTTGATCTCCGCATAGCTTTCCTTGAGGCTGATCCGTCCCTCTCTGATGGATTTCACCTCGCTCCCGACAAGAGATATTCCGGCCTCATGAGTTTCGAGGATCTCATAGTTGAAGAAGGCCTTTTTATTCTTTGCGATGAGTCTCACTGCCTAGCTCTCCATAGTCTGATGACACATAGATCCTTATAGAATCAATGTGGCGTTTTTTCATCTTTGCGACGACAAATGTGTGTCCCCATGTTCCCGAACTCATCGACCTGAAAGAGGACGAGGATAAAAAATCGAATGGGACGAACAAAAATCATGGATAATTTCACTGGATTATGAGCCGCATAGCTTTTCGGGGTGATCTCTGAAAAAATAGGGATAAGGCTAGGAATGAGCATATTCACCAATCAGGAATCGATTTGAGCGCTGATATTTTCGAAACACAGAGACAAGGAATGCAGCACTTTATCTTCAATCTCTTCACTGGGCAAAGCAGAAACTTCTGAAATTTCTGAAACGATCAAATCCTTAGCTTTTTCCATCATCTTTTTCTCACGAAAAGAAAGCGGCTTGATTAGGTTGAGGTAGTACAGGCTTTTCAACACGAGCGCCATATCGTAGATTTCTCCCGTCTTCATAAGGTTCACGTGCTCTTTGTATCTGCCTTTCCAATTCATCGTGACATCAACGATACCATTTTGCATAAACGTGAATATCTTTTCGATCGACTTTTCTGAGGCAGGTTTTCGGATGCCGATCTCTGCGGCATTGGTGCAGGGGACAAGGACCAATGTGTTATTGGTCAGGATCCTCACGTGGTAGATGCGGAATTTTTGCCCGTAGTAAGCCTCTACCTGGATATCTTCTACGATGCCGAGGCCTTGATTAGGATAAACAATCCTATCCCCAATCTTGTATCCATCCATTTGGTATAGATATTATAACCAATCAGAAATAAAAAGGCAAATGTCTTTCTGAGACGCCTTGCTCAGCAGGCTCACATGACCGCACGTAAAGTCTTGCTATGTTGCTAATATTGTGGGGAGATTAAGTAATGGTATCGGCCGTTCTTATGAATAATTCATGCGGAGGATGGATTATTCACGAGTAGAGGTTGCCTCAGATGCAAGGCATGGAGGGCGAAGCCGTCGTTTACGACTGCAAGATCCGACATAACGAAACAGATGCGGTAAGATCAGCTCGCCCGAAGGGGAAAAGATGCTGCCAATTAGATACGATATGCCTTTTAAATCTAAATTTGGCAGCAGATGTTATGAATAATTCATGCTTGACAGAGAAGGGGAGGTTTATTACCATATGGGACTTAATACACGTACAAAAAGAAGAGAACGATGAAACGAACATTCCAGCCCAACAAAAGAAAAAGAAAGAAAAACCATGGCTTTCTGGTTCGCATGAGAACAAAAGGCGGTCAGCGCATAATTAAGAGCAGAAGACAGAAGGGAAGAAAAAGACTTGCCGGTTGATGTCCGAAACTTTTACTCCTCAAGAGAGGATAACAAAAAAGAAAGATTTTTTATTTCTGTATAAAAAAGGCAATCGTTATAGAGGCAGATATTTCAATCTCATCTACCTCTCCAATGATTTGAACTTTTCCAGGATGGCTGTCGTTGTGAGCAAAAAAGTTGGAGGTGCGGTCGAGAGAAACACAATCAAACGCCGACTGAGGACGTTGTTTCGAAGAAATAAACACATCCTCCTCAATCCTCTTGACATCATTCTCATTGTCAAGAAGGAGATTCAAGGCGCCTCTTGGCAATCTCTCGAAGAAGAATATCTCCGTTCCGTGACGTTGATCGCTTCGAATCATTTACCCTCATGAAACACATTGTGCTTTTTTTGATCCGCGGTTATAAAAAGATCCTCTCTCCTCTATTCGGCCAGCACTGCCGTTTTTTCCCTTCTTGTTCCGATTATGTGTACGAGGCCATCGATAAGCACGGCCTGATCAAGGGCCTGTATTTGGGGACAAAAAGACTGCTCAAATGTCATCCTCTTCATCCTGGAGGAGTGGATCCTGTTCCCTGAAGGATACTTTAATGGAAAAAAGACTCTTACTCGCTATCGTCCTTTCATTCTTGGTGCTCTTCCTCTACCAAGCTCTGTTCGTCAAAAAACAACCACCCCCTGAGCCGAGCTCCGAAATGGTCACAGAGGTCAAAGAAAAACCAGCGCTGCCTCCTCCGACGGAAAAGCCGCCTCAAACCCAGACCTCTCAAGAGCCTGCAGAGGATGTGGAGTTCCAACCCGTTTCTGGCGAACAAGAAGAACAGATTTTCGTCAACACATCCCTGTATCGTGGAGTTTGGAGCAACAAAGGAGGGGTGCTGAAAAGCTGGCGGTTGAAAGAATATAAAGACAACGAAGGCGAAGAATTGGAACTTGTTTCAGCCCGCTCCGAGGAGATCGAGACTTATCCCTTTTTCTTAAAGTCTGATGATCCTGGTTTTGACCGCACGATCAACAGCGCACTTTACAATTTATCCTCCCACACGCTGGAACTGACCAACGGACAATCGGGAATGCTTCGGTTTGAGTATGCCGATGATCAGGGCACGCGTGTCGAAAAGATCATGACCTTTCAAGACGGCCTATACGGGTTTGGTATCCAGATCAATGTCTGGAAAAACGGGCAGAAAATCGAGCCCGATGTGCTCTGGGGGCCAAGCCTGGGTAATCCTACCCTGGAAGAGCAAAAGAAACGCTTTGGAGGATCGAGCGGAATCGCCGTCCACTATGGGGAAAAGTTCGTTCATGTCGATGAGAGGAAGTATAAACCGGAACAAAGTGTTTTCCCAAAAGAGTATTTTATCAAGTGGGCTGGGTACGAAGATCAACATTTCGCAGCCCTTTATGTCACTTCTCCCCAAGAATCTCAAGCCACGTTTTTCAAAGAAGATATCGGGGAAAAATCCTATTTCTTTCTTTCTGTGAACTCGGTTCAAGAAGCTTACATCGGCCCGAAGCAACACGACGACCTGGAGGTATTCGGCCACGACTCGACAAAGATCATCAAATATGGATTCTTCGGGATGATCGCCGAAATTCTCTATCAAGCGATCAAAGTCATTCACAACGCCGTGCCCAACTGGGGATTCAGCATCATCATCCTCACCATCATCATAAAGATTATATTTTTCCCGCTCACATACAGCAGCACAAAGTCCATGGCCAAGATGCAGGAGTTGCAGCCCAAGATCAAAGCCCTGAAAGCCAAGTACAAAAAAGCCAAACAGGACATCGGTCAGCGACGGAAGATGAACGAAGAAACCATGGCGCTGTACAAAGAACACGGGGTCAACCCGGCAGGAGGCTGCCTTCCCATGCTCATCCAGATGCCCATCTTCTGGGGATTTTTCCGATTATTGGTGGTCTCCATCGAGTTCCGGCACAGCCCCTTTATGCTCTGGATCAACGACCTTTCCGTCAAAGACCCCTACTATGTGACGCCCATCTTGATGGGAATCACTCAATATATCAGCCAAAAGATGACGCCGACATCCGCTGATCCCACACAGCAGCGGATGATGCTCATCATGCCAGTCATCATGACCATATTTTTCATGAATTTCCAGAGCGGACTTGTGCTCTACTGGTTGACAAATAACATTCTCCAGATCGGCCAGCAGTACATAATGAACCGGATCATGAAGAAGAAAAAGAGGGACTCCCAGGGAAAAAAACGAAAAAAATAACAATCAAAACAATAGCAACCCTCAAGAACAAGAGTTCAAAGGCAGAAATCTCGAAGATGTCATCAGTCTCGCGGAACATGAAATGAAATTGACCCGAGAACAGATCAACTACGAGATCGTTGCCGAAAAGACGAAACTCTTCGGGATCAAAACCAAAGAGATCGTGATCCGTGCATGGCCGAAAAGGGCGCAGGACGAGAATGCAGCGACCGAGTTTTTGGATCAGATCCTGGAAATGCTCTCTTTTAACATTACCTACCACACAAAGAAAAAAAGAGATTTGCTCTACATCATCTTCGAGGGACCAGACCGATATCTCCTCCTCCGCAAAGACGGCGCTCTTCTTCTCGCATTCCAACATCTCCTCAACAAGGTCTCTCCAAGGAAAGTTCAGACAGACTGTGATTTTTTCCGCCAAAAAAAAGAACAGGAACTGAAGGACCATGCGCAACATGTTGCCCATAGGGTTCAGGAAACGGGAGAAAAGGAGATCCTGGACTTCATGAATCCTTATGAAAGACGCATCATTCATGTTGCCGTGAACCAAATCCAGGGGATCACAAGCGAGAGCATCGGGGATGGATTCTTAAAACGCGTGAAAATCATCCCTGTCAATGACTGATCTCCGCTAAGATAGAATCAGAGGCAGTGTTTTCGCTCCCTCCATTATAGGCTATGCTCGAAGATACGATCATTGCGGTGTCTACGGCCCCTGGCTACGGCGGCTTGGGAATTGTTCGTTTGAGTGGCGATCGTGCTCTTGCGATCGCTAAAAAGATCTTTACGCCAAAAAGAGCGTCTGCCGAGATCCCTCCCTGTAAACCCCTGTTGGGATACTTGGTCAACAGAAATCAAAAAGAGCGGTACGACACCGCGTACATCACATTTTTCCCTGCTCCGAACACATACACTCGGGAAGATATCGTGGAGATCAGCTGTCACGGCAGTCCGGTTATCCTCGAGGAAACCGTCCGGCAGGGCATCAAAGCCGGGGCGAGACATGCACGGCCCGGAGAGTTCACCCTTCGCGCCTATCTTCACGGGCGAGTCGATATTCTCCAGGCCGAAGCGATCAACGATATGATTATGGCCCCATCACTGGCTCAAGCCAAAATCTCCTTCCGCCAGATGGAAGGGAATCTATCGAAAAAGATCCAAATCCTCCGGAACACGCTCATTCATCTCCTGTCCCAGATCGAGGCCACCATCGAATTCCCCGATGAGGGCCTGAAAATATCTTTGTCACACATCCAAAAAACATTGGCCAACGCCATCTCGGCCGTCGACAAACTGGTCAAGAGTTACGATTTTGGAAAAACTCTCTCTGAAGGGATGATCCTTGCGATCACAGGCAGGACCAACGTAGGGAAATCCACTCTGTTCAACGCACTCCTGGATAGAGACCGCGCCATTGTCACTCCTTATCCGGGAACAACACGGGATTATCTCAGCGAGCAGATCAAGATCCAGGACTCCATCTTCTCTCTGGTCGATATGGCGGGATGGGAAAAATCGACCAACCTCATCGAAAAAGCGGGAATCCGCAAGGGTCAACGCTTGGCACAGGAGGCCGACGGCATACTCCTCGTACTGGACGGCTCCCAAAAAGAAACGGCCGAAGACATCTCTCTCGTAAAAAAACTCCAAAAACAGAATACGATCCTTCTTTTTAATAAAATCGACCTTCCGCAAGAAATGGGCCTCCAAGCGATCAAGGCCTTAGCACCTCAACTCCCGGTTCTCGAGATCTCGGCATTGAAACGTACAAACCTGAAAGATCTTAAAAAAACCATCGTCGATCGTTTTATCCCTGACCTGAAGAGAAATGAAAATATCATTCTCCATCTCCGCCAAAAACTGCTGCTCCAGGATGTGCAGCATGCCCTCCATAAGGCCCTGAAACTCATCAAAAAGGGCTACTCTGAAGAGGTGTTCGCAGAGGAAATCCGACGGTCTCTCCCCGCTTTGAGTGAGCTTGTCGGGGATATTCATACGGACGACGTTTTGACCGATATCTTCAGCCGGTTTTGCGTGGGGAAATAGGGGCGACAAAGATGGGAACCAAGGGCTTTGACGTTGTTGTCGTTGGCGCCGGACATGCCGGTTGTGAAGCGGCCCGTGTTACAAGCCTCATGGGACTTAAAACCTGTCTTATAACCATCAACCTCGAAAACATCGCCCAGATGTCCTGTAACCCGGCCGTAGGAGGATTGGCCAAGGGGCATCTAGTCAGGGAGATCGACGCGCTCGGCGGGATCATGGGGCTCCTGGCTGATGAAACGGGAATCCACTTCCGGTTGTTGAACAGAAGCCGGGGAGGGGCCGTTCAGGCTCCCAGAGCCCAATCGGACAAGGCTCTCTACAGATCGACCATGAGGCACTGGTTGGAAAAAATTCCAAACCTCACTCTTTTCGAAGGAATCGTCACGGATATCCTCACGGAAAACAGCTCTGCCTGTGGCATCAAAACCATGGACGGCAACACCATTCCGGCCCAAGCGGTGATCGTGACCCCAGGAACATTCCTCAACGGGAAAATCCACATCGGATTTCATCACTACTCAGCAGGAAGGGCTGATGAGCCTGCCTCCCATGAGCTGAGCGAAGGCCTCAAGGCACTGGGACTCAAGAGATTCCGGCTCAAAACAGGGACACCGATGCGGCTCCACAAAGACAGCATCGACTGGGAGCAGTTCAAGGCTCAGGCCGGAGACGAGGAGCCTGTTCCCTTTTCTTTTAGGACCCATAAAGAGCTGCAAAACAAAATTTCCTGCTATATCGGGTACACAAACGCAAATACCCATGCCATTATCAATCGAAATCTCGACAAATCTCCCCTCTACAGCGGAAAGATCACCGGAATCGGGCCGCGCTACTGCCCTTCGATCGAAGACAAGGTCGTCAAATTCCCCCATCACAAACGCCACCAATTCTTCCTCGAACTCGAGGGACTGGACACAACCGAAGTCTACGTCAACGGCCTATCCTCGAGCCTTCCTCTCGAGGTCCAGAGGGATATCCTCAAGAGCATACACGGTCTCTCGGAGGCAGAAATACTCAGGCCCGCATATGGCATCGAATACGATGCCATTTTCCCCACCCAACTGCATTCCACTCTGGAGACTCGTTTCATCAAAAACCTGTACTTGGCCGGTCAGATCAACGGGACTTCGGGCTATGAGGAAGCCGCAGCCCAGGGATTGATGGCAGGGATCAACGCAGCCTTGAAGGTCAAAGACCAATCTCCGTTCTTACTTCGCAGGGATGAGGCCTATATCGCAGTTTTGATCGATGACCTCATCTCCAAGGGTGTTGAAGAGCCCTATCGTCTCTTCACATCGCGCGCTGAATACCGACTCCAATTGAGGATCGACAATGCGGACACTCGGTTGATGCCCTATGGGAGAGAGCTCGGATTGATCGACGACACAACCTTCCATGCCTTCGAGCAGAAGAAGGACAGAATCCGGAGGGTCTTCATGATTCTGGAATCCAAAACGGTGCCCACAGAGGCAAAAAAAACTGTCCGGTTGAAAGACATGCTCAAAAAGCCAGAAGTGACCTTCGAACACATCCGAAAGCATCTCCCGTCGGATGAAGATCTGACCGTGGAGGACATCCGCCATATCGAATCCGAAATCAAGTATGAAGGATACTTGATCAAGCAGGCCAAAGATATTGCCCGCATCCTCAGGATCGACAAGGAAAAAATCCCCGCACAGATGGATTTTCACCGAGTCCCCGGCTTGTCAAGGGAAGTTAGGGAGAAACTCGACGAGTACCGCCCCCGGACGATCGGAGAGGCAAAAAAAATTCCCAGTCTGACTCCAGCGGCCATCACGAACCTCCATATCACAATAAAGCTTCACCAAAGGAAACGACAACAGAAGACCAAAAAAAGAGCCTCCACTAAAAAAGAGGCCTAATTTCCGTTCAGTACTATCTTATGTTCCGCGAGGACTGTGATATCTCGGATGAAAGGTCCATCACAGTAATCAGTATCTAAAGCTATCATTTGTTTTATATAGAATCAGAGGTGATGCGTTGAGCGACATAAGGGGAGATTTAGCCTTCACGAATCGTTTTTCGAGGGTAGTCGATGGAATCGACCCCGAGGACTGTGTGAGCACGGTAAATCCAAAGGGGACGGGAATGATCACACTTGATATTCAATCCTGAATTCTGTATCCTGAATGCTGGATTTGCAAAAAAGATTCCAGTTTTTATTATGCAAACTAAATGTTCCACGTGGAACGTATGAGATGAAAACCATCATTGCCGTTGCCAACCAAAAAGGAGGTGTCGGGAAGACAACCACGACGATCAACCTCTCCGCATCCCTCGCCTATTATCATAAGCGTGTTTTGATCTTAGATTTCGACCCCCAGGGAATGGCAACGGTGGGATTGGGAAAAATCAAAGAAAGCGGAAAGGGTGTTTATCCCCCACTCATGAATGGCCTCTACTTGATGGATTACATCCTGCCCACAGAGCTAGAAAATCTGTACATCTGCCCCTGTTCTCCGGAAATGATCGGCTTTGAAGCAGAAATCTTCACCAAGGAAGACCGAGAAACCCGGCTCCGGTTTGCGTTGCATAAAGTGAGGAATTTCTTTCACTTCATCTTCATCGACTGCCCTCCCTCTCTGAGTTTTCTCACGATCAATGCCCTGACCGCAGCCGATTCCATCCTGATCCCCATTCAGACCGAATTTTTCTGCATGGAAGGGATCCCCGACTTGTTCCGGACACTGGATGAGGTCCGTGCGCATCTCAATCCATCGTTATCCATCGAGGGCATTGTCCTGACCATGTCCGACGACCGGACCAATCTCTCCAGGCAGGTGGCGGAAGAGATCCGTCAATCCCTGAAGGATGTTGTCTATCAGACGACCATTCCCCGGACTGTGAGGTTGGCCGAAGCCCCGAGCTTTGGAAAACCCGTCCTCCTGTATGACATCAAATCCAAAGGAGCCCAATCCTACCTGAATTTAGCAGAGGAGTTCTTGAAACGATGACAAAAAAGGCACTCGGAAAAGGTCTCAAAGCATTCTTGCCAGAGGAATACGGGATTTTGAAAGAGGAACGATTCCTGGACATCGCAATTGACAGGCTGAAACCAAACCCCCTCCAGCCCAGGAAGAAGTGGGACCCTGAATCGATGGAGGAGTTAGCTCAGTCGATCCAGGAAACGGGGATCCTCCAACCCGTAGTCGTTGTCCCCGATGAGAAAAACTACACGATCATCGTCGGCGAGCGCCGGTGGCGAGCGGCAAAAAAGATCGGACTCCAGACGATCCCTGTCCTCATCCGGAACCTTACCGAGGTCCAGCAGCATGAGGCGATGTTGATCGAAAACCTCCAGAGGGAAGATCTCAACTCTATCGAGATCGCTAAGGCCTACCAGAAAATGATCCAGGATTTTAGCTACACCCAGGAGGATGTGGCCAAAAAAGTGGGAAAAGACAGGGCGTCCGTCGCAAATACTCTTCGGCTTCTCAAACTTCCCGGTGATATCCAGGAGTTGATCGCAGATGATAAACTGTCAATGGGACATGCCCGGGCATTGATCCCCATCGAGGATCCTGAGCGCCAACGATCTATGGCTTTGCAAATCGCCAAGGATAATCTCTCTGTCCGCGAAGTCGAAAAATGGGTCCGCAGACTCCAGGTCTCATCTGAAAAGCCACCCAAAACCCCGATGGACCCGGATCTTCTTATTTTTCAGGAAGAACTGCTCAAACTTTTAGGTACAAAAGTGGTGCTCTCGGGCGACCAAAACAAAGGAGTCTTAAAAATTTTCTATTACACTCTTGACGACCTCAATCGCATTTATGAAAAAATCAAAGGAGTGAATACATGAAAGAAAGAAAAAGAGAATTCGAGGAGAATAAAATCACAGGATTTTTCGATAAGGATACAGAGATCAAGGGAGAGCTTAACTTCAAAGGATCGTTCCGTATTGATGGTTGCTTCAAAGGAAAGGTCGACTCTGATTCTATGCTCATCATCGGCGATAGCGGAAAGGTGGATGCCGACATCAAGATCGGCTTTATGGTGATCGATGGAGAGGTGAAGGGAAACATCCAGGCCTCTGATAGGGTAGAGATCCACTCCAACGGCCGGGTGATAGGAACGATTACAACGCCGAAGCTAGTCGTCGAAGAGGGGGCTTATCTGGAAGCGACCTGTCAAACAACGGATAAAATGCCCCCGCCGAGTCCGGAAAAACCCACCCCTAAAGAAAAAGAAGCGATCCCAACGGGACCCAAGCTTTGAAGGAAGTTACAGGAATCATCCCCGTCCGCTATGCATCGCAGCGTTTTCCGGGGAAGCCTCTCGCTTCTATCTTGGGAAAACCCATGATCCAGTGGGTCTATGAACGGGCCCAAAAGTCTACTCATCTCCAAAACCTTATTATCGCCACCGATGACAAGCGTATCTATGAGACGTGTCAAGAATTCGGGGCGGATGTCCGGATGACGTCCCCCCGCCATGTTTCGGGTACGGAACGGGTCGCAGAGATCGCCGAAACCCTCTCCTCACCCTATATCATCAACATCCAGGGGGATGAACCTCTCGTGCGGGCAGAAATGATCGATGCCCTCATCTCCGCGATGTTGCAAGAAGAGACTCCCATGGTCACGCTGGCCATAAAGGTTGATGATCTCTCTCTTCTCGAAGACCAAAACATCGTTAAGGTGGTGACAGATAAACAGGGTTACGCCCTGTATTTCTCGCGATCTCCCCTTCCGTTCCAATCCTCGGATTATTTTTTCCAGCATATCGGCATCTACGGCTACAGGAGAGATTTTTTACTCGACATGTGCCAGTGGCCCCCTTCGAGACTCGAACAGGAGGAAAAACTCGAACAACTCCGGGTCTTGGAGAACGGGCACAGAGCAAAAGTTGTATTTACACATTTTTCAACCTTGAGTGTCGACACACCACAGGATATAATCAAGGTGGAAAATTTTATGAAAAAGGAACCTCATGACTAAATTCATATTCGTCACAGGTGGAGTTCTCTCAGCTCTCGGAAAAGGCATAGCCGCATCCTCGATCGCAATGCTTCTGGAAAGCCATGGGTATAAGATCACTCTCCAAAAGTTTGACCCCTACCTGAACGTCGACCCCGGCACCATGAA
>CAZIMJ010000289.1:0-11847 GCA_964540205.1 uncultured Eubacteriales bacterium | reverse complement strand
ATAACGACGGTGGCGATGGAGAAGGGATTGAAGTTTGCGATACGAGAGGGATCGCGGACAGTCGGAGCGGGAACGGTCACAGAGGTGTTAGATTAACAGAATAACGATGGTGAGTCTGCCCCCCGAACAGACCGATAAAGGATAACATAAAAACGAAATAGGCTGAAAGAAATAACAGGAGTAAAGAAAGTCAAAGAAAAAGCTGGAAAAGTAAGATAACAATTCTGAGAGGACAGCGAGGAACGCAAAAATGGAAAAAATAAGAATCAGATTACAGTCATTTGACCACCGGTTGTTGGACCAGTCTGTTAAAGATATCGTTATCAAGGCCAAAAGAACTGGAGCCAAAGTGGCTGGTCCTATCCCATTACCCACACGCATACATCGATTTTGTGTTCTTCGTTCTCCGCATGTGGACAAGAAATCTCGAGAGCATTTTGAGATGAGGATCCACAAGAGGCTCATAGATATCGGTGAGTACAACAACGAGACGATCGAAGAACTGCAGAAGCTCGACCTCCCCGCTGGGATTGATGTGGAGATCCAGGCCTTTGGAGGCACAGGAGAGTAACGATGGTAGAAGGTTTGATCGGAAAAAAGATAGGCATGACCCAGCAGTTTGACGAACAGGGAAATGCCATTCCTGTCACGATTATTCAGGTTGGACCCTGTGCCGTGATTCAGACAAGAACTGAGGAGAAGGATGGGTATTCGGCGCTTCAGTTGGGTTTTGTCGAGGAAAAACCTAAGAGGAAACCGAACAAGGCGCAGGAAGGACATTTTCAAAAAGCCGGTGTCCCCCCGACCAAAGTCCTCCTTGAATTTCAGTGCGAAACAAAAGATGAGGTGAAAGAGGGGCACCAGTTCTCTGTGGATATCTTCCAAGTCGGTGAAAAAGTCGATGTGGTGGGGACGAGCAAAGGAAAGGGATTTGCGGGTGTTGTCAAACGCTGGGGCCATCACGGAGGAAAGGCATCTCATGGGTCCATGTTCCACAGATCTCCGGGCTCGATCGGATGTTCCGCAGACCCATCGCATGTCATGAAGGGAAAGAAGCTCCCGGGTCAAATGGGAGACGAACGCGTGACCGTGAAGAATCTGTTGATCATCCATACCGATAAAGAACACAACCTCCTGGTGGTCAAGGGTGCAGTCCCTGGCGCTAAGGGAGGCTATCTAATGATAAAAAAGACGAATTTTCAAGCCAAGTCTACTGGCGAGGAAAAGAAAGAGTAAAAAATGGCTAAAGTTCAAGTTCTGGACAGTGCTGGAAACAAGGTCAAGGAGATCAGTATACCGGGCGTAGTCCTTGAGGCTCCTCTAAAGGAGCACCTTCTCTATGAATCTGTCGTGAATTACCGGGCCAATCAGAGGAGCGGCTCAGCCGCTACCAAAACCCGCGCGATGGTGAGAGGCGGAGGACGGAAACCTTGGAAACAAAAGGGCACAGGCCGGGCGCGTGCAGGCAGCACCCGTTCCCCCATATGGAGGAAGGGAGGCATAGCCTTCGGCCCCTCTCCCAGAAGTTATGCATACAGTATGCCCAAAAAAGCGAGGAGGAATGCGCTCAAATCAGCTCTGTCCATGAAGCTCAGCGAAAAGCAATTGCTTATTCTTGATGCCATTGAGTTTAAAGAACCAAAGACGAAAGAGGGAGTGAAATTCTTGAAGCGACTGAAACTGAATTCCGCTCTGGTTGTGGATAACCAAAAGAACAAAAATATGTTTCTTTCTTTGAGGAATATTCCAAAAGTGAAAGCCATCGATCACAACAGTCTAAACGTGTATGATGTGCTGAATTTTAGATTCCTCGTTTTTTCTCAGGAGGCGTTTGAATCTTTGATGGAGAAGTTAAAGTGAAAGATCCTTACACAATCATTTTGCGGCCAATCATTACGGAAAAGAGCACTTGGTTAAAAGAGGTCAACAGAGAGATCTGTTTCGAGGTCGTACCCCATGCTAACAAGATCGAGATCAAGGAGGCCACTGAACAACTCTTCAAGGTCAAGGTCGAAAATGTCCGTATTGTCAAGAAAACAGGAAAGCGGAGACGAGTGGGACGGAACGAAGGAAAAACTAAGGATTGGAAAAAGGCCTATGTGAAACTCAAAAAGGGCGAAAAGATGATCGAATATTTTGAGGCTGTCTAAAATGGGTGTAAAAACATATAGACCAACAACATCGAGCTTGAGGCACAGAACCGGCTTGACTTATGAGGAATTGACCACGAGCCAACCCTATAAGCCATTGGTCCGGCCTCTAAAGAAATCGGGAGGAAGAGACTCCCGGGGTCGGATCTCCATCCGTTTTCGTGGCGGCGGCCACAAACGGAGCTACCGCATCATCGATTTCAAACGGAATAAGATCGACATCCCCGGTGAGGTGGAGACGATCGAATACGATCCCAACCGCTCAGCGTTCATCTCCTTGATAAAGTACAAGGATGGGGAGAGGCGATACATCGTAACGCCATACAAATTGGAAGTCGGTCAGATCATCGTTTCTGCAGATAAACAGGTGGACATTCTTCCCGGAAACGCAATGCCCCTGCGTTTTATCCCCTTGGGTACTGTGGTTCACAACCTGGAGCTGAAGAGGGGCAAGGGTGGGCAGATCGCCAAAGCCGCAGGAACCAGCGCACAGATTCTTGCTAAAGAGGGTGATTATGCGCAGATCCGGATGCCCTCTTCAGAGATCCGAAAGATCCATCTTGACTGCCGGGCAACCGTGGGGGAAGTGAGCAATCCAGACCATCAGAATGTCTCCGTAGGTAAGGCAGGACGGACGAGATGGAAAGGGCGGAGACCCCATGTGCGGGGAACGGCTATGAATCCTGTCGATCACCCCCACGGAGGCGGGGAGGGGAAAGCTAAAGGCGGACGGAATCCCGTCTCGCCCACGGGTCAACCCACTAAAGGATTTAAGACTAGAAAAAACAAACGGACTCATAAATTTATCGTCCGAAGAAGGAGTAAATAATTATGGGCAGGTCTCTAAAGAAAGGGCCTTTTATTGAGGAAAAGCTACTGAAGAGGATCGAGGCGTCTGCGTCTCAAAGGGAAAAGAGACAGGTCATCAAGACATGGTCTCGAAGTTCCACGATCATTCCGGAAATGGTGGGTTTGACTATCGCTGTCCATAACGGAAGAAAGTTTATTCCTGTGTTTATTACAGAGAATATGGTTGGTCATAAACTGGGAGAGTTTTCTCCCTCAAGAACTTTTAAAGGGCACACTTCAAGAACAGCACGCACTATCAGGATGAAGAAGTAAAAATGGAAAAAGAAAATATTATTGCTCATGCCATCGCAAAACATGTGAGGATTTCTGCACAAAAATGCCGGCTCGTCACAGACCTTGTCCGGGACAGGTATGTGGGGGAGGCTCTGACGATCCTCCATTTTTCCAGGAAAAAGAAGGCCAGCGCCATTGTCGAAAAGGTCCTCCGCTCGGCCATTGCCAATGCGCAGCAATCAGGATCCGATGTGGACGTTGACAACCTGTACATATCTGAGATATTCGTCAATCAAGGGCCTCATTGGAAAAGATGGCAAGCTGTTCCCATGGGAAGAGCCGCAAGAATTCTGAAAAGGACGAGCCACGTTCATGTCTATTTAGAAGAAAGAAAAGGGAGATAACAGTGGGTCAGAAAACACATCCATTTGGATTTAGGTTGGGCTTCAACAAGCAATGGAGCTCTCGCTGGTTTGCCAAAGGCAAGGACTACAGTCGATTGATCCATGAGGATCTCCGGATGAAAAAGATCGTGAGGGAACGCTACAAACATGCTGGAATATCTGAAGTGGATGTGGAGAGAGTGGGTCCCAAGATCAGAATTATCATTCATACAGCACGGCCGGGTATTGTGATCGGACGTGGAGGCAAGGAGATCGAAAGCCTCAAGAATATTCTCCAGAACATTGCGGACAAGGATGTCTATATCGATATCCGCGAAGTCGACAAGCCGGAAACCAATGCATTGTTGGTTGCGATGGGGATTGCCATCCAGTTAGAGAAAAGGATCGCCTACAGGCGTGCAATGCGACGTGCTGTCGAGATGGCCATGAAGATGGGAGCCAAAGGGATCAAGGTGATGTGTTCTGGCCGCTTAGGGGGTGTGGAGATCGCGAGGTCGGAATGGTATCTTCGCGGACAACTGCCTCTTCAGACTTTGAGAGCAGACATTGACTATGGATTTACCGAAGCGTTTACGACGTACGGACAGATCGGCATCAAAGTCTGGGTGTACTCCTCAGACAAAGAGAAAGAAAAAGTGACGGTGCAGACTACGGAGGTTGAGGAGATTTAACCATGCTTATGCCAAAAAAGGTAAAACACCGAAAACAGCAAAGAGGCCGCATGAAGGGGAAACCCATCCGTGGGGCAATCCTGGCATTCGGTGAGTTTGGACTCCAAGCTATGGAGCCCTGCTGGATCACTGCCCGTCAGATCGAAGCAGGCCGGATCGCCATCTCCCGCCATGTCAAGAGAAAAGGGAAATTGTGGATCCGTGTTTTCCCTTGGAAGCCCATCACCAAGAAGCCAACGGAAGTCCGGATGGGGAAGGGTAAAGGCGACCCGGAGTTTTGGGTCGATGTGGTCAAACCTGGGAAGATCTTGTATGAATTGGAAGGTGTTTCTGAGCCTTTAGCCAAGGAAGCCATGCGGCTGGCTGCGAACAAACTGTCTATCAGGACAAGATTTATAACCAGAAATATTAGGGAACTGAGATGAAAGCCACAGAATTCAGAGAGTTGACAGAAGACGAGTTGCTCAACAAGGAAGAAGAGCTGAAAGACCAGCTTTTCAAACTGAAGTTTCAGCATGCATTGGGACAGCTCGAGAATGCGATGAAGCTCAAAAATATAAAAAAAGATCTTGCGCGCATCAAAACCATACTTAGAGAAAAAAATAAAGGGATGGAATAGAGAATGGACACAATTCAAGGGAGAAAGACAACTAAAGTCGGTGTCGTTACCGGGAACAAGATGAAAAAGACCGTGACAGTTCTTGTCGAACGCCAAGTGAGACATCCGCTGTATAAAAAGATCATCAAAAGACGCAAGAAGTTTCTCGTCCATGATGAGTACGAAAAATGCAAGATCGGCGATGTGGTCAAGATCGTCGAGACACGACCCCTCAGCAAGAAGAAGAGATGGCGTGTGAAAGAGATCGTTGGCCTTTCTCCCGCTGAAATCGAGAAGGAAAACGAGGATAAAAAATAATGATACGACAAGAGACTATGCTCAAAGTCGCCGACAATTCAGGAGCGCGAAAGATTTTGTGCATAACTCCCCTCGGCGGCGGAGTTGGCAAGACTGCAACCATCGGAGATATCATTTCAGCGTCAGTGAAGGAAGCGGAACCGGAGAGCAAGATCCCTAAAGGAAAAGTCATCCGTGCAGTTGTCGTTCGGGTAAGAAAGGAGATTCGACGTAAAGACGGCTCCTACATCCGATTTGGTGACAATGCCGCTGTGGTCATCGACCGCCAAGGAGAGCCCATCGGGACCCGTGTTTTTGGCCCGGTCGGACGGGAATTGCGCGAGAGGAAATTCATGAAGATCGTCTCCCTCGCTCCGGAGGTGCTTTGATGAATAAGATGAAAGTCCGAAAGAATGACGAGGTTATTGTCCTTAGAGGGAAAGACAAGGGAAAAACAGGCAAAGTCCTCAAGGTGAACCCAGAAAAACGTACCGTCATTGTCGAGAAGATAAAGTTTGCCAAAGAGTTCATCCGACGGGATCAGAGCAAAAATATTCAAGGTGGGATCATGGAAAAGGAAGCTCCTGTCCATGTATCCAACCTGATGCACTACTGCTCCGAGTGCGCACAGGGTGTGCGTGTGAGGACAAAGAGACTCGAGGACGGAAGCAAGACCAGGGTTTGTGCCAAATGTGACATAAGTTTGGAAAAGAATTGATGAGGAATAAAAAATGAGTCGCCTCCAGGAAAAGTACAAAAAAGAGATCGTCCAGGAACTCCAGCAGGAGTTGTCCATAACCAATAAAATGGCTGTGCCCAGACTCGAAAAAATCGTTATTAACATCGGTGTAGGAGAAGCCATCCAGAACATCAAAGCTTTGGATACAGCCAAGAAGGAGTTGAGCCTTATCACCGGACAGTGGCCGGCTGTGGGGAGAGCGAAGAAATCCATCTCTTCGTTCAAGCTGCGGCAGGGACATGCCATTGCCTGTCATGTCATCCTGCGGGGAAAAATGATGTATGAGTTCTATGACCGCCTGGTCAACATCGTCCTTCCCCGTGTGCGAGATTTTAGAGGAGTTTCCTCCCTGGCTTTTGACAAGAGAGGAAACTATACTCTTGGTTTGAAGGACCAGCTCGTTTTTCCCGAAATCGACTACACGAAGGTGGAAAAGTCACGCGGCATGAATATCACCATTGTCACTTCGGCGAAAAAGGACAAAGAAGCATATGCTTTGCTTCAGAAACTAGGAATGCCCTTCAGCGGGGCATTGTAAGGAAGGCGAAAGTGTCTAAAAAGTCAAGTATGGCCAAGTATTTGAAAGAGCCAAAGTATGCTGTAAGGAAAAAATACCGGTGCCGGATATGCGGACGTTCCAAAGGGTATTTTCGCAAGTTCGACATGTGTCGTCTCTGTTTTCGCGAGTTGGCTCTTAAAGGAGAGATCCCAGGAATCATAAAGGCGTCCTGGTAAAAGACAAAGAGAGGTTCAATTATGACTATGACTGATCCTATTGCTGACATGCTTACAAGAATCAGAAATGCGGCGATGGCGAAGAAAAAAGACGTGCGGATCCCTTCGTCTCGAATGAAGATCGAGATCGTAAAGATACTCAAAGATGAAGGATATATCAAAAGCTTCAGAGTTATGGAAGGGAATATCCAGGGTGTGTTGAATATTCTACTCAAATACACCGAAGATAACGAATCCGTGATTTCCGGACTGAGCCGTGTGAGCAAACCAGGATGCCGGATCTACTGCAAATCGGACTCGATCCCAAAGGTCCTTGATGGGCTGGGGATCGTAATCGTATCGACCTCCAAAGGTATGATGACAGGAAAAAGATGTGAAAACCTTGAGCTTGGAGGGGAGGTTTTGTGTCAGGTTTGGTAAAATTTTTTTGAGAGGAAATTGAGCAATGTCCAGAGTTGGAAAAGAACCGATCGTCGTTCCAGAAGGAGTCAAGGTGACCATCTTCACCGATAAAATTGAATTTGAGGGCCTGAAAGGGAAGCTGGATTCCCCGCTTTTGCCAGGAATCAAAGCAGATCTTACGGATAATATGCTGAAGATCACTAGAGATAATGACTCCGGTAAACTTCCTGCGTATCATGGTTTGTGCCGGACTTTGGCCTTCAATTCAGCCGCGGGCGTTTCCACAGGATTCACAAAACGACTGGAGATCGTAGGGGTGGGATATCGTGCGCGTCTGGATAATGATAAACTGGAACTCAACCTGGGCTATTCAAAGCCGGTATTGTACACAATTCCCGATGATATCGAGATCGTCTTGGAAAAGCCGACTCTGATCACGATCAAAGGGATCGACAAACAGCGTGTCGGTCAGGAAGCACACAGAATACGGAGCTTTCGCAAACCTGATCCGTATAAATTAAAGGGCGTCCGCTATGTGGGTGAAAGACTGATGAAAAAAGAACGGAAAGCGGGGGTGAGCGGTGTATAAAAGTAATGTGACCTTAAAGGCAAATGCAAAATCACGGATCAGAAAAAGGATCCGGAAAAAGATATCGGGGACACCGGAACGGCCGAGAGCCTATGTGTTTAAGAGTAACAGACATATCTATGTCCAGTTGATCGATGATGAAAACGGAAAGGTTCTCTTTTCGGCTTCGACGAGGGAAAAGGAATTCGGGACAAAGACCAAGAATACCAAAAACATGGACGCGGCGAAAACAGTGGGTGAAATGGTCGCAAAAAAAGCAAAGAGCAACAAGATCAAGACAGTCATTTTTGATAGAGGCGTATATCCCTATCATGGTCGGGTGAAAACCTTGGCTGAAGCCATGAGAAAAGGAGGGCTGAGTTTCTAGCCCCAGAGTGCTTGAGACAGGAGACAAAGAGTGGCCAAAGACAAAATAAAAGAGAAATTCGAAGAGGGAATAGAACTTAAGGACCAGGTCATTTCCATCAGACGAACGACTAAGGTCGTTAAGGGCGGAAAAAACCTGAGCTTTTCTGCTCTTGTTGCAGTAGGGAACAAGAATGGCATGGTGGGGATCGGAATGGGCAAAGCGCGAGAGGTGCCTCCTGCCATAGCGAAGGCCGTCCAAAATGCCAAAAAGAACATGATAGAAGTCCCCTTCAAGGATACGACGATTCCCCATTTTGTGAAAGGAGTGCATGGGGGCGGGACAGTGATTCTTCGGCCCGCATCTGAAGGTACAGGAGTTATTGCGGGTGGAGCTGTGCGGGTTATTATGGAGTTGTCAGGGATCAAAGATATCCTGACAAAATCTCTGCGCAGCAATAATCCTATCAGCGTGGCCAACGCCACCATGGAAGCTTTGGCAAGTCTCAAAAATCCGAAGAAAATCTCTGCCATCAGACACAAAGAAGAGGAGATGATATGGCAGTAAAAGAGAAAACTCAGGCTCCAGCGAAAGCCAAAGCGAAAAAAGGGCAACAAAAGGCGGCAAAATCTGCTGAGAAGCAGGTCAAGATCCAACTCGTCAGAAGCCTCATCGGCCATCCACAGAAACAGCGTGAAGTCATCAAAGGATTAGGCCTGAGAAGGATCAACTCGGAAGTTATCCGCAAGGACTGTCCAGAGGTAAGGGGAATGATCAGGAAGGTCCCTCATTTAGTGAAAGTGGAGGAGTTGAATACAAAATGAATCTGAACAATCTGCATCCTGCAAAGAACTCTCGAAAAGAACGGAGAAGAGTAGGGCGAGGTCCTGGTTCGGGCAGAGGAAAAACGGCTGGGCGAGGGACCAAAGGCCAAAAATCCATCTCCGGATATTCACGAAAACGGGCATTTGAGGGCGGTCAGATGCCTCTCAGCCGTAGAGTCCCGAAGAGGGGATTTACGAATATCTTTCGAAAAGAATACAGTGCAGTGAATCTAGCGCGATTGGAAAAGGTGACAAAGGATGAGATCAAACCCAAGGATTTGGTCGAAGCCGGCATTATAAAGAAAGAAGCAGAGAGGGTCAAGATTCTGGGGCAGGGAGACATCTCTTCTGGCAAGACCATCCATGCTCATAAGTTCTCTGTTTCTGCACAGAAAAAAATCGAGGATGCGGGTGGGAAGGCAGTCCTGATTGGAAGTTAACGATGCTCGATAGTATAAAAAACATCTTCAGTATCCCTGACCTGAGAAGGAGAGTCCTTTTCACTCTTCTCATTCTGGCTGTTTACAGGATCGGTGCGCAAATCCCGAATCCTGGGATCAGCGCGTCCGCTTTGGCGGAGTTTTGGGAAGCACAAAAGGGGACCATATTCGGATTCATCGATCTTTTCTCAGGAAGAAACATGTCGCGAATGACAATTTTCGCGCTGGGCATCATGCCCTACATCAGTTCATCCATCATCCTTCAGCTGCTCCAGGTTGTTTGGCCATACTTGGAAAGATTGTCTAAGGAAGGAGAACTCGGAAGGAAGAAGATCACTCAATACACTCGTTATGGCACCCTTTTTATCTGTATTATTCAGGCCTCTGCCATTTCCATGCTTTTGGAATCTTTGCGCAGTCCTGGAGGAGCCGCCATTGTCCCCAATCCTGGCATTGGATTTAAACTTCTCACTGTTCTCACCTTGACAACAGGAACCGTTTTTATCATGTGGCTGGGAGAACAGATCTCAGAGCGGGGTATCGGAAACGGGATTTCGCTGATCATATTTGCCGGCATTGTGGTTGATTTTCCCCGGGCTATGCAGAGCGTTGTTTCGCAAATCCGGACCGGAGACATGGGGCCACTGAAGTTGATATTCATCCTTGCCATAATGGTCGCTGTCTGTGCCAGCATTGTTTTTGTGGAAAGAGGTCAAAGGCGTATACCCGTCTCTTATGCAAAGAGGGTTGTCGGCAGAAAGATCTATGGAGGGCAGAGCACACATCTTCCTCTGCGAGTGAACACCGGAGGAGTTATTCCCATTATCTTTGCTGCATCCGTTATCACGATTCCCTCAACAATGGCTCAAATGATCAGGATTCCTGTCATCCAAAACATCGCTCAGCAGTTCGGGATGGGGATGCCACTGTATGTGCTGCTTTACATCACAGCCATTATATTTTTCACTTATTTTTATGTCTCCATCATTTTTAACCCGACGGATGTGGCGGACAACTTGAGAAAGTATGGCGGATTCATTCCAGGAATAAGACCCGGGAAGAATACGTCTGATTATATCGATGGCGTCCTCTCGCGGCTAACCCTGGTTGGAGCGCTCTACCTTGCAGCTGTGGCCACTATGCCCGAGTTTATGATGACCGGAATTCGCGTGCAGAACCTTCCCCTTATCGGGAGTTTTCTGGACCAAAACCTGCCCCAGTGGTTCACGCAGGGAGCGGGTGTCGATTTTTATTTTGGCGGCACATCTATACTCATCGTTGTGGGTGTGGCCATGGATACCCTCCAGCAGATCGAAGCACAGCTTGTCATGCGTCACTATGATGGCTTTATGCGTCGAGGGAGAATAAGAGGTCGGAGGGGATGAAGATCATTTTGCTCGGCACTCCCGGCAGCGGGAAGGGAACTCAGGGAGATCTCGTGACCAAGACCTACGGCTTCCCGAGGGTCTCTACGGGCGACCTGCTGCGAGAAGCCGTAACCCTGGGGACTCCTCTGGGCCAGGAGGCCAAGGCGATCATGGAGCGGGGTGACCTTGTCGCGGATGACCTGGTTGTAAAGATGGTCGAAGAAAGGATCACAAAACCCGACTGTGCAGTGGGATATATCCTGGATGGATTTCCCCGAACCATAAATCAAGCCCGGAAGCTGGAAAACATAGATCAAAATCACCGGGAAGTGGTGATCGAGATATATTTGCCCGACCAGGTCGTTGTCGACAGGTTGAGTGCACGGAGGATCTGTTCGAACTGTGGTATGATATACAACTTGCTTGGCCATACCCCAGAAGCAGAGAATGTCTGTGATGTCTGTTCTGGGAAGCTTATCCGGAGGGATGATGACATGCCTGAGGTGATCCAGGACAGGCTGAAGGTTTATCATGAGCAAACAGAACCTCTCGTTGATTACTACAAGGCCAAAACAAATTATTTTCAGATCAACGGAGAGGGAACCATCGAAGATATTTTTGCCAGGGTGCGTGAAGTTCTCGAAAAGGCGATCGACAAAACGGAGAATTAGAGCAGAGCAATGATCATCTACAAAAGTGAGGAAGAGATTCGATCCATGAAGCGGAGTAATCAGATCGTGGCAAAAATTCTTTCGGAACTAGGTCTGATGATCAAGCCAGGAATCCAGACAAAAGATCTAAATGAATATGCGGAGAGGAGAACCCGAGAAATGGATGCTGTGCCAGCCTTCAAAGGGTATCGTGGATATCCCGCCTCTCTGTGTACATCGATCAATGAGGAGATCGTTCATGGTATTCCTTCCTCCAGAACTCTCCGTTCTGGGGATATCATCAGCCTTGATTTTGGCGTCGTCTATGATGGCTTTTATGGAGATGCAGCGGTGACTTACCCTGTCGGAGAGATCACTCCCCGGGCAGAGAAACTCATCGCTACGGCAAGAGAATCCTTCACCATGGGCGTGGCGAAGATCAAGGAGGGAAACAGGCTTTCGGATATCTCATGCGCCATCCAGAGCCATGTGGAGTCTCAGGGATTTTCAGTGATCCGCTCGTTTGTCGGTCATGGGATCGGGTTCTCACTG
>CAZIMJ010000288.1:0-2720 GCA_964540205.1 uncultured Eubacteriales bacterium | reverse complement strand
AGACTGATCCGATCCTATTCAGGAAATACTTTGTAAATACAGGTGATGCCAATTTTTATTATCCTGGATTATTCACGAGTTGAGATAGCCTCTATTATGATGAATATCGACATTTTTTATGAATGATTCAGGTAAAATATCTTAAATATTAATTGTAATTAAGAGGTGTGTAACATGGATGAAACATTGAGCGAGAATTCTGAAAAATTAGGATTTAACCGGAGGCAGTTTTTTGAGTATTTTGCCGCTATCGGGATCACTTCGGCTGTTATGCCTGCATGTCGACCGGGTGAAGTTGAGGAAAAGGGGGAAATTACTGTCGAAACGATCGAAGCCGCAGAAAAGATTGCAGGTATTAAATTGACGCCCGAAGAGCGGAAAAAGATTGTCGAGCGGCTGAACAAAAATCTCGAGATATATAGAGGTTTGAGGGAGAAGAAGATCGATAACAGCGTGAATTCTGCGTTGGTATTTAATCCGATACCCCCAGGGATGACCATCCCTACAGAGAAAAGACCCTTCAGGCATAGTGTAGTGGGAGTGAAAAAACCAGCCAGGATTGAAGACGCTGCATTTTACTCTGTCCTCCAACTGGCAAAATTGATCAAGACCAGGCAGATCACTTCGACCGAATTGACAAAAATGTATCTCACACGGTTGAAAATGTATGATCCCAAATTAAAGTTTGTCACGAATCTTACAGAAGAGCTGGCGCTCAAACAGGCAAAAAGAGCCGATGAAGAGATCAGTTCCGGTAAATACCGCGGCCCTCTCCATGGCATCCCCTATGGAGCAAAAGACCTCCTCGCAGTGAGAGGATCTAAAACCACCTGGGGGGCCGAGCCCTATAAAGACCAGGTCATCGACCTGGATGCCACAGTGGTTGAAAGACTTGAGGAAGCGGGTGCGGTATTGGTCGCAAAACTCACCTTGGGTGCTCTGGCCCAGGGCGATGTCTGGTATGGTGGCAAGACCAGGAATCCCTGGGATCCGGAAGGGGGCTCGAGCGGATCATCTGCAGGCCCTGCCTCTGCGACGGCTGCCGGATGTGTGGCTTTTTCCATCGGGTCGGAAACTAACGGGTCCATAATCTCCCCCTGTGACAGATGCGGTGTTACCGCTTTAAGGCCCACATTCGGACGAATTAGCCGATACGGTGCCATGGCTTTGAGCTGGAGTATGGACAAGCTCGGACCCATCTGCCGGACGGTTGAGGATTGTGCTGTTGTGTTCCACGCCATTTATGGGCCCGATGGGCGAGATAATACCCTTTTTGATTATCCGTTCAATTGGGATCCCGCGCTCGATATAAAGTCATTAAGGATCGGTTTTTATGAGAAATATTTTACCAAGGAGCTGATAAGGAATCCCAAGGATGAAAAAAGAAAAAAGATCGCTCGGGAAAAACAAAAATTGAGTAATGAAGCGCTGGATGTCATACGCAGACTCGGAGTGGAGCTTTTTCCGATCGATGTGGATATCGATGTGGCGGGGACAGGATTTGTTCTTTCCACGGAATCTGCGGCAGCTTTCGACGACCTCACACTCAGCGATCGGGATGACCTGATGAAAAAAAGCAGCTGGCCCGATACATTCCGGCACAGGAGGTTTGTGCCGGCGGTGGAATACATCCAGGCGAATCGATACAGGACCAAGCTCATGGAAAAGATGAATAAGATCTTTGAAGATGTGGATGTCTTTGCAGAAGTGACACATTCCAATACGACTCTCACCAACCTCACAGGGCACCCGGCTGTTATTGTCCCCGTAGGCTTCGTGGAAGGGAAGCCTACGAGTATAGTCTTTACAGGGAAGCTATTTGGTGAGGTCGAAACCCTCGCTGTGGCTAAAGCCTATCAGGATGCCACAGATTTTCACTTAAAATATCCGCAGCTATGAAGCTAAACTTGAACTAAACTCCCTGTGCACTGTGTGTTTACTGCCTACTAACATTATATGCAAGTCATGGTTTTAACTTAAGATTTAAGGAGAACCATAATGAAGCGATATCTCGTCAAGCCCGGGGATAAAGTGGATCTGAGGAAATGTGATCCCAATGACAAAAGTTATTTTAAAGGGGATAAAGAAAAAAGCAAGGACGAACTCCTAAAAATCAATGCCAGATTGGAAGAGCTTCAAGAGATGCTATATTCCGAACACAAAAACAGGATCCTGATCGTCCTTCAAGCTATGGATTCTGGAGGAAAAGACGGCACGATCCGGCATGTCTTTGATGGTGTCAATCCGCAAGGACTGAAGGTTGCCAGCTTTAGGGTCCCTACAAATGAAGAGCTGGATCATGATTATCTCTGGCGTGTTCACAAACATACACCAGGGAAAGGGGAGATCGTCATTTTTAACAGGAGCCATTACGAGGATATTCTCGTTGTCAGAGTACATGATCTTGTCCCCAAGTCAGTTTGGCAGCGCCGTTTCAAACACATCCGCGATTTTGAGCGAATACTGGCCGATGAGGGAACGACAATACTCAAGTTTTTTCTTCACATCGATTTAGACGAACAGAAAGAGCGCTTTCAGGCCCGGTTAGACACACCCCATAAGCAGTGGAAATTCAGATTGGGCGACCTGAAGGAACGAAAGCTTTGGGACAATTATATGACTGCCTACGAAGATGCGATCAGTAAAACGAGTACAGAGTGGGCTCCCTGGTACATCGTTCCGGCAAACAGCAAGTGGTACAGGAATCTGGTCATCAGCCG
>CAZIMJ010000287.1:0-8034 GCA_964540205.1 uncultured Eubacteriales bacterium | reverse complement strand
AATTATTGAGAACTGTCGTGGAGGCCATGACAAAAACCACGGCAGCCCCCATACCCATGGCCGATTTCCTCTCTCTTGAGATCGAAAGAAATGGACACAACCCCAAAAAATTGGTCAACAGGATATTATTGGTGAAGATTGCGGCGAAAAACAGTGTCATCGGATTTATGGGAGTCATCTCTGTCCTTCACGTCCTCTCTTCACTATTTTTTGCATTCGGGAGAAAATATTTCGTTATCCAAGCCAGAATACCCAGAGTAAAAAAGGCTCCGGGCGCCATGATCATGATCGTCCACTGAACAAAGTTTTCTGGCATGACCCGGATGCCCAGTAGAGTTCCAAATCCCAGCGGCTCTCGAATAAAGGCGATGACGATCAAGACCAGCGAGTAGCCCATGCTCATTCCCAGCCCATCGAGAAAGGATGCCAGTGGAGTATTGTTCCTGGCAAATGCCTCACAACGCCCCATGATGATACAGTTGGTGATGATGAGCGCCACATACGGGCCCAGAGCTTCGCTGATATCGGGTAAATGTGCCTTGATTATGATGTCCACAATGATGACGTACGAAGCGATGATCAATGTCTGAACCATCATGCGGATCCGCATCGGCGTGTACTTTCTCAACAGAGAGACAGTCAGTGAAGACATGCACACCGTAAAGATCAAACCTGCATCCATCACAAAGGTATTCACCATCAGGTTGGTCACGGCAAGAGTGGAGCATATGCCGAGGACCTGGCGCAGCACGGGATTATCCTTCCACAATCCCGTCAGGAAGATCTCTTTTTTGGATGGCAGATTCGGCATTTATTCCCTTTCCTCTACGGAAGTCCAAAGCTCTTTGAGGAAATAATCCAGCTCGTCGTTCAGGAAAGCCTCAACGGCAGAGCTGGTGTTGGTCGCACCCGTTATGGCATCAAGCTCGTTCGGTGCTCCTGTTGTACCCGCAGGCTTCAAATAGAATATCTTTTGGTCGCCTTCTATCGGAAAAAGGCGAAGGCCGTTGAACTGGCCCGAAAACCAATCTTCTGTGATCCGTCCCCCCAGGCCGGGTGTTTCTGTATGTTTGTAGAAGGCGATTCCAAGGACTTTTGTGGCATCAGGATTTACCCCCACCATGCCTTGGATAGGCCCCCAGAATCCAGGCCCTCCTACCGGAAATGCATACCCCAGGATCGTGTGTCCATCCTCTTCGTACCCCGCATACAGAATCCTGTCTCCGACCCTGATGTCTTTGACCCGCTCCGTGAACAATCGAGATATTTGGTCGTCGGATGTGTTTTTTTCGGATTCGATATCCAAAACTTTGAGGATTATCCACTGAAGCTTTAGAGCCTGGTTCGAAGCGATCTTTTTTTCGTTGAGATGTTTCACTGCACTGACGAGCGAGACAAAGAACAGGGAGATTAAGAACATGTAGACGACCGAACGGAGTTGTTTTTTCATGTCTTTGATTTCTTCCTCATCTGAAGATGACGCACGGTTTGATCCAGGATGGGGACAAAGGCGTTCATGATAAGCACAGAAAACATAACACCTTCCGAAAAATTGGAGAATCCGCGCAGGACCACGATCAACACACCGGTCATCCCACCAAAGATCCACTGGCCTGGTTTGGTCTTTGCTCCGGATACGGGTTCAGTGACCACAAAGAAACTCCCGAAAAGAAATGACCCAGCAAGAAGCGTTGTGATTGGTGATGGGATGTTTTCAAAGCCGGTCAATCGTAAGATCCCGCTGCCGAAAATCCCACCCAATATACATGAAAGGGCAAGTCTCCACGACGCGGTTTTTTTGGCAATGATAAAGATGCCTCCGATAAGAATGAGTACAGCCGATGTCTCTCCCAATGAGCCGGATGTGTGCCCTAAAAATAGGTCTTTCCATGCGACAAGACCCCCATGCCGCAATTCCACCAGAGGAGTCGCTCTGGAAACGGTGTCCAACGGTGCTGACCAGTGGGCAAATCCACCCCAGCCACCCCAAATGGGTTCTCCCCACCTGTTGGTCATCTGGAGAGGGAATGTGATGTAGATGAAACATCGCCCCACCATAGCAGGATTGAACACGTTCTGGCCGAATCCTCCAAACATCATCTTACCGATAGCCACTCCCACAACGATACCGACAATGGCCATCCAGAAAGGAATAGTGGGGGGCGGGGAGAGTGTAAAGATTAATCCTGTGACAAAGACAGCCGATGTCACAGGCTTTCCCCGCGGATAAGTGAATATGGCTTCGGTGATAATACCAAGAAACAGAACCGTCCCCGTCAGGGCTAAAGTCCTCCATCCGAAAAGATAGATGGAAGCAAGGAGCAGCGGTATCAAGGAATAACAGACTCGCAGCATGGGTTTCTGCCAGAGGATTTTTTTTATACCCACTTATCGCCCGTCCCAAAATGCAAGTCTCAAATTCTAACGATAATTTTCAGAAATTCGCCTCACCTCTTGTTTTCCTCAATCTCTATGACCTCAAAGCCGTGTATGCTTATAACACAGGCAAAGCAATCGGTGATTGCGAAAACACCCTAAGTTTCCCCAGCGAGGAAACTTCGCTCGGTTCCGGGCTTCCCTCACATCTCCCTCGGGAGATGCACCATGCCCGTCGCGCCCTTCTCACGGTTTTCTCCACCACACAATTGGGACACTCAATAACGCAACTTGTGATACGATCACGGATTTGGAAATGCATCCAAATAGCGTATAATGAATACCTTTATTATAGTGAGGACATTTTTTTTAATGATTGTATTGAAGGGAATAATATTTATGTTGAAGAAAACATCCATCATTTTATTCGTTGCTGTTTTGGCCATGAGTGCAGGATATCTGTCTGCGACCGTAGTGACCCTTTATAATATGGGCCCCAAAGCGGCCACTATGGCCGGAGCTTTTGTCGGACGTGCAGACAACACGACTGCCATCTTTTACAATCCTGCAGGACTTGCTTTTCAGAAAAGTCTCGGTTTCAGAATCAATGTCACTTATTACAATTATACTGTAGAGGCCGGATCAGAGGAGCTTCAGCGCACAGATCAGAGCTCGGAACCTCAGTTGATCGGCTCGCTTTTTGTGGCATATACCTATAAAGACAGGATCAGCATCGGGATCGGTGCCTTTACTCCATATTCTTTGGTGACGAGATGGCCTTCCCAGTGGCCCGGAAATCCTCTTTGCATCAATTCAGAACTGAATGTTTTTACCATCCGTCCTGTTTTGGCAATCAAGATCAACAAATACCTATCTATAGGCGCAGGCCTTGATATCGTCCGCTCAAACGTCAGATGGGATTTCCACAACATTCATTCCGTGATCTGGGGTCCATATGAGGAGTGGATTATCAACGAGCTGGATGCCAGCGGAAATGGTATCGGTTTTACGGCCGGAGTCCTTTTTAAGCCAAGTGACAATTTCCAGATCGGAGGGAGATATCAAAAGAAAGTGGATTTAGATCTAAAAGGGAAAAACGACTACGGCCGTGGACATTTATATTTATTTAATTACGATACCCCTGAGCATACACCTGAAGTCGGCTCTCCCAGACCCGAATTCGCCCCGTATCAGGAAGTGCTTTTTTCTCTGCCACTCCCCTCGGAGGTCGTTGTCGGAGTCATGCTGGCGCCGGCAAAAAGATTCACAGTCCAAGCCGATGTCCAGAGGACTGGGTGGAGCAGTTTTAAAATGTGGGAATTTGTTGCTGCAGATCCGGAAGACAGTATTTTCCCTGAGCCTACAGAAGGCGAGGACATGAATGTTGAGCCCGCTGATGGAGCCAGAGAGGGCATCGAGCTCAACATGAAAGACACCTGGAGTTTTAAGCTGGGTGGAGAGTATTACCTCAAAGAAGAATTATCTTTAAGGATCGGATATGCAAGACATCAGAGCCCCTTCGATGAAAAAGACCTCAACCCAGTTCTTCCACTTTTGCCACGAAATATCTTTTCCTTTGGAGTGGGGTATGATGGTCCGGCGCGTTCGATCGCGACCCAAAGTCTGATCGGCAATATCACTTTTGATGCATATGTGCAGTATGTGATGCTCGAAGAGAGAACATCATCCTATCCCGGATATCCTTTGACTTTTGGGGGGAATTACTGGGTGTTCGGTTTTGGAGTCGGGTTTTATCTGTGAACGTTGCTCTATCATAAAGGCGAAGATAGGATTGGGGAAATCCTGTCGACACATCAACTCAGCACATCGAATGTGCGCTCAAACAATTGACACCTGATTATTTATGTGTAAGAATGTTTATGCTATTGCGGTGACAATCGCACTATCATGAGAAATAGAAAGTTGACGATAGAGAAAATTATTACCACACAAAGGTTTTTTCCCTCCTTTAAGTCCTAGGTATCCTTCTCCAGCGTCCGATCTTTCCTATTTTTCTGTGAGTCTAAAAGGAATAGCATAGAAACAAAAAAGAGTGGAGAGGGATTCATTCGAGAAAGTCCTTTCCAAGAAAAGGGGAATCCAAAATAAGGATTGCCTTAGAAGGAGTAAGAAATGCAAGGAAGCAAGCTTTATGTTGGGAACTTTAGCTACACAGCTACAAAGGAAGAATTGGAAGAGTTGTTTGCAAAGTTCGGTGAGGTGAAAGAAATTAAAGTCATCGAAGGTAGAGGTTTCGGATTTGTGGAAATGTCAAGTCCAGCTGAAGCGGAAAAGGCAAAGGAATCGCTGAACGGCACTGACTACAAAGGTCGCAGCTTGCGAGTGGATGAGGCGCGCCCGCCAAGAGACCGGTCATTCGGTGGTGGCGGCGGCGGAAGAGGACGTGGCGGTGGTGGTGGTGGTTTTCGGAGATATTGAGGAGAGAGGAAAACAGACCGATCTTCAAAGACGACAATCCTGTACATAGTTTCATTCTTTTAATATTAGTACCGCTTATTTCAGGTTCCACAAGAAGACGTGCCCAGGTTTGCCTTGGAGCAGAGGTCTGAGATCCATGAATTTTATTGTATTTAGAGTCAATCCCGTCTGTGAGAAAGGGTGAGTGGATGAAAAAATATGAGAGAAAAGAGAGGAAAAAGAGGGAAAGGAAAAGAGAGAGAGTAAAGAGGGAGAAGAGAAAAAGAAGATCGCAGTATTAAACCCTAAACCTGAGTGGTGCAAGTACCGCTATAATATAAACACGACAATCAAGTGAATGGGTTATTCCCTGATGATTTCAGATAATTCCGCAGCCTTTCTAACGAGGGGAGAGCTGTCTCTTTTGAGTGGGATCAGAGCATTGTTCACTCTAGGATTTCTCGGCATCTGTGTGAGTGCCCAAGTCGCGGCCGCACGCACAAAAGCGGGTTTTGGCTTCAACATTGCCGTCAACTTTGGTTTTCTTGCGGCCTCGATGAGCGCTCCTTCAGCCTTTTGAGAACGGAGTACTCCCAAAGTTCGGCACACATGCTCTTGAAGTGAGTGGTTCGGTGCGCGCTCCCAAATTTTTCGCGGGGATATAAACTTGAGAAGAAGGGGTGCCGCTTCTTTCACACCACGGTCGGAAAACAGACTGATGATTTCCCGCTGCGCCTTCCCCGAAGCCTTTGGAAATATTTCCATAAGTAAAGTATCCACGTCCTTGTCTTGGATATCTTTAAGCACATCAGTGATTGCGGGCAGGATGTCCGGTGAGCCTTTTAATGCGATCTCTTTCAGCACGCGGATGAGCTCTGGATTTCCGATAAAAACGTGGGAAACCTTGATCACTTTGTTGAGAGAAATAACGGCCATGCCTGGGCTCAATTTTCTTAAAAACGCATCAGTGGCTTCCTTCCCCGCTTTCTGTATCACTCCTGCTGCAACCTGCCGAAACTTGAATGGGATTTCAGAATTTATCGCATTAAAGGCTGCATCGGCGAGCTTTTGTGGATCTTGTTTGACCAGCCATGCCATTGCCGTGGTTTGGCTTCTCGATTCACGGGAAAAGAGCTCATCAAAAGCTAAAGAGATGTCCTTCTTCATGGCCTTGACAAGCTCTGGGTCTTCCGGAATTTCTGTGATCTCTTCTTCAGGTGGAGGTGCATCAGCTTCGGTGGTGGAGATGGAGGAATCCTTGGCGATCTCGATAGACTTTACCAGTTTTTCAATATCCGGTTTTTTTAAAAGCTCCACGATGTCCATGAGGTCTTGTTTATTGAATTCATTCGATTCAAGCGCTCTGAGGAATTCTTGCTTTTCTATGATAAACTGGTCAAGGATGTCCTTCAGTCGATTGATCTGCTCTTCGCCCAGCTGTATGGCTCCGGCCTTACCAGTTAAGGAGGCCTCCTGTCCTATAAGCTCTTGCTCATCGAGGAGGATCTTGTGTTCGCCCACGGCGACAAACACCTTCCGGTCCGGAAGGATGTGTGATATCTTCAGTCGGTCCAAGAGCACACCCCAGTTCCCTATCACCTCTTCAGGGAGCCGCTTGAATAATTCCAGGAATTGGACTACTTCATCGCTGGTGATGCCACGGAGTAGCAGCACTCCGCGGAGACCGTAACTGCTGAGAACTGCATACATTTCTTGAGTGAGCCGCTTGTCCTCAGCTTGGGGAGGAAGGGGCTGGCCGTTAAACAGTATTCCCTCCGGGGTCAGAGAGATGGACAATATCTCTGTTTTTTCTTCGAGAAAAGGTTCCAGATGATTCATGAATTGACTCAGTGCATTCGTGACGTTCTCGTTCTCTTTGGGGTAGAGACGGAGATTCTGCATAGTGGAGCGGAAGGCGCGTGCGATCAAAACAGCCGTGCCCAGGTCGTCTTCGTCAAGAGGAGACTCTTTCCCCATGGATGTGGTGAGGATCCTCTTTTGGAGCATTTTTCTTGTGCCCTTGGAGATGTAGACGGCGTCCATCTGATTCTTTAGTTCGGCGATCATCTCTGCGGCCTTTTCAAGCTCACCGGCATTGTGGAAATGGTAAGCAAGTTTACCCACGATCCGCTCGGGTGAGTCGGTTGAATATTCCTGCTCGAGTTTTGCTGCCAACCGATGGTTCTTACGGCGCTCCTCGTCATCCATAAGAGAATAAAGGACAGCACGACTCATCCGGTGGGCAAAGGTGTATTCTTCGGGATTCGGTGTTTCTTCGATGACAAGGTTTCTCTGTGCATCGCTGAGAGCACTGAGGACCTGTTGGTGTTTGAGTTTCGAGATCTCTGCAAGAAGGCGGGGGTTGATCTTTTCCCCGAGTATAGATGCCAGCTTGAGGACTGTTACGGCCTCCTTGCTCATCCACATCAGCCGTTCTTTGATCATTGCTTTGAGGCTAGAGGGGATGTCTTCGGGTTTTATACCGGAAAGGTTCCACTTGCCATTTTTTGTGAAAATCTTGCCGTTTTGGAGGAGGAAACTCAGAGTTTCCAGGATAAAAAGCGAATTTCCGGCTGAGTTTTGCAGCAAAATTTCAGCCGATTCTTTCGGTAATTTCTTGCCATCGAACAGTTTGGCTATAAGTTGCTGAATGTGATTTGCTCGCAAAGCGTCAAGTGGGAATCTGATGATCTTGCCGCTGGCCGACAATTCTGGCATTGATTCGCTGAGAAGAAGCAGTTTTTCCTCACTAGTGGTTAAGACGGGACTGAACATCGATGATACAAAGTGCAGGTCCGCGCCTTCTTCTTGGCTGAATTGAGAGTCGAAAAACTGTAACGATGGAGCATCGATCTGATCGATGTCGTCGAGGATCACAACTCCATCGCCCATTTCACGGAGGATGAACATCGTCTGGGTGAGAGCTTCGAAGAGTGCTACGCTATCCGCTGAGTCTCCTTCCTTGGTAGTTTTGACTTCTTTGGAAAACCAGTGAGGAAGATAGGGTTTGAGGATGACCTTGTAATCGTTTTGGAGCTTGGAGAACACCTGATCGGAGATCAAAGGGCGTAACTCGAAGAGATTCCCCAATGCTGCAAACACCGCACCGTACATCTCGTTCTGCCAGAATGGGTATCCCTTGGCATACAGGATGAATGCCAGTTTCTTCTGCGCGATCTCATCGGCAAATCTCATGAGTCTCGTTTTTCCGGATCCTTCATCACCGAGAAGTACGGGAAA
>CAZIMJ010000286.1:0-7009 GCA_964540205.1 uncultured Eubacteriales bacterium | reverse complement strand
AGTCACCAGTAATTCCGGAACCCAGGAAAAAGTGGCTACTTTCGACCGGAATCGGTGTCTACTTTGCTCCGGAATCAGTGGCTGCTTTGAATCGGAATCGGTGTCTACTTTCGACCGGAATATGCAGCCACTGCTTTGCCGCTACTGCAAGCTTGGTCCGTGAATAATCCATCTTACATCTGAGCTATTCATAAAAGTTATCGGTTGCCAATGCGATCATTTATATCTTGGTCTCTTTGTTGATAGCTGCACTCGGTATTGGTATGCTGTTGCTTGGCCGGTACTTGATGCGGGGATTCAGGTTTTTGGTCCATGTGACATTCGAAAAGATCAGGGGATTACCTGGGCGACGGGGCCTTACGAATTAAAACTTTTTTTTTGTTATTTCGATCAGTTTTGAGAAGCTTTTTTTATGCGCTCCCTTGTTTTTTTAATCCTCTGTGGATAAGTTTTATCCGTGCGCAGCAATCCTGAATTGCCAGATACCCAAGATGAAAAATCCGAATCCTTAAAACTTATGCTCGCTGTTCTGCGTGCGTTCTTGAAAGGTCTGGCCCCGCGTTTGGGATGAGGCCTGGGAGCTATCTGTGTTCTTATTCTGACCTTCGGTATCGGAGTGACTTTCAGGTAGATGTCAGTTTTTTTTGGTCATCCTGGTGTTATGGACCCTAACGGTGTTTTCTCTTCGGCCACACCTCCGATCCAAGTAAGTTAAAAGTTGCCTTTTATGAATCATTCCAGTAAAATCACTAACTTGAATTATTTATAAAAGACGATCTTCAGCCTGGATTATTCGCGAGTTGAGGTTAAAAGTCCACAAAAATGTCTGACGAAAGAAAAGAGATCAAACTGGGTACTGCCCTCATTCCTGTATTCTTTTTAATTATTGCCCTGTTTGTGACGATCAAAGTCTTCGGACTGCTTCCCCATATCCCTCTGATTGCTGCAGCGGCTGTTGCGGCCGGGATTGCCATATTTTTCAAACATCCCTGGAAAGAGGTTCATGAGGGTATGGTTCAAGGGATCAACTTGGCCATGGGAGCTATCCTCATCTTAATGGTCGTGGGCACTATGATCGGAACATGGATATC
Organism: uncultured Eubacteriales bacterium; assembly: GCA_964540205.1. Classification (GTDB taxonomy): domain Bacteria; phylum Acidobacteriota; class Aminicenantia; order Aminicenantales; family Aminicenantaceae; genus WTAW01. Next base: position 5,918 of record CAZIMJ010000286.1, on the reverse strand, counting down.
AGGCGGGATCGTTCCCTCCATGATCTTTTACGGTTTAAAAGTTTTATCTCCCGGTATCTTTCTTGTAGCCACTCTGATCACCTGTTCCATTGTCTCTCTCGGGACAGGATCTTCTTGGTCGACAGCTGGAACCGTCGGAGTCGCCCTCGTAGGCGTCGGTCAAGGATTGGGAATACCTGTGTCGATGGTCGCTGGAGCCATCGTGTCCGGTGCCTATTTTGGTGATAAGATGTCCCCACTTTCCGATACGACAAATCTGGCACCCGCAGTTGCTGGAACAGATGTGTTTTCTCATGTCAGGCATATGGTTTACACTACGGCTCCAGGATATATTCTTTCCATCGTTCTTTATGGAATCCTCGGTGCTCGATTTTCTGGGGGGGTCCTCGATACTCAGAATATCCAAACAATCCTCTCTACGCTCAAAGAGAATTTTTTTATTCACCCTATACTCTTGATTCCTCCCCTTCTTGTTATCGTAATGGTCGTGAAAAAGATCCCGCCTTTACCCGCACTCCTGGGAGGAACTGTTATTGGAGGCATTTTTGGAATGCTCCTCCAGTCGCGATCCCTAAGTGATGTTATCGAGGCCGCTCAGACGGGTTTTGTTTCAGAGACAGGAGTCACTATGGTGGATGATCTGCTCACGCGTGGGGGACTGATGAGCATGATGGAAACAGTGGCCTTGATCATCTGTGCTCTCTCATTTGGCGGTATCATGGAGAGAACGGGTATGTTGGATTTGTTGGCCAAGGCGTTGCTCAAAAGAGTGAAGAGAACCGGCTCGCTAGTAGCGACAACGGTCTTGAGCTGCATCGCTATGAATGCGATCGCTTCTGACCAGTATATCGCCATCGTCATTCCAGGAAGGATGTACAAGAATGCCTTTGAAGCGCATAATTTACACCCCAAAAACCTGTCGCGGGTTTTGGAAGACTCGGCAACACTCACCTCACCCCTTATTCCCTGGAACAGTTGTGGGGCTTTCATGTGGGCCACTCTGGGAGTAAATCCCTTTGTGTATCTTCCCTATGCTTTCTTGAACCTGATGAACCCCGTCGTCTCGATTTTTTATGGTTACACGGGGATCACCATGGAGAAAATCAAAAAATGATCGTCGGGACTGGTACAGATATCATAGAAGTCAAGCGCATAGAGAGGTTGTTATCCAAACAAGAAAGGTTCAAAGAAAGGATCTTTACACGGGGTGAGATCGAATACTGCGAACACAAGAAGAATTACGTCCAGAACTATGCTGCGCGCTTTGCTGTGAAAGAGGCCCTTCTCAAGGCCATCGGTACAGGCTGGAGAGAGGGCGTAACATTCAAAGAGATCGAAGTTGTGAACAACGAAAAGGGGAAGCCTGATCTCGTCCTCTCCGGTACTGTCAAGAAGATTACGGACGAGATGGGAGTGACGAACATTCAGGTGTCGATCTCACATATAAAAGATCTCGCGATCGCCGTGGTTATCCTGGAATCTCAATATTCATAAAAACTGCCGAAAACCATGGGCCACTGCCTTGCCACTGCAGCAACCTTGGCTCGTGAATTATTGACAATAATCTAATTAAGAAATAACGCCGTGCTTTTTCCCTACTTTTGTGAATGCTTCGATAGCTCTGTCCAGATGATGTCTGTCATGAGCGGCAGAGAGCTGGACTCTGATCCTGGACTGCCCTTTCGGAACAACCGGAAAATAAAAACCGATGACATAAATTCCCTCTTCCAGGAGATCTCTGGCCATATCCTGCGAGAGTTGGGCATCATTCTCGAATTTTCCGAGCATGATGGGAACGATAGGATGGACTCCCGGGGTGATATCAAATCCAGCTTCAGCCATTTTTTCTCTGAAATATGTTGTGTTTTCCTCGAGCTTATCTCTCAGTTCTGTTGTCTCACTGAGGAGGTCGAAAACTGCGATGGATGCGCCAGCAACCACAGGAGCTAGTGTGTTGCTGAAAAGATAGGGTCTTGAGCGCTGCCGGTAGAGTTCGATGAGCTCTTTCCTCCCGGCTATAAATCCGCCTGAGGCTCCACCGAGAGCTTTGCCGAGCGTTCCTGTGATAATATCCACTCGTCCCATCACTCCGCGATATTCTGGTGTTCCTCTTCCTGTTTTACCCACAAATCCTGTGGAATGGGCGTCGTCGATCATGACCAGGGCGTCGTATTTTTCTGCGAGGTCGCAGATCTCATCCAGCTTGGCAATGTCGCCATCCATCGAAAAAACACCATCCGTAGCTACTAGCCGGTATCTTAGGTCCTGTGTCTCTTTGAGTTTCTCTTCGAGGTCTTGCATGTCTGCATGCTTATAGATGTATCTTTGAGCTTTGCAGAGGCGAATGCCATCGATTATAGATGCATGATTCAGCTGATCTGTGATAATGGCATCCTCAGCCCCAATAAGAGGTTCAAAAACTCCTCCGTTGGCATCAAAACAGGCCGCATAGAGGATCGTGTCTTCCGTCTGGAGAAATTGAGAGATCTTCTGTTCGAGGATTTTATGGATGTCTTGTGTGCCGCAGATAAAGCGAACAGAACTCATCCCGTATCCCCATTCGTCTAAGGTTTTATGTGCCGCTTCAATGACTTTGGGATGACTGGATAGTCCCAGGTAGTTATTTGCGCAGAAATTCAGGACAGGTTTTCCGCCCTTGACTTCGATCTCTGCACCTTGGGGAGTCATTATGATCCTCTCGTCTTTGTAAAGACCGGCATCACGGATGGATTGGATCTCGTTCGTTAAATCGTCTTTGGTTTTGCCGTACATCTTTATCCTCCTTTTTTGTCAAGAATTAGGGATGTAAACTATATCAAAATTTTGTTGGCGGGTCTATATTTTTATATCCCTAGTAAGCACCGCAAAAAGCCGTGCTGGCAGGAATCACATTGCGTAATCGAGTGTTCCAATTATGTGGTGGAGAAAACCGTGAAAAGGGCTGGACGGGCATGGTACATCTCCCATGGGGAGATGTGAGGGAAGCCCGGATCCGAGCGAAGTTTCCTCGCTGGGGAAACTGAGAGTGTTTTCGAAATCACTAATTGGAACACTCTAAACGTCATTCAGCACGGTTTTGAAGATGCTTCCATGTTCCAGATTTTGCCATTTACTGTTCAAAGGATTAGCTGGTATAATTGAGGCCATGACGGATAAGGAGTTGTTTTATACCGAGGCCTTCACACATGATTATGTGCGAAAATTTAAGGTGGAAAAGATCTTTTTTGAGGGCCGGACAAAATACCAGTATGTCCAATGCTTCTCCAATGCTCTTTTTGGGAAGGTCCTCTTCCTAGACAGAAAAATACAATCCGCTCAGGTTGATGAATATGTCTACCATGAATCCCTCGTCCATCCGGCCATGATGACCCACCCGAAACCTCAGAGGATACTCGTTCTCGGCGGGGGAGAAGGGGCCACTCTGCGAGAAGTTTACAGACATTCCACGGTTGAGAGCATCACGATGGTGGACATCGATGAAGACCTTGTGGAGATCTGCAAAAAACACCTCCCAGAATGGTCTGAGGGTGCCTATGAGGATACGCGAACTCGCCTTGTTATCGGAGATGCTCGTGGGTTCGTTGATGAAACTCAAGACAAATTCGATGTGATTATCTCAGATTTGACTGAGCCCCTCGAGGAAAGCCCTTCAGTTTACCTGTTCACTAAGGAGTTTTATGAAAAAGTCAACAAAACACTGGATGATAATGGGGTGTTTGTCCTACAAGCGGGGAGCACGGACCCCACCTCCAATGAATTTTTCACTTCGTGTGCAAAAACTCTGGGCCATGTTTTCCCCATAGTCAGGCCATATTGGACCTTTGTGTTTTCATTCGGCGGCCCTTGGGGATTTGTTGTTGCATCCAAAAGAGAGGATCCTCTTGATCTGGATAAGAGCGATTTAGAGAAAAGGACCGATTCGAGGGGGATCACAGGATTGAAGTTTTATCATGACGGACTTCACACAGGATTTTTTGCACTGCCCGGCTATCTTGTCAAAGATCAAAAGAAGGGGAGAGTGCTGACTGACCGAAAGCCGTTTATTTGGGAATAATATAATGACCTGTCCAACAAAAGATAAAGACATGGATATCAAGGAGATTCGGGAATATCATACCTCTTCTACGGGACTCTTTTTCACCGTAGACTCATTCCTCTGCAGCAAGCAATCCTCCTTTCAGAAAATTGAGGTTTTCGTAAATGAGTCATTCGGAAAAATCCTTCTCTTGGATGGGCTTGTCCAGACTACAGAGAAGGATGAATTTTTTTACCATGAGATGCTTGTTCATCCTGCATGCACGACCCATTTTTCCCCTCAAAACATACTGGTTATCGGTGGAGGCGATGGTGGCGCCCTCAAAGAGATCCTTCGCTATCCCGTTGAGTCTGTCTGTCATGTGGAGATCGATGCTCAGGTCATCGAAGTCGGGAAAGAATATTTTCCGTGGCTCTCCCCCTGCCTCAGAGACAAAAGAGTCGACCTCATCATCGCGGACGGCCTTGAGTTTTTAAAGGAGACAGAGAGGACATTCGATATTATCTTTGTGGATTCTTCTGAACCTGTAGGGCCCTCTGTATCCCTGCATCGGCGAGATTTTTATGAGACAGCGAAAAAACGTCTCAACGGAGAGGAGGCCGTTGTCGTCGCGCAGATCGGGTCTCCCCTTTATCATCTTGAATTCATCAAGCAATGTTCAGCGACTTTTCAAGAGATCTTTAAAACAGTCCGGTTTTACGTGGGCCCCGCCCCTTCCTATCCGGGAGGAAGCTGGTGTTATACTTTTCTCTCCGATAACGTCGATCCTCTGGTTCTTCACAGAGATCCTCCGCCCGGGCTCAAGTGTTATAACCGGGACCTTCATCAAGCAGCGTTCGCACTGCCTCCATATTTAAAGGACAATATTTAATAGTTGAGTTTACCCTCGGTATGTCTTTGTGTCAGAATCCTCAGCATATCTTCGGTCATCGCAGTCAGATCATAACTGGGCTTCCATCCCCATTCCTCACGAGCGGCTGAATCATCGATGGAATTGGGCCAGGAATCGGCGATGTCTTGACGAAAATCTGGCTCATAAGTGCACGTAAACTCGGGGATGTGCTTTTTGACCTCTGCAGCGAGCTCACCGGCCGAAAAACTCATCGCTGTCAGGTTAAAATCCGAGTAATGCTTGAGTTTGGAAAAGTCGGCTTCCATGAGATCAAGAGATGCCTTCAGACAATCTGGCATGTACATCATGGGCAACCTCGTGTCTTCCCTGACAAAACAGGTGTATTTTTTGTTTTTGACAGCTTCAAAATAGATGGCAACGGCATAGTCTGTTGTGCCTCCACCAGGGAGCGTTTCATAGCTGATAATGCCCGGATATCGACAGCCACGGATATCCATGTTAAAACGCTTGACATAATAATCACAGAGCAGCTCGCCTGCTACCTTGGTGACTCCGTACATCGTCTTTGGTCTTAAGATCGTCTCTTGAGGTGTGTTGTCCAGCGGAGTTTCGGGGCCGAATGCGGCTATCGAACTGGGTATAAAGATTCTGGTCATATCATATTCCAGAGCAATTTCAAGAATGTTGTACGTGCCGTTCATGTTGACATCCCAGGCAAGTTTGGGATTCTTCTCTCCAACAGCAGAGAGGATCGCTGACATGTGGTAGATCGTGTCGATGTTGTATTTTTTGACCACTTCATCAATAGTCTCTTTTTTGGTGACATTGATGAATTCAAAGGGTCCAGAGTCGCGAAGTGTTGGGCTGGGTTGTGTCCTGTGTCCCGTGGCAAGCACATTTTCATTGCCATATTTTTCTCTTAGGGCCATTGTGAGTTCTGACCCGATCTGGCCTACAGCTCCAGTGACCATGATCTTTTTCATTTCTTTTGCCATTTCTATACCTCCTGGACAGGAAATTTTGGATTTC
>CAZIMJ010000285.1:0-7611 GCA_964540205.1 uncultured Eubacteriales bacterium | reverse complement strand
ACAAACATCAATAATATCTTGGCGATGCCTTCTGCGAAACAGGCCGTATTCAGTTTCAGCCTTAACGCAATGGCTGTCGCAGACATGTGGGAGAAAAGAGCTCCTTCTCCATTAAAAAGATTAGAAGCGGCTAAAAAATTGCATGATCGCGGCTATACTGTAAGAGCCCGAATAGACCCACTTGTACCGGTTAAGGATTGGGAGAAGCATTACAGGGACCTTATAGACAAAATATTTACAAGATTTATTCCGGAAAGAATCACATTTGGCTCCTTGAGAGGGCTGCAAAGCACCATCAACGGAACAAATGATAAATCGTGGACTGGATTTCTTAAAGAATATTCAAACTGGGGAAAGAAGGTAGACCTCACCTTGAGATCTGAGATTTATTCCTATTTGATAGATTATCTGGAAGATAAATACAGCTACCAGGACGTTGCTCTTTGCAAAGAAAGCATCGAAGTCTGGGAAAAACTGGGTATGGACTGGAAGAATATCAGGTGCAATTGCTTGTTGTAGAATCCTAATTCCTACTAGCTCACCGTAGCAACCTGCGCCCCGAACACGCTGACAACAGCCGTCCTCCCGACCATAGTCTCCATCTTGGAATGAACGTGGCTTTAGCCCCTTCTGAGTTTTCCGGTTCAACTTATAATTTTGTTAGCCCATAAATTATTCAGAAAATCCTTCCCGAACAGCTCTGATCCCTGTGCGATTTTTCCCCTATGTGTAAGTTGAGCTGAGTTCTAATTTGCGTCTGAACATGACAATCTAAAAGTATATTTTGGAAGAACATGTCTATCAGGTGTCAATTGTATTATGTTACACGGGCAAAATAGGTGATACAGCCGCCGAGGTTACCTAATCCCAACTCCACGCCATTTGATGAAGATGAAGCATCCAATACCAAAGACGATCCATCCAATAAAAGATATAAATCCAGAGGCTGGACGACGCCACACAACAGGAAGGAAAAATATGAGGATCATTGTTATTGAAATGAAAGCCCGGCCTTTGACAGTCTCTGCCAATATAAACGCCCATATTCCAAGCAGGAATCCTATCCCAATTCCGATGAGTTGGTAAGGTATGCCCATCCCGTTTAAAAAATACCTGATCTGACGCTTAATGTCTACAAAAGTGCTGAATATTCCATCGGAGTGACCTACAAAAAGAACCTTAGTATCATGCCTGTTAAAATGTGACGGGTGGATTCAAGGAGAGTTCGATCTCTCGCACCCCATCTACCGCCAAACCACAAATTACGACTACTTCGGTAGGACTGACCTTCCGTGGGAGAATAAAAGGAGAAATAAGGATTATTTATAACTGTAGGTTAGAAAATCCCGATTTTTATAACTGCAGGTTATAAAATTTCATAAAATCGCCAATTTTTGTAACTGGGAGTTAGAAAAACAAAAAGCAGGGAACGCCAAAGATCAGCAGCACCAAACCCCAAAACAGGATCCACTTGATCCACCACCACAGTGCTTTGAGTTCTTCTTTGTCCATATTCAAGATCTTAGTCTTTGGTCAACTCTAAATTACAGAATTTTCACTTTAGTATTATACAAGTATATTCTAGGATGCCCCCTCTAATCCCAGTTAACCATACCATGTTTGAAACGAAGCTTAAATTCCTCACATGAGGGACAGAAATATGTCCCATCAGTCAAAACAAGCTCACGGCCCAGATCCTCTTCCATATTCCACGATTCAATCTCTTCTTCCCCGATTTCTCCAATGAGCTTCAAATTATCATATGGAATGACTTGAGTCCCCATACACACCGGGCACTCCACAGGCTTTGCCAATAAATTCGCCTCAACAAGCTCAAGACAGACCTCACAATATGCCGGAAAATAACAAATCTCCTTAAATGTCGCCATTCCTCCACCAATCGCCGACTCGGCCGTATACCCACATTCACACACCGCAATTATTGCTGATCCCATGGATTATTCTCTTTTATCTTCCCTCATTGCAGGCCATTCAAATCCCCTTCAAATCCTCAGACCTGTCAGATCCAACCTTATACTTTTCCAAAATGCTCCCCTGCCTCTCATCCGTTTTTTGCCGGTCTAGAACGATCCGGTTGCCTTTTTTGTCGATAAACATATGGAATTCGTCCTCGTTCCCCTCCACAGCTTTCACCAAGTCCTTTATGGTGGATATATTCATACCGTTCACCGAAGTGATCACGATATCCTGCAATTCCTGATACCCCACATTCAGCTCATCAGCCAAAACTGTTGATAACAGCACCACTTCCCTCCGATCCTTACTGGGCTCTCCATCATCATAGTAAGGGATGAGATTGTAGAAATTATCCGAGTAATAATCATCATCCTTGATTCTCACATCGATATAATTATAGGTCAAAGGCATAAACACCAATCCACCCACTACATAAAATGTGGGCTCCTGATCGTACTGCTCATGGGGCACAAGCAAACAATGGTTCACAGGCACACCGAGCGTTACCTCCACATTTATCACTTTGCCATCCCTTAAAATCTCAAAAGATACGACATCATGGATAAACTTTTTCTGTATGGCATAGGCAAAAGAGGTCCTCTCATTATTCCTGAAATTTATGGTCCCATTATTGGCGACATCTATTCCATCCGCAGAAAGGATCACATCTCCGGATTGCAATACTCCCTCTGCAGGCGATTCCGGGAAGATTTTGTTCACCAACACCCCGCTGTAATCCTCTTTCATGCTGTACATGCGACGCATATCCGGGTTTTCAACAGGCTGATAAGAGATCCCCAATTCCGGTATCCCATCATATTGGCCATTCTCGATGTCTCTGAGGAAATGTTTGATAACCGGAGCCGGCACCATGTAGCCGATGTTCTCTCCCTCAGAAGCGGACTGAAAGGCCACACCAACGACTTTGTTCTCTTTGAACACAGGCCCTCCGCTGTTCCCCGGATTGATGGCGGCATCGATCTGACACGAAAGCAACTCGGCGCCACTGTGTGTGTATTCCTTAATCTCCACTCTGGAAACCACACCCTCTGTGATCCCGAGTTCCTCTCCCCCGACAGGAAAACCAAAGGTAGCCACGTCGTCTCTGACCTCTGCAAGGTCTCCGATCTCAAGGGGCGCAGCACCCTTAAAAAACGATTCATCCTTCACCTTCAAGATAGCCAGCTCACACTCATGGGCCACAATATCCAACTCAGCCATGTACTTTTTGGCCTGCCCTGCTCTCTTTACCTGAATGAAAGTCGCATCCGCCACAACATGCGCATTCGTCAGAATCCTATGGCCATCGATAATACAGCCCGATCCCGTGGCGCTCCTCTGCCCTTCCATCTGCCAGGGGCGGAAATAGCTGTGTTTGTTGTAGACCGTGTAGATCTTCACAATGGAGCCGGTGATGTCATCTTGGGCTGTTAAGGAAACAACAAAAACAAAACACAGACCTAAGATCAAGCTTAATATTAAGGTTTTTCTCATCTAAACCCCCAGTTTTAAGAATTTTACATATTAATAATGAGTAAATCTATGTTTTCCACAACCTCGGGATCCACATTGGTACCTCCCGCATGTATCGCTTATATTCCTCACCAAAGCGCGCAAGCAACAACCTCTCCTCATGCCTTGATATGTAGTGCAAAAATAATATCGCGATACCCCAAACGAATGTGGCGGCAAGTGATGAACTCATCATCAGAAGACCAAGATAAAGTAGAATCTCGCTCAAGTATATTGGATGCCGGATAACTCCGAACACACCTTTCTTTATTACACCGGGCCTCTCTCTCTTTTCGCCAAAAACAATAACCAGACCTGTTACTGCCAGAAAACCCGATACAACGAACAAGACAATTCCAACATGCTATCTCCTTTTCTTCATCTCATCTTTAAAGAAATGCGCGCTATATAATCAATAATTGCTTCGGCATTTTTAATGTTCACAAAACGTATCCCTTAATTTATCAGCACAGCTCACTAAATTATTACATTCATTAAATAATATTTTCGTTGAGCCAGTATAATATCCTATCAGCAGCAGCCTGCCAACCAGATTCCAACATCATATCATGTGCCATATCAGGTTCTTGAGTAGTAACCTCTAATTGCATATTAGAAGTCCATTTAAAATTGTTGTATTGAATTCATTTTCGATAGGTCTAACGGACTGCGGCTTACCTTCAGGTCCGACTGGCGCGGGACGTGCGACGCAGGCACGGACCGTGACAGGAAGGACTATCAGGTTCAGCCGCTTTTAAGATGGCCCTATTACCCATCATGATCATACTACAACCCCTGGTCTCTCAACCGCTGCTCATTGACGTCCGGCATCCACATCTCGAATGAACTTGATGAAGCCCTCGAAGTAGGTCGCTTGGTCATCATACATTGCGCAGTGGCTGCCATTGGGACAGTAGAGGTAAAGACCGTTTGGGAACGCCCCTGCCATCCACTCCATGTGCTTCGGATCCATCGTGTCATATTTCGCGCCAATGACCAAGGTTGGCACGCGGATTTCTGAGAGCGCGGCCGCACGATCCCAATCCACTAGTTTGCCACTGGCTCCCAGCTCACTAGGTCCCTGCATGGGGATGTAGATCTTGGGATTGATCCGAGCAAAGGCGCGATTCACCGGGTCGGGCCATTCATCCGCCGGCATACGTAAGAAGTGGTTTACGTAATGCTGCTCGATGAGAAGCTCCATGTACCTCGGGTTACCGTAATCCTCGGTTTCCTCGAAGGATTGGATCTCCGCCAGTGCCCGGGGATCCATGGAGGGCATCAGCACGTCCCGGGCGTACTCGTTATAGGCAGGAATGCTAGCCATCATGTTGGAGATGATCAGCCCCTTCAGGTTCTCTTGGTGCGCCAGAGCGTACTCGATAGCCAGGATTCCACCCCAAGAATGTCCATATAGGTAGAAGTTGCTGGAGTCGAGACCCAGGGCCTGGCGGACCTGCTCCACCTCGTCCACGAATCTTGAGACTTCCCACAGCTCAGGGACATCCGGCTGATCGGAGTACGCAGAGCCAAGCTGATCGTAGTAGTAGTATTCAATGCCGGCTCCAGGCAGATACGAATCGAACGCCTCGAGATACTCGTGGGTCGCACCGGGACCACCATGAAGCAGTAGGACCTTCATCGTCGGATTATTTCCAACCCGTTTAGTCCAGACCCGGAAGGTGCCGCTAGGTGTCTCGATGGGGATGAGCCTCACGCCACCACTGAGCACGTCAGCGCGCCCGGAGTTGTCAAAATATTCCGACAGTGTTTTGCCCGAAGGCTTTTCGGTGCACCCCTGCAACAACACGGCAACTGCCATTACAGCCAGAAACTTCTTCATACCGACCTCCTCTTCGTCGTAAACAGCCCGCAGGCCTCGACCAGGTTCATCTAACAATTACAATACTGCATGCTATATTTTGAGAGAAATACATCCACAATACCGTCTTCTTGTAGTGATTCCCACTAATAACATGCTTAAAATATAGTATTACCTTATCGACATCCTTGTCATTTTGCAAGCTATAATCAGAAAAGAGACAACGTTTTTTAGAATCCAGGTGCAACAGTGAAATTTTCTTACTGTTACTTTATCATGGGGAAAGCAAACAGAGGTGCTCCTATGAATAATCAGTACACCGCAGTTATAAAAAAAGATGGTGGATTGGATGGATTGAAGAAGTGTCTGGAGTGAATTGTCAGGAAAAATCTCGCAAAGAACTTATAGAAAGTCTTAAAGTGACCTTAAAAGAGGCTCTATCAATCGCCATCCTTGTTTTCCGGGTATTGTAGTCCAGTCCCTTTTCATTCCCGTCATGCTTATGTATATTGTTCACTTATGCAAAATCCCTATCTTCCTGCACGAAAGTAGGATTTGAAAAAGAAACGATCATGGAAAGTGAAAAATATATGACCGAAGGGGTCAAGATCCTTTTGGGCGATCCCAAAAAAGCGATTTTGAAGCTTTCTGGTCCGATGATGTTGGCTATGCTGCTTCAGGCTCTCTACAACATTGCAGACGGCATCTGGGTGGCAGGATTAGGAGCCGACCAGCTGGCTGCAGTGGGCCTGTTCTTTCCTTTTTTTATCATTATCGTCGCACTTGGGGCAGGAATCGGAGTAGGAGGGAGTTCGGCGATTTCCCGCAGAATCGGGGAACGAAATAAAAAAGTGGCTGAAAACACAGCCGCTCACACCATTATTTTCGCTATAGGTATTGCCCTGGTGATCAGTATTTCCGCTCTTCCTTTTACAGGGAGTATGTTCCGATCTCTGTCGGGAAATGGAGAAGTGGGACAAATGGCCGCCGGTTATGCCCGGATACTTTTTGCCGGAGCGGCCATACTCGTATTTTCCCATATCGCCAGTGCGATTCTCAGAGGTGAAGGAGCGGCCAAAAAAGCGATGTATGGATTAGCTCTTGGTTCGTGTTTGAACATCGGGTTAGATCCTTTATTCATCTATGGATTCAAATTGGGGGTGGTGGGAGCGGCCTGGGCCACTCTGATTTCCATTGCCATATCCGCTGTTTTATTCTTCTACTGGCTTTTTTCCCAAAAAAAGACTTACCTTCGAATCACTTTTAAGGAATTTAAGCCGAATATGGGCATATTGAGAGAGATCCTTTCGGTCGGATTTCCCTCCTCATTAGCCCAGCTTTCTATGTCAGCAGCCATGATCGTACTAAACGTGGTGGTTATTAAAGCCGGGGGCACAGACGGAGTAGCTGTATTTACCAGTGGATGGCGCATTGTCATGCTGGGGACAATCCCTCTTATGGGAATGGCTACAGGAGTGGTCTCTGTGACTGGAGCGGCTTTTGGGGCGAAAAACAAACAAAAACTAAAAACAGCCTATTTATACGCTGTAAAAATCGGGGTGCTCATCGAGCTATCCGTGGGAATTCTGGTGGCCCTTTTTGCCGGTCAAATAAGCTATATTTTCAGCTATTCCAAAGAAGCTTCCCATATCCAAGAGGAGCTGGTCGCGTTTCTCAGGATCACGGCCGTATTTTACCCGACGGTGCCTCTGGGCATGCTCACTTCTGCTATGTTCAGGGGCATAGGGAAAGGCACGCGTTCCCTGATCGTGACCATCCTGCGGACGATTATCCTGCAGGTGCCCATATGCTATCTTCTGGGAATCACCGTTGGATTAGGACTAAACGGGGTGTGGATGGGAATAGTCATAGCGAATGTGTCCGCTGTGGCGATTACTTTTTCTTGGGGAAAATACACGGTTGAACACGTGATAGACTCCGACAGCCTGTATTGAGTTATGCAGAAAGGGGGACAAAAGCGACACATTATAAACCGCTGAAATCCCGGATGTACTCTTTTGTAAAGTGGATATGGGGAATTTTTATTTCTGTTCAGATGAGTACATAAGTAGTTCGAGAATGGACATATAGTGCTGAACAAGTATTTAAAAATCCCGGGAGGTAACTTTGGCATGTTTTTTGCTAATTTGAATAGGGATGTAGATACCCACGGCTAAAGCCGTGGCACTCGCTAAAATTCAAGCTTCGCTTGACCTAAATCCTGGGTTTGCTGCCATTCCACATATTTGAGAATCTTGGCCTCATCTACCCCCACAGTGGACACGAAGTACCCAGGTGAC